>JBGPIL010000163.1:0-5022 GCA_041484905.1 Nitrospiria bacterium
GAGTCTCCAGTCGCTCAACGGGGCGACGGCGCCTGCGGTCGTGTTTGAGCCGACGGCGCTGCCGCCGATCCGGCTGGACCGCCGCCAGTTTCGCTCCGTGCTCACCAACCTTCTCCTCAACGCACAGGAAGCCAGCCGCCACCCCAACGGCCGGATCCGGATCTGTACCGGGCACCAAAACGGGTGGGCGTCGCTCTCTGTCATTGATGACGGCTGCGGCATGTCTTCAGACTTCATGGATCGGCACCTCTTCCAGCCATTCCGCAGCACCAAGCCGGGCGGGTTGGGCATCGGTCTGTACCAATGCCGGAAGATCGTGGACGCCCACGGCGGCCGTATCACGGTGGACAGCCGGGAAGGCAACGGCACCACCGTCACCATTTTGCTCCCCACGTCAACGGAATAGGCCCCATGCTGAGACCGCTGCTCCTGACTGAAGACGACGAGTTGATTCGCAACCAGATGCAATGGGGGCTCTCCTCCGACTATCAGGTGCACGTCGCCGGCAACCGCGAAGGCGCGCTCGCCCTCGCCAAGCAGCTTCAGCCTCCGGTCGTGCTGCTGGATCTCGGGCTGCCGCCCACGCCGAGAGAAGCCACCGAGGGCTTGCAAACACTCCAGGAGCTGCTGCGTCTGCTGCCGCGCACCAAAGTCATCGTCGTGACCGGCCATGGCGAGCGGGCCGTTGCGCTCAAGGCGGTGGAGCTGGGGGCGCATGATTATTTCACCAAACCGACCGATCTGGCCGAGTTGAAGCTCCTGCTCAAGCGGGCCTATCAGCTCTACGACCTGGAAGCGGAAAACGCGGCCCGCCGGCGCGAGGTCGCGGGCCATGGGTTCGGCTCCCTGCTCGGGAATTCACCGGTCATGCAGTCGCTCTTTACGACCATCCGCAAAGTGGCCGGCTCGGACGCCGCTGTTCTTGTGATGGGCGAAAGCGGAACCGGCAAGGAGCTGGTCGCCCAAACGATTCATGCCGAAAGCGCGCGGGCCGGGCGGCCCTTTGTCGCCATCAACTGTGGCGCCATTCCCGACAACTTGCTGGAAAGCGAGCTGTTCGGGTATGAGAAAGGCGCCTTTACCGGTGCCACCGCTCAGCGGCGGGGTCGGATCGAATTCGCCGCGGGCGGCACCCTGTTCCTCGATGAGGTTGGCGAACTGCCGCTCGCGCTTCAGGTCAAGCTTCTTCGATTCCTGCAGGACCGTACGATCGAACGGGTGGGGGGACACGAATCAATTCATGTTGACGTCCGCATCATGGCCGCCACGAACAAAGATCTGAGCGACGCGATTGCCGGCGGGACGTTCCGGGACGACCTGTACTACCGCCTCCGCGTCGTCACGGTCTCCGTCCCCCCCCTCAGAGAGCGCGGCCCCGATGTGATGTTACTGGCCCAGGCCTTTCTGGATCGCACCACCTCTGAAGAGAAAAAACCCGTCAAAGGGTTAACCCCGGAAGCCTGGGATGCGTTGCGAGCGTATCACTGGCCCGGCAATATTCGGGAACTCGAAAACCGGGTCAAGCGGGCCGTCATCATGGCGGAAGGACGACTGGTCTCTCCGACCGACCTTGAACTCTCGGCGCAGACGCCGCCAGCCCCATCGCTGCGCGCCGCGAAAGAACAGACCGAACGAGAGGTGGTCCTGGCCGCCCTGATCAAACATCACGGCAACATCACCCGGGCGGCCACGGAGCTTGGTCTCAGCCGTCAAGCCCTCCATGAAATTATCGTCAAACGGGACATTCGGCTGCCCAGTAACTGACCGACGGAAAAGTTGACAGATTGCCGATGGATGGCGCTTCACAACAGATTGATTTATCATGACTTATTCTCAGGTCATTGACGGCTTGATTCAGGGCCATCTCCCGCAGCAGGCAAACTTGACAATCCGCAAGAGATAGAGGCATCGCTGTGACTAAAACGTCAACAATAAACAGCCAAGAAAACAAATATTACATATATATATCAAATGACTATGAGCTCACCTGTGTTGCTCACCAGAAATCATTCAAGTATGGCATGGGCCTTGCTTCATTATATATACAGCTCGTGGGTACTTTAATGGGGGGAGCTTTCATGAAGAAATTGATCGTGATCATCGCGCTGGCGCTGTCGGTTGTGGTTGGAATGACTTCAAAGGCATCAGCGTGGACATTCGACAATTGGAGCGATTGGACCGGGGGCGACTGGGGCCAATATTGTGACTACGTCGATGGCGGTGGCACAGACGGCGGCGGCACCACCACGGCACCCGAACCTGCAAGTCTCCTGTTGATGGGTTCCGGCCTCGTTGGACTGTGGGCCGTCAATCGGAAGCGCAAGTAATCAACGCACCACAGAGTTGAACATAAAGGGCGCCGGTGACTTCACCCGGCGCCCTTCGTGTTTTATCACTTCAAACCGGAACGGTTTAAAACTGCTTCAGCGTTTGCTTGGCTTCTTCAGCGCCGGGAAATGACGGACTGAAGCGGAGCGCCATCTCCAGTTCCCGTTTGGCTTCGGTTCGGTTCCCATTTTTAAAATAGGTCATGCCAAGGTGGTAATGTCCTATGGGATTCTCGGGGACTTTTTCCGTGCTCTCCCGAAGGAGCGACTGCGCTTTGAGGTAGACGTTCTTCTTGTAATAAATCCACCCTAACGTATCGGCAATGCCGGGGTCGTCAGGCGATTGTGCTCTGGCCCGCTCGGCCATCTTCAGCGCCACGTCAATATTACCGCCATGTTCCGCATAGTTCCAGGCCAGATTGTTCAGCGCCGGCACCAGCCCCGGTTGCAGCTTCAAGGCCTTTTCATACGAGGCGGATGCCTGCTGGTGCTGCTTCTGCGCGTCATATAACACCCCGATCAACACATGCGCCGGCGCAAACGTGGGATCGATGGCGATGGCCGCCTGATACTGCGCCATCGCTTTCTCATAGGCCTGCTGTGTCGCATACAACTCGCCGAGATGCAAATAGGCATTGAGCAAATCCTTGTCAGCCTGAATGGCGTCTTTGAATTGCGCTTCGGCCTGCGCCGTCTGCCGTTGCTGGTTGTAGAGTTGTCCCAGAAGGTCATGGATCGTGGCACCGGTCTTGGGGTGGTCGGCCACCAGCGCCAATTGGGCCAGGCCGCGCTTGATCGCCCGTTCCGGCTGATGTTGCGCCTGATCGATCTCGACGATCTGCTTCAAACCATCCACCATGTCGGGATCGAGCTTGAGCGCGGCCTCCAGTTCGATGAGCGCTGCAGGAAACTGTTGTTGTTCTCTGTAGGCCCGACCCAAAAAATAGTGGGCCATGGCGTGGCCGGGAGACTGGGCCACCACCGCTTTGATGGCCTCAACCGCTTCACCGATTCTGTGTTGCGCGAGATAGGCGCGCCCCAGCAGCAGCCGCGCGCCCGCATGGTGCGATTGATCCTGTAACACCGCCTCAGCTTGTTCGACGGCCAGCGGGAACGCCCGCGTATCCAGATACAACTCGGCCAGTGACAACCGGGCTTCCGTGTAGCCGGGTTGGAGTTCGATGGCTTTGACCAGCTCCGATTTCGCCGTTTGCAGATCGTGATTTTGCCGATGCGCCTCACCGAGGTAATAATGGCCCGGCGCAAATTGGGGGCGCTCTGTCACAACACGGCGAAATAACGCTTTGGCCTCATCGGCTTCCGACATCGCCAAGTGGTACCGGCCTTTTAAAAAAAGCCCGTCCAGTTCATCCGGCGCAGCGCGAAGGATTTCATCGATGAGGAGCTTGGCTTCATTCAACCGGCGCTGATCGAGCAGCAGTTCGGCCCGTTTTCGTTTCGGCGCCAGGGAGGCCGGCATGGCCTGTTCCGCCTTGACGTACTCGGCCAACGCACGGTCCATGCGTCCCGTGCTGGCATAGAAATTGGCCAGTTGGGCGCGCGCCTCAAGATCACGGGGGTCGCGTTCAATGGCCGCCTGATAGGCCGCTTCCGCCTCGCCCTGTTTTCCCCACGCGGCATAAAAATTCGCCACCTGCAGTCGCAACCGGCCGTTATCGGGGTCAAGGGCGATCACCTTCCGAAGCTCCTGATCGGCGCGATCATAGCGTTTCTGCCCGGCGTAAAAATTCACCAGCGCCAGCCGCACGTCAACCGAGCGGTTATCGACGGCCAACGCGCGCTGATATTGCGCCTCGGCGGCTTTCAGGTTGCCATCGGCCGCATAGAGGGCCGCGATGCTCAGATAGAGCGGGGTCTGCGATGGCGCGATCGAGACGGCCTCTTCATAGCTGGCGATCGCGCGCGCCGTCTCCCGCTGCGCCGCGTAAATCTTTCCCTTCAAGATGAAGGCGTCCACGTAGCGGGGATCGCGTTTGAGGACGAGATCAACCTGCTCCAGCGCCTTCTTATACTCTCCGACTTGCAGGTCATGCTCGCCGATCTTCAGAGAGGCGTCGAGCAACGAGGCATCCAGCTCCACGCTACGCGAGAAGGCCTGAAACGCCTGCTCGCGGTTGGCCACTTCGCCCATGCGCAAATAGGTCAGCCCCATTCGATAGTAGACCTGTGCGTCGGTCGGGTCGACCTTGGCCGCATTTTTCAACTCGATAATCGCGGCGGGATAATCGACTTGCTGAACGTAGCGTTCGGCCCGTTTTAGGTACTCGGACTTCTGCTCCTTGACGTTGCCCTGGCAGGCGAAGAGCACCGCCAGCATCAACAGCGCAATCGCGTTTGGCCTATTGATGTGATGGCAATATTTCATGACGATTCCATTGTAATTCCTGCAATTCCGGCCGCCGATCGGACGAGTCTGTATAGCACTTCCTCCCGGAGACTGCAATCCCTCAACCTGGGCTATTTGACCGGACGTCGAGCCTGTCCCGCAATCCGTCACCCAGCAGATTCAAGCCCAACACCACCGCCATGATCACCAGACCCGGCACAAGAGTCAAATGTGGGGCGAGCACCCCGAAGGCCCGTCCCTCCGCCAGCATGCTCCCCCAGCTCGGCGTCGGCGGCTGGACACCCAAACCTAAAAAACTCAATCCCGCCTCGGCCACAATCGCACTCC
>JBGPIL010000164.1:0-4976 GCA_041484905.1 Nitrospiria bacterium
CTCCCCGCCCGAGAGCGTCAGTCCCCGCTCTCCGAGAACCGTGTCATACCCCTGGGACAGCGCGGAAATAAAATTATGCGCGTAGGCGGCGGTCGCGGCCTCGATCACCGCCTCCAGCGGGAGATCGGCCCGCCCGAAGGCAATATTGTTCCGGACCGTATCCTGAAAGAGCACCGTCTCCTGGCTGACGATGCCGATGAGCCGTCGAAGCGAAGGCAGTTTGACGTCGAGCACATCATGGCCGTCCAGAAGCACGCGCCCGGACGACGGCTCGTAAAAACGGGCAATGAGGTTGACGATGGTGCTCTTGCCGCTGCCACTGCTGCCGACCAAGGCCACCATCTCGCCGACACCAATCCGCAGCGACACCTCCCGCAAGGCCGGCGGACTGTCCGGCCCGTACTGAAACGAGACACGCTCGAATTCGATCCCCTGCAACACCCGGCTGATCTCGATCCGTCCTCGATCCAGTTGCGGCTCGGTCGGTTCATCAAGAATGGCGAAGACCCGATCCGCCGCCGCCATGACCGGTTGCAGTTGTGACCCGACCGTCGACAGTCGCTTGACCGGTCCATACAGCAACCCGCAGGCGACCAAAAACGAAATCAACTCGCCCGGCGACATTACCTTGTCGATAATCACCTGGCGGCCGCCGTACCAGACGACGAGCGCAAACCCCAGGGCGCCCGCAAACTCAATCACCGGAGACACAAATTCCATGAGACGGACCAACCGCATGTAGGACGTGAAGACGCGCGCATTCTGTTGACGGAACTCCTCCTGCGCAAACGCCTCCTTGGCAAAGGCCTTGATCACCCGCAGACCCAGCAGGCTTTCCTGAAGTATGGCGGTCAACCCGGCCAGCTGCTCCTGCATGGTCGTCGCCAACCGCTTGAGCCGGCGAATCACCCGCACCAGCAGCGTATAGGCGACCGGCAGGACGATCACCGCGAGAATCGCCAGCTTCCAGTTCAGATAGAAGACGTAGCCCAACAACACGAACAACGTAACACCATGTTGCATCAGATCGATAAAACCGACGGTGACCATCCCCTGAATCAGATTGATGTCGTTGGTAAAGCGTGAAATCAACCGGCCGGACTGCTGTGTGGCATAGTAACCGACCGGCAGGGCCAGGAGATGGCCATACAGCCGGTCCCTGAGTGTGCGGACGATACTGTTGCCGACATAGCGCATGAGGTAGGCCTCGCCGTAGCTGGAGGCCGCCTTGACCAACGCCACCACGGGTATCGCCAGGCTGATCAGCACCAGCATCCTCAGATTGCCCCCGATCAGGGCGTCGTCCAACCAATATTTGACCAGCCAGGCATAGGCGGCCGTCATGCCGGCCAGCAGCCCGGATAAAATCCCGGCGGTCAGCAATCTCGGCCAATGCGTCAGCACATCGGCCAGCAACCGTCGATAGGAGCGCATCAGGCCGCATCCGCTCGCATAACAAGCTCGCTCAAGTCAGGGGGAGCGATGCTCACGCTCCCCCTGACAACCCCCATCGCCGTACGCACGCACTGACGTGCAGACATTATCTACCCTTTCGCCGTTCGGTCGGCCCACTGCAAAATCACCTCGGCCACTTGAACCGATCCACCCGGCCGCCCCAACCGGTCGCGGAGGCCGGCCAACTGCTTGCGAATCAACTCGAGCCGGTGCGGATCGTCAAGCCAGGCCGCAAGCCGCTCGCTGATGGCCTCGGGCGACGCGGCCGATTGCAGTAATTCCGGCACAATCCCCTCGCCGGCCACCAGATTCGGCAGCCCCACAAACGGCACCCGGACCAGCGAACGGGCGATAATCCAGGTCAACAGCGCCACTTTATAAATGATGACCATCGGCACTTGCAGCAATCCCGCCTGCAGGGTGATCGTGCCGGAGGCAACCAGCACGGCATCCGACGCGACGAGTGCCGCGGTGGGTTCGCTCCGCTTGACCGTGATGGGCACGGTCGCCGCCTTCAAATAGGGCGCAAATTCCTCGTCGGATACCGTCGCGGCCTGTCCGAGCAGCACCGTCAGCCCGGGCCGTTGCCGCGCCACCCGTTCGACCGCCGCCAGCATGACGGGCAGGTGGCGCCGCACTTCCGCCACGCGACTGCCGGGAAAGAGGCCGATCACGGTGTGCGACGGCGCAAGACCCCAGCGGGCCCGCACAGTCGCACGGTCCGGCGCCGCTTCCAGCTCGTCCAGCAAGGGATGGCCGACCAGCACGCACGGCACGCCGGCCGATCGATACAACTCCACTTCAAACGGCAGGATGACAATCATCTGATCAATCAAGCGGGCCAGCGTACGCAACCGCCCACGGCGCCACGCCCAGACCTGCGGACTGACGTAGTAGATCACCCGCAGCCCAAGGCGTTTGGCTAAACGGGCCACCTGAAAATGAAACTCCGGGTAATCGATGAGCACCACCACGTCGGGCCGCTGCGCGATCAGCCACGCTTTGACCCTGTGATACGCGCGCCAGATCGCACGGCCGTGGGCCAGCACTTCCCACAGGCCGACGACGCCCAGATCCGCATTGTCCACGAGGATTTCGACCCCGGCCACCCGCATGCCGTCGCCCCCCATTCCGACCAGACGGCAGTCGGGACGCCGCAGCCGGAGGGTGGCCGCCACTTTCGCGCCGTGCAAATCACCGGAGGCCTCACCAGCGCTGATGAAAATCGTCGGCCCCATCGTTACGCTGCGCCTCCAACGGCGGCCTCGCCCGTCATCCGGCGCATCGACCGCTCCATGGTCTTGACCACCTCAAGCGCCACGCGCAGCGCTTCACGACCATCCCGGCCGGTGACAACCGGCTGGATCCGCTGCGCCACCGCCCGGACGAAGCTCTCCAATTCCGCCTTGAGCGGCTCGTCCTTCTCGATGCGAAGCGGCTCAAACACAATTTTCGGCTGCTGGCCGTCCATCACCCGTCGATAGACGACCGCATCCTGTTTCTGGTAGTCGATGGAAATGTAGGCGTCGGACTGAAAGATCCTGATCTTCCGCATCTTGTCCTTGGAGACCCGGCTGGCCGTCACATTGGCGGCGCACCCGTTGGCGAACTCGATTCGCGCGTTGGCGATGTCCACCTGCGAGGACAGCACGGGCACGCCGACGGCCCGGATCTCCTCCACCGGAGATTTGACGAAACTGAGCACCATGTCGATGTCGTGGATCATCAGATCCAGCACCACATCGACATCCGTGCCCCGCTCCATGAAGGGGCCGAGCCGGTGTGATTCGATAAAGCGCGGCGCCGTCAGGTACGGCACGACGGCGAGCACTGCGCCGTTGAACCGTTCCAGATGGCCGATCTGTAAAATGGCCTGCCGCCGCTCGGCCGCCCCGATCAGCGCATCCGCCTGCTCGAGCGTGGTTGTCATCGGCTTTTCCAGCAACACGTCCAGCCCCAGCTCCAGACACTGGAGCGCAATCTCGTGGTGCAACGGGGTGGGCACGACGATGCTGACCGCCTTGACCTCCTTGGCTAAACGGGCGAGATCGGGAAAGACCGCGCACCGGGTCGCACGCGCCGCCGCGGCGGCGTGGTCGGCGTCAGGATCAACAACGCCAACCAGCCGGACACCGGCCATCTGACTGTAGAGCCGGGCGTGATGCTGTCCCAGGTAGCCGACGCCGACGACACCAACCGGGAGATCACTCACGGGCCACCCCGACAATGGCGATTCCGGTCCGATCGGCCTGGGTCAATAATTCATCGCGATCGATCAGGAGCGAACGTCCGGCTTCCACCGCGATCACGGACGCTCCCGCTTCCGCCATCACCGTGACGGTGGCGGGGCCGATCGTGGGCAGATCAAACCGGTGATCCTGCCCCGGCTTGCTGACTTTGACGATCACGGCTCCGCCATGGGCCAACCGCCCGCCCCGACGGATCGTCTCATCGGTGCCTTCCGTCGCCTCCACCGCCAGGACGACCTTGTGTTTGACCACCACACACTGCCCGATCCCCAACCGGCCGACCGCCTTGGCCACTTCCCACCCGTAGTCGATATCGGCCTGTTCCTCCTTCGTTGGCGTTTTGGTGGTCATTGATCCCGGAGTTGCTAGTAACGCGGTCAGATATTGCACCGAGTCACCGACCACCAGGCCCGACCGTTCAAGCTCCGCCGCCAACTCGCGCAAAATGGCGTCATCATCCTTCGTCCTCAGCTTGGCCAAGAGCGTCAGCGCCCGCAGATCGGGCCGCACCTCGGTAAACAGTCGCGTTTTGGTGATTCCACCCGCCATGACGACTTCGCGCACGCCCGATCGCTGGAAGCGGGCGATCATCCGGCCGATCTGGCCGACGCGAATCCACTCAATTTCATCGACCAACGGCTCCAGCTCCGGCAGCGTCTCGCCCTGATGGCCGACCGCCACGACCCAACACCCCTGCCGGCGGGCCTCCTGGGCAACCAGAAGCGGGAAACGGCCGTTGCCGGCGATGATGCCCAGGCGCTTCGACGGGGCCGACGGCGGTGACGCCGGGGCGTTCATACCGGCGATGAGGCTTGTCGATTCGGACTGCAGACGCCCCGCTCGGATTGCTCGATGAACTGGACCAACGCCATCACCTCCGGACTGGCGCCCCACTTGGCGGTCGCTTCCTTGATCGCTTCCTTCCGCTTTAACTTGGAGCGAAACAGCATCTGGTAGGCCTGCTTGAGCGCCTGGATCTGCTCGTCGCTGTAGCCCCGTCGCTTGAGCCCGATGGCATTCAGGCCATACAAGGTCGAGGGCCGTCCCGCCGCAATCAGATAGGGAGGGACATCCTGTCCCAGACCTGAACAACCGCCGATCATGGCATGGGTGCCGATCCGCACGAATTGATGGACACCGACGAGGCCGCCGACGGTCGCCCAATCGCCCACGCTGATGTGACCCGCCAGCGTGGCCGCGTTGGCCAGGACGGTGTGATGGCCGATGTGGCAATCGTGCGCGACGTGCACGTAGGCCATGAAAAAGTTGTGA
>JBGPIL010000165.1:0-4948 GCA_041484905.1 Nitrospiria bacterium
CCTAAACCCCCCATCTTGCATTTGCCCGTGGAATCACGGATACTGGTTCGACGACAGGAGGCGGAACGGGTGAAATATCTTCCAATTATTTTGCTGGGCGTGCTGTTGAATGCGGGGGCGCAATTGCTGCTCAAGCAGGGCACGCGTCGAATGGGCTATTTTGATTTCAGTTGGGCCAACCTGATGCCCGTTGGTCTGCATGCGGCCGCCAATCCCTTCATTCTGGCCGGTCTCGCCTCCTATGTGATCAGCGTGGTCGTCTGGATCATGGTCCTCTCGCGCGTGGACGTCGGGTACGCCTACCCGATGTTGAGCGTCGGGTATATCGTCAATGCCGTCGCCGCGGCCTATTTGTTCCAGGAGCAACTGTCCATGGTGCGCATAAGCGGCATCGTGGTGATCATGGCCGGGGTCTATCTGATCACGCGAAGCTGACCCGTGAGCGGCGCCGAGCAAGAATTCCTCCCCTTTTCCCGACCGTCCATCAGCCAAGCGGCGATTGATGAAGTGGTGGCCTGCCTGCGATCCGGCTGGATCACGACCGGTCCGCGGGTCGAGCGGTTTGAAGCCGCCCTGAAACAGTATCTGGGCGCCCCGCACGTCCTGGTCCTCTCCTCGGCCACGGCGGGGCTGCATCTGGCCCTGCTGGCGCTCAAGTTGCAGCCGGGCGATGAGGTGATCACCACACCGCTGACCTTCGCGGCGACGCTCAATACCATCGTCCTGGCCGGCGGCCGGCCCGTGCTGGTCGATGTGGAACCCTCCACGCTGAACCTTGATGTGACAAGGCTCGCCGATGCGATCACGCCGCGAACGCGCGCCATCGTCCCGGTTCACTTCGCCGGCCTGCCAGTCGATCTCGACCCGCTCTACGCGCTGGCGGAGGCAGAGGATATTCGCGTCATCGAAGACGCCGCCCATGCCATCGGCACCGGATATAAAGGGCGGCGGATCGGCTCGTTCGGCGATACGCAGGTCTTCAGTTTTCATCCGAACAAAAATATGACGACGGGCGAGGGGGGCGCGGTGGCGACTCGCGATGACGCGCTGGCCCGTGAGGTGGCGGTGCTGCGCTTTCACGGGATCGACCGGGAGGCGTTCAATCGTTTCGGCCCCAAGGGCAATCAGGACTACGAGATCGTGGCGGCCGGCCACAAATATAATATGATGGATCTGCAGGCGGCGCTCGGGTTGCACCAGTTGCCGGAGCTGGAGGCCTTCATCGCGCGGCGGACCGAATTGGCGCAGCGCTACCAGACGCGCCTGAAGGGCTGGCCGCAATGGACGCTGCCCGGCACGCCCGTCTACGCGCATCGCCACGCCTGGCATCTCTACACGCCGCAGATCAACCCGGAGGCGGCCGGAATGGACCGGGCGGCCTTCATGCGGGCGATGCAGGAGCGCGGCATCGGCACCGGCCTTCACTACCGGGCCGTCCATCTCTATCCCTATTACCGCGAGGCATTTGGTTTCGCGCGGGGCGATTTTCCACTGGCCGAATCGATCGGCGAGCGGATCATCAGCCTGCCGCTCTTTCCCGCGATGACCGACGGTGACCATGACCGGGTCATCGAGACGATGGCCCAGATCTTCACGCGAGCCTGATGATGGCCCGCCCCGCGATCAGCGTCGTCATTCCGGTCTACAACGAGGAGGCCGTGTTGGAAGAGCTGTTTGCCCGTTTGACGGCCGTCATGGACGCGACCGGAAAATCGTACGAGATCATTTTCACCAATGACGGCAGCCGCGACCGCTCCGGCTCGTTGCTGCAGTTATTCCACCAGCGCAGGCCTACGCACGTGCGCGTCATCGATTTTAACGGCAATTTCGGCCAGCATATGGCCGTGATGGCGGCGCTTGAACGCGCGCGGGGCGAGGTGGTGGTCACGCTCGATGCCGATCTGCAGAATCCGCCGGAGGAGATCCCCAAGCTGCTGGCGGCGATCGATCATGGGCATGATGTCGTCGGCGGCTACCGCCGCAAACGGCAGGACAGCTGGTTCCGCCGCATCGCATCGGCCATGCTGAACATGGTTCGTGAGCGGATCACCCGCATCCGGATGCGCGATCAGGGCTGCATGCTGCGCGCCTACCGGCGGCACATCGTCGAGCAGATCACGGCCAGCGGCGAGACGTCGACTTTTATTCCCGCGCTGGCGGTCAGTTACGCCGCCTCGCCGGCCGAGGTGGAAGTCGAACACGCGCCGCGGACGGCGGGCGTCTCCAAATATCGCCTCTATGATCTGATCCGCCTGAACTTTGATCTGATGACGGGTTTTTCCGTCGTCCCGTTGCAGCTGTTCACGCTCTTTGGCATGGCGGTGTCGATCTTCAGCGCGGTCTTTGTGGTGTTTCTTTTTATCCGAAGGCTGGTGGTCGGGCCGGAGGCGGAGGGGCTCTTCACGTTGTTTGCCATCCTCTACTTTCTCGTCGGCGTGGGGATTCTGGGCCTCGGCATCATCGGCGAATATGTCGGCCGGATCTACCAGGAGGTCCGGCGCCGTCCCCGCTTCGTCATCCGTCATATTTATGAGCAGCAGGAACCCTAACCGTCCGGGCCCCGTCACGCTCGTGGTCTTCGCCTACCACGACGTCGGATACGACTGCCTTGACCTGCTGATCGAACGGCGGGAACGGATCGCCGCGGTCTTCACCCATGAGAACAATCCCGGTGAGGAGATCTGGTTCCGGTCGGTGGCCGAACTGGCCGAGCGGCACGGCATCCCCGTCCACCGGCCGGCTTCGGTCAACACCCCGGAATGGATCACCCATATTCGGGCGCTTGATCCGGACCTGATCGTTTCGTTTTACTACCGCAATATGATCTGTCAGGAGATTCTGGACCTGCCCCCGCTCGGCGCCTTCAACATGCACAGCTCGCTGCTGCCCAAGTATCGCGGGCGCGTGCCGATCAATTGGGCCGTGCTGCACGGCGAGCAAGAAACCGGAGTGACGCTTCACTACATGGTGAAACGGGCCGATGCCGGCGACATCGTCGATCAGGAGGCGGTGCCCATCGGCCCTCGTGAGACGGCGCTCGATATCTTCCGAAAGGTGACCGCGGCGGCGCGGATTGTGCTGGCGCGGCAGATCGAACCGCTGAAGCGGGGCACGGCGCCGCGGCACCGGCAGGTCGAGACGGAGGCGAGCTACTTTGGCGGACGGAAGCCGGACGACGGCCGGATCGACTGGACGCAGAGTGCGGCGGCCATTTTCAATCTGATCCGCGCCGTCACACATCCCTACCCCGGCGCCTTCACCCAGGCAGAGGGACGGCGCCTTTTCATCTGGTGGGCCGAACCCCTCGCCTCCTGTTCCGCCCCGCCTGACACACGACAGCCGGGGCGGGTCTGTTCAACCACGCCCCTGCGGGTGACCACGGGCAATGGCTGTCTGGAGATCACCGCATGGCAATGGGAGGGAGAGGCCGAGCAGTCCTCTCTGCCGTCTGCGAGCAACCGTCACGGATTGCGGGTTGGCCAGCGTGTGGGCGATCCTGCCGGGCCCCGCACCTCGCTGGCATCCTCATCGTGAAAGGAGCAGTCATATGAGTCTTCGCGTCTTGATTCTTGGAGTCAACGGGTTCATCGGCAGCAGCCTGACCGAACAGATCCTCAAGCAGAAGGACTGGGAGGTCTTCGGCATGGACATGGCCTGCGACAAACTGGAGCCGTGCCTGGGCCAGCAACGCTTTCATTTCGTGGAAGGTGACATTACCATCAACCGGGAATGGATCGAATATCACGTCAAAAAATGCGACGTCGTGCTGCCGCTGGTGGCCATTGCCACGCCCGCGACCTATGTGCAGGATCCGTTGCGGGTGTTCGAACTCGATTTTGAAGCCAACCTCGACATCGTCAGAAAGTGCGTCCGCTACAAGAAGCGCGTGATCTTCCCCTCGACGTCGGAAGTCTACGGCATGAGCGCCGACAAGGAGTTCAATGAGGAAACCAGCAACCTGGTGCTTGGACCGATCAACAAGATGCGCTGGATCTACTCCTGCAGCAAGCAATTGCTTGACCGCGTCATTTCAGCCTACGGCCAGCAGCAAGGGCTGCGGTACACCCTGTTCCGGCCGTTCAACTGGATCGGTCCCAAACTCGACAACATCCTCGAACCGAAGGAGGGCAGCTCGCGCGTCCTGACCCAATTCATCGGTAATATTCTGAGAGGCCAGGAGATCCGGCTGGTTGATGGCGGCGCCCAGCGGCGCAGCTTCACCTATATTGATGACGGCATCGACGCGCTGCTGCGCATCATCGAAAATCGAGACGGCTGCGCCGAGGGGCGCATCTTCAATATCGGGAATCCGGCCAACGACGTGTCGGTCAAGGAACTGGCCGAAACCCTGGTGGCGCTGGTGAAGAGCTATCCCCAATTCGCTTCCCTGGCTGACAAGACCAAACTCATCCCGGTCAACTCAAACGAGTACTATGGCAAGGGCTATCAAGACGTGCTGACGCGCGTGCCCTCGGTTAAAAACGCCGAGCAGTATCTGGGCTGGAAGCCGACGACCGATCTGAACACCGCGCTGCGCAAGACACTCGATTATCATCTTGGGCGGCCGTCGCAAGAGTTGGTCAGTTAAGCGCGCCGCGGCCTCTCCGGACATGTCCGAGACTCTGCTAGCGATCAAAGTGGACGTCGATACCGATCGTGGCACGCGGCTCGGCGTCCCCGCCCTGCTCGATCTGTTCAAGATATTCGGCGTGTCCGCCACGTTTTATTTTTCCCTGGGGCCTGACAATACGGGGCGGGCCATCCGGCGTCTCTTCCGGCCCGGGTTCTTCGGCAAGGTGATCAGAACGAATGTCGTCGGCGTCTACGGGTTCCGTACGCTGCTCAACGGGCTGCTCTGGCCGGGACCGCATATCGGACGCCGCAACGAGGCGATCATGAGGGCCGTGCGGGACGCCGGCCACGAAGTGGGGATCCATTGCTACGACCA
>JBGPIL010000166.1:0-4933 GCA_041484905.1 Nitrospiria bacterium
CACCTTGCCGAAAATCTCCTCCGGCGGCTCTTCAATCCCGATGGCATTACCGAAGCTTTTGCTCATTTTCCGAACGCCGTCTGTCCCCTCCAATAGCGGCATCGTGATCACGATTTGCGGCTGCCGGCCCGCCTGCTTTTGCAATTCGCGGCCGACTAACAGGTTGAACTTCTGGTCCGTCCCGCCCAGCTCGATATCCGCGCGCAGCACCACCGAATCATAGCCCTGAATCAACGGATAGAGAAACTCGTGCAGGCCGATCGGCCGATGGGTCTCGAACCGCGTCCGGAAATCCTCGCGCTCCAGCATCCGGGCCACATTATATTGGGCCGCCAGCGCGATGAACTGTTCGGCCGTCATCGGCCGCATCCAGGCGCTGTTGAACGCAATCGTCGTGCGGGTTGGGTCGAGAAAATGGCGGATCTGCTGCTGGTAGGTCTTGGCGTTCTCCTTCACCTGTTCCGGCGTCAGCGGTTTTCTCGTCTCACTCATCCCGCTCGGGTCGCCGATCATGCCGGTAAAATCGCCGATCAGAAACGTGACCGAGTGGCCCAATTCCTGAAACTGGTGGAGTTTTTGCAACAGGACGGCGTGCCCCAGATGCAGATGGGGCGCGGTGGGATCGAAGCCCGCCTTGATCAGAAGGGGCGTGCCGGTGGCCAGGGAACGACGCAGGCGTTCGCGAAGCTCGTCTTCGGCGGGAAGGATTTCGGCAACGCCGCGGCGGATGACCGCCAGTTGGCGCTCCAGCTCCGCGTCATGCGCGCCGTCATCAGGCCTGTTCTTTGAGGAACTCCTCATACTCTTTGGCATCCATGAGCTCCTCAGCCTCAGCCGGGTCGCTCATCTCGATGGTGATGATCCATCCCTTGCCGTAGGGATCCTCGTTCATGAGCTCGGGCGCATCCTTGAGTTCCTCATTGACCTCGACAATCCGTCCGCTGACCGGCGCGATCAGCGGGGCCGTCGTCTTGGTCGATTCGATCTCGGTCACGTCCTCTTCCGCCGCGACTTCGACGCCGACCTCCGGCAATTCGATATAGACGATGTCGCCCAGTTCCTCCTGCGCGTAATCCGTAATCCCCACGGACGCGCGCTTGCCCTCAACCCTGACCCATTGATGTTCGCGATGATATTTGACGTCATCAGGACTCATGAACGCGCCTCCGAGACTGTTCGCACACGTGAAAAATGTTTGAAAAGATGGAGAAGCACGATACTAAACCACCTGGGGATTGTCAAGCCGAACGGGGTATCGGATTTTCGAAAATCGACGGCTTCTCTTCGCGCACGAACGCCTTACCGCGCGGCGGCGGAGGCCCCGAAGAAAAAGGCGATCTCGTCCTTGGCGGTGGCCCCTGAATCGGAGCCGTGCACGGTGTTTTCCTCGATCGACCGTCCGTACCGTTTGCGCAGCGTCCCCTCGGCGGCCTTGGCCGGATCGGTCGCGCCCATCAGTGTCCGATGGCGCTCGACGGCCTGCTCCCCCTCCAGCAACACCACGACCACGGGACCGGAAATCATAAAGGTGACCAGACTCTGGAAAAACGGCCGGGCCTTATGCACCGCGTAGAACGCCTCGGCATCGGCCTTCGTGAGGCGAACGAGTTTCATCTCCACGATGCGAAAGCCCTCCTCCTCATACCGCTGCAGGATGGCGCCGATCGACCGCTGCTTCACCGCATCCGGTTTGATAATTGCCAATGTTCGTTCACGACCCACATTGCCTCCACTGGAGCATCCTGCCCCCCCCACCAGTTCCGGGAATCAAGGCCAGTACGTTATCCGAATTGGTCTGTAAAGTCAATGGCTTGACAATTGATCCCCAGTAGGCTACGGTTGTCCATCATGCAGACAAAGTTGGTGCGTCATCGGATGTATTGGGGGATGTCTTGGGGGATGGGTTTGGCTGCAGCCTGGATGCTGGCGGGCTCCGCAGTCGCCTTCGGCCAATCGGTCACTCCTTCCGCCACGCTGAGCTCCGTCCGCGCCGGACTTCATCCCACCTATACCCGCTTGGTCTTCCAGTTGGATCGGCCCGCGGCCTATGAATGGCGGCACAAGGAGGGCACGAACGAGTTTCGCCTCACGCTGCTCGACACGGCGCCGGCACCCTCCGTGCCGTCCACCGTTTCGATCAAGAATCCGCACATCGCGTCCGTGACGCTCTCCCGTTCCACCCCGACCTCGACCACGGCCGTGATCACGGTCAAGACAGCCAACACACCATTAACGCCCCGCCTGTACACGCTCGACCACCCCGACCGCGTGGTGGTTGATTTCTTCACGGCCCAGCCGACAGCCATGACACCCGCAACCCTGACGAAAACCGTGGCGCCGCGCATAATCAAGACAATCGTGATCGATCCCGGTCACGGCGGGAAGGATCCCGGAGCCATTGGGAAAAGCGGCCTTCAGGAAAAAGAGGTGGTCCTGGACATCAGCCGCCGGCTCAAGAAACTGCTCGAACAACGGGGCCACCGGATCATCATGACCAGAAGCGACGACACCTTCATCCCGCTGAGCGACCGCACGCAGATTGCCAACAGCCGCGGGGCCGATCTGTTCGTCTCCATCCACGCCAACGCCCATCCGAAACGCAGCACCAAAGGCATGCAGGTCTACCTGTTGGGCAAGGCCACCGATGCGGAAGCGCGCGCCACGGCGGCCCGCGAAAACGGCGAGGATGAATCGCAGATGGCCGACCTGGATCAAATCTTCAACGACATGGCGCTGGATTTCCGGATCAACCATTCCATCTCCCTCGCCTATCAGACGCATGACGCGTTCCTTCGCACCGTCGGCAAACGGTACACCGTGGTCGATCTCGGCGTGAAACGGGCGCCGTTTTATGTCCTGATGAAATCAACCATGCCGGGCATCCTGGCTGAAGTCTCGTTCATCAGCAATCCGCAGGAAGAGGCGCGCCTGAAAAAAGCCGCCTACCGGCAGAGCATCGCCGAGGCGCTGGCCCGCGGCGTCGAACGCTACCTGGCCGAGGCTGCCGTAGAATCGTAATTCGTTCGTAGGGGCGCAGCGCGCTGCGCCCCTACATTCCGTTGATCATCCATATCATCGCCATCCGCAGGATACGAATTTTCTATGCCCATTATTAAACTCACGCTCGAATACGACGGTCGGGCGTATCACGGCTGGCAGCGGCAATCACACCTGCCGACCGTGCAGGCGGCCGTCGAATCGGCCGTGGCCGCCGTCACTGGAAAACCTGCGACGGTGACCGGCGCCGGCCGGACCGATGCCGGTGTCCATGCCGCGGGACAGGTCGCCACACTTCGGACGGAGAAGAAACTACCAGCCAACAACTGGCAACGGGCGCTCAACCGCCACCTGCCCCATGACATTGTTGTATTGGCGGTCGCCGAAGCGCTGGCGGGATTCGATGCCAGACGGTCGGCAGTTGGAAAGTTATACGAATACCGGTTATGGCTCGGGCCGACCCGACCGGCATTGGAGCATGGTCGCGCCTGGCATGTCCCCTACCCGCTGTCATTGTCGCGGATGCGAACGGCCGCCCGTCATCTGATCGGCCGCCACAATTATGCCGCGTTTCAGAACGCCGACCACCGGCGGCTGGCCGATCGTTCGGCCCTCTGCACCATACGTACCTGTAGGATCATGGGTAAACCGCCACTGCTGATCATTCAACTCGAAGCTGATCGCTTCTTGTATAAAATGGTCCGGACGATCGTCGGGACATTGGTTGAGATCGGCCGTGGCCGCTGGCCGCCAAACCGGATGGCAGAGATTTTCAAGAGCCGCGACCGCCGCCTGGCCGGTCCGCCCGCGCCCGCGCATGGGTTGTATTTGATGGAGGTGTATTACGGGAAAAAGCAGAATAAGGATTAATCGATTTTTAAATCCCCCATATTTACATTCCTCCCTCTCTTCTTTTATGATGCACCACATCGAACCATTCAAAGGAGTCATGCATGGGATTAATGACCGGTAAAGTCGCGGCTGTCTTCGGCGTCGCAAATGAACGAAGTCTGGGCTGGGCGATCGCGCAGGCGCTCCATCAGGAAGGCGCCGAGCTGGCGTTCAATTATCTCGGCGAGGCGCTGGAGCGGCGGGTCCGTCCGCTGGCGCAAGAGGTAGGCTCAAAGATCGTCCTCCCCTGCGATGTGACTAAGGATGATGAAATCGCCGCGTTTTTTAAGGCAATCAAGCAACAGTATGGCGGCCTTGATTTTTTGATCCATTCAGTGGCCTTCGCCGATCGGCGCGATCTTCAAGGCGCCTATGTCGACACCTCCCGCGAAGGCTTCGCGCTTGCGCTGAACGTCAGCGCCTTTTCGTTGGTCGCGCTCTGCAAGGCCGCCCTGCCGTTGATGGAAGCGCGTGGTGGGGGTAGTGTGATCACCATGAGTTACTATGGCGCCGAGAAGGTGGTGCCACGCTACAACGTGATGGGCGTAGCCAAGGCCGCTTTAGAGGCAAGTGTGCGTTATCTCGCGGCCGACCTCGGGCCCAAGAATATCCGCGTCAATGCGATCTCGGCCGGCCCGGTTAGAACCCTGGCCTCCGCCGGGATTTCAGGATTTAAAGAGATGCTCCATTTGGCGGAGACGAAAGCCCCGTTGCGCCGGAATATTTCCCAGGAAGAGGTCGGCCGGACGGCGTTGTTCCTCTGCAGCCCTTGGTCCAGCGGGATTACGGGACAAGTGATCTATGTCGACGCCGGCTACCAAATCATGGGTATGTAGTAAAGCGTACGGCGATGGGGATTGTTAAGGGGAGCTGAGCAGCTCCCCTTAACTTTAAATGTCCAGTGGGATTACGGGACGGTAGTGGGTTAGTTTCATGGAAAAATGGGGACACGTCCTAATTTTCTGTGGTCAGTTGCAAAAGTGCATACTCGGCAAAATTGGGACGTGTCCCTATTTTTCATGTGTGGAGCGTGATGAATGTATGA
>JBGPIL010000167.1:0-4816 GCA_041484905.1 Nitrospiria bacterium
C
Organism: Nitrospiria bacterium; assembly: GCA_041484905.1. Taxonomy (GTDB): domain Bacteria; phylum Nitrospirota; class Nitrospiria; order JACQCE01; family JACQCE01; genus JACQCE01. Next base: position 2 of record JBGPIL010000167.1, read on the forward strand.
CGTGCACGGCGTGAAGTTCGATGAGCTGGAAGAGGGACTCCACGTCTCGTTTAACGTGGAAGACGGAGAGAAAGGACCGCAGGCCACCACCGTCAACCGCCTGCCCTCCCCGTCCCGGTTGGTTCCCCGGTTGCTGGCGTGAGGAAATAGCGTTCCCCCTATTCACGATTTACCATTGACCAAATAAAAAGGTCCGGTCCCCCGGGCCTTTTTATTTCTGGAGCTGGCCGGGATTGATTGGCAGAATTGACAAATGGATAGACAACGTCAGTCGGGTTCGGTAAAATGCCGACGATCGGGGATGGGGCTGTAGCTCAGTTGGGAGAGCGCCTGGTTCGCAATCAGCCCGGCGCTCTTTTTCCCTGTGTCGCCCCGTCTCACCCCGTCTCGTTTCTCGACGATAAAGCCCCTCAGCAACCCGTTTCCAGATGCTCACTGTGTCGCGCTGTTTTGCCGCGTGTCGTGGGGTGCGTTTGCAGCGCGTTTGCAAAGCAACAGGCGAAAACTTTTTTCATGGGATGCAATTTTTTTCTTGATTCGATTGATCTTCCGTGCTATAGAGAGAGTGTAGCCATAGAATCAATGGAGCGACGGTTGACGATGGCGGATATGAAATCAAGGCTGGTACTCGATGACGGAGCGGCTGGCGTGAAGCGCATTTCCGACCTGTCCAGCACCGGCGAGCAGGCGATCTCCCAACAGCGAAAGGATGCTGAGCACTACTTGGACGTTGCGGGAGGGTACGGCATTATCCGGCAGACCTTCCGCTATTCCGCCGGGCATCTCGTCGAGGAAGCAATCGACGTGCTCCCGACGGTGAAAGCTGGAGTTGTAGCAACTGAAAAAGTAGCACGCGGGCGAGACCGCCTGCGCCGAAGCACGTAGCTGAACATATCTGATCGGCTCAAGGGCCGGCTGTCTGAGTGGGAAAAACACTCGGCGGCCGGCTTTTTTTATTGGCGAAAACGCATAGGAGGATGGTCGATGGTGACGCATGAACGGGAAGTGCTGCTGACGAAGCAAGACCTCGTGGATCGCCTGCGGGTCAGTCTGCCGACGATCAACCGGCTGATCGTCAAGGGGCAACTGCGGCCGGTGCGGATCGGGCGAATCTTGCGGTTCCGGCTTGAGGAAGTGGAGCGATTCCTCGCCGCCGGGGCGCCCCGGTAGGCCGATGGCATCCAGGTTGATCTCGGACAGCGTGAGTCGGTCTGACGGCCTGGCGGCGCTTTCGCCGAAGGCGCTGGCCTTGTTTTTCCTGCTGCTGCCAAACCTAAACGCCCACGGAAAAATGTCGGCGGAGGTCGCCACGATCAAGGGGTTGGTAGCACCAAAAATCAAATGGCTGACGCCGGCCGTGATCCGCCGGTGCCTGGAAGAGATCAGCCAGTTTACAAACATCCGATGGTTCGAGGCGGGCGGCTTGCACTATTTACACGCCCTGAATTTTGCCCAACATCAACCCGGACTGCGCCGTGACCGTATGGGAAATGACGCGCTCCCCAGCTACTCCGGGACTACTCCCGGAGGACTCCCGGAGTACTCCGTACCAGAAGTTGAAGTTAAGGAGAAGAGAAGAGAATTTGAAGTGAATGGTTCCAAGCCTTTTTCTCTTCCCTCTCTCTCAAAACCCCTGCCATCTCAAGAGCAAACGGCCCAGGAGGCTGAAGACCGGCGACGGTTGCTGCAGCAGCAAGGCCGAGAGCTGGTGGCGAAGGATACCAGGGCAAAGGCCGAAACCCAAGCCCTGACAGATGGCGGTGGAATATGACGACACCCGCTGCGCTGATGACGGCGGCCGAACTGGCACAGTTGCTCGGCGTGAGCAGTCAACGGTGCTACCGCTGGACGGATCAAGGGCTTATTCCGGGCTGTCGGCGCTTCGGGAGAGCTATCTACTGGGTGCGGCCGGTCATCGAGGAATGGCTGAGGGAGGGCGGCGCACCAGCACCCACGGAAAACGGCTGCCGACCCGCTGACTTACTGTCAGACGGTCAGGATAAACCGCCCACAAAGTCAGCAGGTTGCGATGGTCTGCAAACGGCCAGCAAACGGCAGGACACGCGGCGGAACGGAGCAAAACACGATGGGACGCCCTGAAACCCACGGACTCACCCGCATGAAGCAGGCCGTTCGGGTGCTCGGTGGCCGCCTGATCGACCGCCGAACGTCGGTCGGTAAGGCGCTGGATCAGTGGCGCCGCGATCTGGTCGCTGATCTGGGCGGGGGCGAGACGATCAGCACCCAGCAGGCCGCGTTGATCGAGCTGGCCGTGCGGTCAAAGCTGCTACTGGACTCGATCGACGCCTATCTGCTGGCGCTGCCGACGTTGGTCAACAAACGGCGCAAAGCACTCTTGCCGGTCGTCCGGGAGCGGCAGGCGTTGGCCGATGGGCTGGCGAGGTACCTCACCACGTTGGGATTGCAGCGGCGTCAGGCGGATGTAACGGACGTGGTGCGAGAGCTGGCGGCCATGCGGACCAACGGAGGGGCCAACAATGGCGCTCCGTGAACAACTGGCCCGATGGGCGGCCGATCGGATGGCATTCAGGAAGGAAGCCGTCCTGTTGGAAGATGGCCGGCCCTTCGGTGCGGTCATGGAGCCGTGGCAGGCGGAGGACTTCGCCGCGCTCGATTCCGGGCAGTATCGCCATGTGTACCTGGAACGACCAAGAGGCCATAGCAAAACCGGCGACATCGGGACTGAGGCCGTCACGGAATTGATACTCGGCCCGCCCCGGCAACAGCTCTACACCGTCGCGGCGGATGAGGACCAGGCGCGGCTCCTGTACGAAGACGTGATCGGGAAATTTCAGCGGTCGCCCGTGCTCCGGGGTAGCGTAAAGAGCACGGCGAAAGAGTTGATCGTGAAGGCGACCGGCTCCCGGCTCAAGGTGCTGGCGTCCGATGCCCCCACGGCCTACGGGTTGCGCCCGGACTGGATCGCGGTCGATGAGTTGGCGGAATGGCGCCGGCGGGAACTGTGGGACAGCTTGTGGAGTGCGACCGGCAAGCGGCCCCGGTGTCGGGTCTTGGTGATCTCAAGTGCCGGATGGGATCAGACCTCGATCGCCTGGGAGGTGCGGAAGATCGCCGAGACGGAACATGACTGGCTGTTCTCAAGCCGTGGTCAATGTGCGTCCTGGATCAGTCCAGCCTGGTTGGCCCAGCAACAACGCACGCTGCCCGCCCATGTGTTCGCCCGGTTGCACCTGAACCAATGGATTGAAGGCGTCGGGGCGTTTCTGACGGCCGCCGAAGTGGACGCGATTTTCACGGACGCCCTGCCGGCGGGCGGATCCGCCGTCATCGGGCTGGACTTGGGACTGTCGAAGGATCGCACCGTCGCCGCCGTGGTCAGGCCGAGCGGGGGCCTGACGGTGATCGACACGCTGTTGACCTGGCAGGCAAGGGACGGTGGCAAGGTGAACCTGCCGGATGTGGAAGTGGCCGTGGAGGCGGTGGCCCGACGCTTTCATGCGCCCATCATCCTGGACCCCTGGCAGGGCGTGCTCCTGGCCCAGCGGTTGCGGGAGAAGGGGCTACAGGTGATCGAATACGCCTTCACAGGAGAAGGGCGCCGCCGGTTATTTGGATCGTTGCTTGATCTGATCCGCACGGGCCGCTTGCGGTCCCGGCCCCATGAGCACCTGCGGCGGGAGCTGCTGGGCCTGGAAGTCGCCGAGACAGCCGCCGGCTGGCGGGTCGATCACAAACCCGGCCGGCATGATGACCACGTGGTCGCTGTGGGCCTGGCCGCGCAACACGTGGCAGGACAAAGACGGTGCACGGAACCAGGCTGTACTTTGTCGGGGTGTCAGGGCTATCACCTGCACGGGGGCGGCGAATCGGTCGATGAGGTCTACACAGAACAACGCAGTGAACGGGCGACCCAACATATTCAAGAAGTGATCAGACGACAGGGTTATTACTTTCCGGGGGATGACCGATGAACGACGTCGACCTGCTCCGCGCACGGGCCGCCCAGCTCTTTCCGGCCGACCGTGAAAAGAAAGCGACTATGCACCGATTGGCCGACCAGTGGACGGAACTACTCGACACCCTCGACCACATGGCGGTGGGAGACCCCGCGGCAGAGGCGGCGATTGAGCAAGGGTTCGACCTGCTGCGCTCGATCACCATGATGGTCGGGCCGCTGGCGGCGTTCGATCATGGCGGGCGTGTCCGTCTGCATCAGGCGTCGTTGCGGCTGACGGGCCAGGGCCGTCCACCGGGCTACACGCTGGACCGCGGATGAGCCGGCGGTTCAGGATTTGGCCGTTGTTGCCGGCGAAGAGACCCCGGCGAATCCCGGAGGTGATCGACCCGGAGGAAGTCCGGCGCCTTGAGGCGCGGCGCCGGGAACAGGCCAGGATGAATCAACCACAAGGAGACAGACCATGCAGAAAATGATCACGCCAGATAAAAGGACCAAGCAGATGTGGGACCAGATCGTTCAGAAGGCGACCGGGGCGCGCACGGCGTCGGGGCCGGTGCAGCGAAGCAACGAACCAACGGTGCTGCTGATCTGCCCGGAGCGCTCGGCTGAGGCCCTGCGGCAGGATCGCTTTTACGATCTGCGCCGGCGGGCGATGGCCCAGGATGCGCGACTGGCCGCGGCCCAGGCATATCGCGCGGCGCAACTGCCAGGTTTCGGGCCGCGGCGACCGCTCCATGATCCTGAAGCGGGTTTGATTATGGTCCCGCTCTCCTGATAGGGGCAGGCAGACAGACCACCACAACCAACAGATGGAGGTGACGACGATGCTGGGACTGGCAACGAAACATGAATCGGTGGACGAAGCGCGGGAACAG
>JBGPIL010000168.1:0-4805 GCA_041484905.1 Nitrospiria bacterium
AGGCCGTTGAAAAAGTCCACCTGCTGCGTTCTCAGTCGCTCGAAATCCTCATCCGACCACCGCTCTGCGAGATGGTCGGACTCCGGGTTTCTCGCTCCCTGCGGCCTTGCAGCTGGAGCTTTTTGACCGGCCTGCCCGAGGAACGCGCTTTTCAACACCCGGCCAGATCGATACGCGTTCAGTCCAGATCGATCGGGCGGAGTGGGGGCTTGGCGTCGGGATCGACGCGTTTCATCGACTCCTTGACCTTCTCCTCCAACACCCGGGACCGGTCCTTGAGCGCCTGCTGTTCCTGCTGCACCCGCTCGGTGGTCGCCTGCCGACGGTCATCGAGCCGGCGGACCATCTCCTGCAACGACGCGGCCGGCTTGGTCGACTTGGCCTCCGACCGGAGAACTGCCCCGGTCTTCCGGTCGACGACCAGTTCCGCCTCGCAATGGGGGCACTGGATTCGGTATTTTTCGGATTCGGTCATGGATGTCCTTCTCCGCATGACCATTGTAGAACCGGCCGGGCGTCGATTGCAACAAATGGGATAAACAGGGTAACTCGGTGATTAGGTAACCGGGTGACTGGATCGCTGGGAGGTTGTTCCTGATCCCCCAATCGCCTGATCACCCCATCACCTTCTTTTCTCTCCACAAACCGCTTGACAGATTTGAGGTTGAGCGGCTAGCATAGACGCCATGTCGAGTTCTTCACTGCGCCCGGCCCCGCATTGTCCGGACAAAGTTATCCTCGCCAAACCCCGAGGCTTTTGCGCGGGAGTGGAACGGGCGATCGACGTGGTGGAGATCGCCCTTCAGCTCTTTCACGGGCCGATCTATGTGCGCAAGGAGATCGTCCACAACAAACACGTGGTGGAAGAACTCAAGGCGAAGGGCGCCATTTTCGTGGAAGAGTTGGACGAAGTGCCCGACGGCGCTCGGGTGATCTTCAGCGCCCACGGCATTTCCCCTGAAGTGCGCGAACGCGCGCTGGCGCGGCAGTTGAAAGTCATCGACGCCACCTGCCCGCTGGTCACCAAGGTCCATCATGAAGCCGTCCGCTACGCCAACGAGGGGCGCACGATCATTCTGGTCGGCCACGAAGGGCACGATGAGGTGATCGGCACGATGGGCGAAGCGCCGGAGCACATCAAACTGGTCGGCTCCGCCGAGGAAGCGCGACAGCTGCACATTCCCGATCCCGACAAGGTGGCCGTGACGACCCAAACCACGCTGAGCGTGGATGATACAAAGGAAATTATCGATGTCTTGAAGCAACGGTTTCCCTCGATGCGTGTGCCGGCCGGCGAGGACATCTGCTACGCCACGCAAAACCGGCAGACCGCCGTCAAACAGATGGCCGAGCAGGCCGATCTGCTGCTGGTGATCGGATCAGGCAACAGCTCGAATTCAAACCGTCTGAAGGAAGTGTCTGAAGCGCTGGGCACGACCGCCTACCTGATCGACGACGTCAACGAAATCGATCCGGCCTGGCTCACGGAGAAGGTCAAGTGCGTCGGCATTACAGCCGGCGCCTCCGCGCCCGAGTATCTCGTGCAGGACGTGTTGAAATTCTTCCGGGATCTCGGCGTGACGGACGTCGAAGAGGTCGACGCCGTCAGGGAAGAAGTCAGTTTCGCTCTGCCCCACGAACTCTACGCCGATCAGCCGGACAAACCGGCCGGCGTCAGCATCCGCCGTTCGTAACTCCCCGTTTGACCCCGTTCGAGGGGATGCCTCGCCAGATTAAAACCGATAGATCGCTTTGAAGAATAGCTTGGTGATCGGGTTGGCGTCGAAGTTTGTAAAATCATTATTATAGAGACCCGAGAAGGCGTTATCCGCGATCAGGATTCCGCCGCCGGCTTTGAACTGCAAATTTGGGTCGATCTGCCAGTTGACGTTCAGGTCAAGCTCCCACCCCAGACGGTCATCAACCTTGCACCCCGTCAAACTGCCGGGGGGGACCGGCCCCGCCGGTGGACAGGCCGAAGGCCCCACCAGCGTTGGAATCACCGGATCAACCGTCTTGGCATAGATGACGGCGCCTTCGACATTCAAACCCGGCCGGACGTCGCCGTTCACGGACAGCTTGACGGCAAATAATCCCGCCCCGCCTTGATTGATCCCGCCACGAAACCCGCCCATATTCAGCGTCGAGCCGTCCCGGTCGGACACATGTTCACCGTTGACCAGAATATTGCCCAAGACAAAATTGGGCGAGATGTCGGTCAGATTGACGCCGGTCGATCCCTTGCCGACTTCGCCGAAATCATCCTGGCCTGAGCCGGACGCGTAAACGAAGGTCAACCCCACGATCACCGGCCCCAGATCGACGTGCTGCGCCGCCAGCAAGTCAAAACCCTCCAACGCAACGGTGTTCAGCCCGCTGGCAAACGGCACATTGTCGATAAAGCCCCGCAGCGCATCGAACTCAAAATTAAAGGTGGACGAACCGACCTCCCCGTCATAGGCCACACCGACGACCCAGACGGTGCCGGAGGCTGAAGACAGGTCGGCGCCCGGCGTCACCTCCGGTGTGCCGGTTTGATCCACTAACCCATAGATCAACCCGTTCAAGAGCACGGGGCCCCGATCCCGCAACACGCCGCCGTAGACGCTGAAGGCATGCGCAGGGCTCGGCTGCACCTGCGCATGCCCAAGATACAGCTCCGCACGATCGCCCGCGCCGAGGGCCAAGGGATTGGCCGTCGGCGACGTCCCCAATTCCAACAGAGAGACGCCCAACTGCGTGTGCGCAAACGACAACGGAAAGAGGAGCGTGAATCCATCCGCCACATCATCGAACAAAATGCTATGCCCCAGCGCCACCCGATGCCGGCCGGCAAACAGGGTCATGGACGGCCAGTTGATTTTCAGATAGGCTTCGCGCACGCCGACCACGTTGCGGCTCCCGCCCAGCCCCCCCGTCCCGAACCGGTCATCGCCGGTGCCGGCGCCCGGAGGCGTCGGCCCGATCAGGGAAGAAGAAGGACGGAGTCCGGCGAAGGTGTTCAACGCATCGAGCGTCACGACGGCCGACGTGAGGCCGGCTGTAATCGTGGTCGTCAGGCGAAAGCGCTGATCGGCGAACCGTTCTTTATCGTTGCAGGAGCCCGCCGGCGTGCCGCAGCCGCCCTCGGATCGGGCGTCGAAAAAATTATTCACATCGAACCCGCGGACGCGGTATTCGCCGCCGATCTGCAGATCAAGGGCCCAAGCGCCGCGCTCGGTGATCGCCAACACCGCGCAAACCAGCAGCGCGCCAGCCAGAACGAACACGCCTCCGCGCCACCCGGTGAGGCGGAAGGACGAACCCGGCTTTGTGTGGCGCGCCATCAACACAATCAGCGGGCCACGATAACACACCGGTAGTGGCGGCGCAAGGGAATTGCGTGCTGGGAAAGAAGGTCGCTAGGTACTCAGGTTGCTGGGTAGCTAGAAAGTGCTCGTGCTCCCCACCCTAGCCACCTAGCTACCCAGCCACCTGCTTCTATGATTGCCTCACTCACAATTTGTGTTGCTGCACAATGTGTGCTATAACCGCCGGTGAGACATTCGTGCCGAGCTTCCGCGTACCCGATCCACTCCAGCGAGATGCCGTCAATCGGCGGCAAAGGGGGCCGTTGTCCTGGCAGTCCGGCGGGGTGACGCTGGGAACGTTCCTCTTTCTCTTTCTGATCGCCGGCGCCATCTATCTGACACTGCTTTACCTTCCCCCGTGGATGGCCTACCGCGCCATGCTGGACCAGATTCAGGAACAGGCGGGCACGGCCGCCATCACCTCTGATAACGAGATCATGACCCGCCTCATGGCGACGGCCAGGGAGTGGGAGATCCCCGTGACGGAAGATCAGATCGAACTCAAACGGACGGACACCCGGGTGTCTATCTCCACACAGTGGGACGTCACCATCAATTTGTTCGGCGGGCAGTACCAGCACATCCTGCACTTCGCCCCATCGACGGAAGCGATGGTATTGCCGGCCCGTCGCTGACCTTACGCCGTGGCCCGCGGGCCGCTCCGAGAGAGCTCGACAGCCCAGGCTCCGGTCCATTCCAACACCGGCCCCAGAGACAAATCGATGCGTCCGTTTCCCCCGGCGGAGCGAAGCCCCAAGCGAAGCTGATGATAGCCGGCGGCCGCGATCATCGCCCCGTTGTCGGTGCAGTAGCGCGGAGACGGCAGATGGAGGCGGCAGCCGCGGGCGCCCGCCTCTTCCTGCAAGCGTTGTCTCAACGCCTGATTGGCCGCCACACCGCCCACCACCACCACATCAGCCAGGCCCTGCTCGTCCGCGGCCCGCAACGTTTTCTCCACCAGGACATCGACAATGGCCGCCTGATAACTGGCCGCCAGATGGGGCAGCGTCTCCGGAGTCGGCCGCCCATGGCGGTCGAGGTGGCGCACCAGCGCGGTCTTGAGCCCGCTGAAGCTGAATTCATAGCCGGGCCGGCCCGACATGCCGCGAGGGAAGCGTACCCAGTCGGCCTTCCCCCCGGCGGCCAGCCGGTCGATCACCGGCCCGCCGGGATACCCCAGGCCGAGTAGCTTGGCCGCTTTATCGAATGCTTCACCGGCCGCATCATCGCGTGTCCGTCCCAGCAGCCGGTAGGAACCGATCGCCTCCACGCGATAGAGATTCGTGTGGCCTCCGGAGGCGATCAGCGCGATAAAGGGCGGCGAGACCGGCTGATCGTTGAGCAGGACCGAGAGCAGATGGCCTTCCAGATGGTTGACGCCGGCCAGCGGACAGTTCAACGCATAGGCAAGACTTTTGGCAAACGCCACGCCGATCGCCAGAGCGCCGACCAGAC
>JBGPIL010000169.1:0-4799 GCA_041484905.1 Nitrospiria bacterium
CGGCCGACTCATGGGGATGGCTTCCGAGCCACTATGGACAATGGGTCTGGGACAGCCTGTACGGGTGGGTGTGGATTCCCGGTTCGACGTGGGCGCCGGCGTGGGTGGTTTGGACTCCGTATCAGGGAGGGTGGGCGTGGGCGCCATATGGTGCGTTCGGGATCCCTGTTTCGATTGCGTGGCACTACTGGTGCTGGACCAGTGATGTGGGCCAAGCCGGCTGGCAGCACCATCGTCCCGTTGGCAAGGTTCCGCCCCTGGTGCACCGAGGCCCGGGTGGCAACGTGCATCGGCCGCCTCAGGAGCAACCGCCCCACCGCTTCGATGGCAACAACCGGGTTCGAAACGAGGAGGTGGCCCGGATCAAGCCCGTGCGATGGGAGCGGGGCACCGTTCAGCCGCGGCGGTCCGACAACGAGAAGGCCCCCGTCGAACATTCGGGAACGGTCGGGTCGTTGCGCGGACACGGGTCCGGTTCTTCGACGACCCCTCGGATGGATCCCTCGGAACGGTCCGGCCGACCCGGCAACGATGTGCGGCGCGACGGTCCTTCATATCGCGCCCCGGTGATGCGCTCCGAGGACCAACACCATCAAACGGAGCCTGGGCGGGTTCTCTCACCGGATCGATCAGATGGGGCAAATGGGGCGAACGGGGTCGGTCGTCAGGCGCGGTCCGGTGATGACCGTCCACCGGACCGGTCAGTTCCACCGCAGCCGATGCATCGGGAGCGGGTGGTGGAACGGTTGCCAGCCGCCGGCATCTCTCCAAACATTCGGCGTGCCCAGCCGTCAGACGGTGATCACCGCGTTCAGTCTGGCCCGGGTTCCCTGCCTGGGGCGGGTGACGGAGCGCTGCGGTCTGCCGGCAAGCGATCGGACTGACGGCCCGATCGACCTCGATCCACGGCCGCACGCCCCGGCGGGCGGCCTGAGCATTTGACAGAAATTCCCCCCCCATCTACACTGAAATCAACAGGTTAGTCGGTGTTTTCTCTACAACAGTGCAACGGCCTTTTGAAGGGAGCGGCGCGCCATGTCTGCGCAACAACCTGATCCTGTCATAGCGTCGCATCCGGGGTTTCCACTCGTCGATTCCGTCATTGCCGATCAACTCTACGTGCAGGAGATCTTTGAACAGCAACTGCACAAACTGCACATGGAGGAACGGCCGTTTGTCGGCGGGGTCGAAGTGGTGGTGGAATCAAACCACCGGCTCTATCTGTGCATCGTGCAGGGGGAGCTGCACGCCGCCGCCCGTTGGTGGAATGCCAAGTGGTCGTCGTTGACGATCCGGCGGTTTTTCCAACTGGTGCACGCGGCCTACGGCGCGCGGGTTCAGGTGTGGCGGGCCGATCCCATTCTGATCAAGAGCATGCTGGTTGTGGCGCAAAAAGCGCCCAGCCTTCAAACCACGTCGGCGGTGGTCAAGCTGGACGGCCTTCTACAACATCTGGCCCAGGTGCAACGAGACGCATTACTGGTGGTGCACGAGGCGGCCGGTTTGACGCTCTGCTATTTTTTGAACGGCGCACCGGTCTTCCTGGAAAGCCGGAATCCGTTCTGGCGGGAAATTGATGACGACAACAACGGCCGATTGCAGCGAATCGTGCAGGAGACGACAGCGGAATCGATCGAGCTGTCGCTGTACGAAGACGTCAATGTCCATCCTGCGCAGGATCGCGATCTGCTGGGTGATCGATGGCCGGAGCGTGTGATTGACTTCTTCCTCTCTCCGCGTTTTGCGCTGGTGCTGGCGTCGGAAGGCGGCCAGGAGGCGCGGATAGTGCTGAAGGGATCCCAGTTTACCATCGGGCGGGGGCCGGACAACGATCTGGTGCTCAGCCATCCGTCGGTGTCGCGCTCACACTTGCTCATCCGGTTTGAACAGGGGGGGCACCTGGCCCGGGATCTGGAGAGCCGCAACGGAACGTTGCTGAACGGCCGCCCCATGACCAGTGCGTCGCTGACCGGCGGCGAAAGTCTGCGGGTTGGGGAAGTGGCTCTGCGGTTTATTCGAGAGGACGAGGGGATTTCCGCCGATGATGCGGCGGATGAAGTCGGCGAGACGACGGTGATCAGAACGGTCCCCAAGCCGCCCGGCTATCAGAAAACGGGCCTGCTGGGCTGGTTCGACGTCGTCGGAGGAAAGTTGACCGGCATGCGGATCGAATTGACCCAGACCAAAATGTTCATCGGCCGCACGAAGGGCGATGTGGTCATCGATGACCCCAAAATTTCGCGCGAGCAGGGCTCAATCGAATGGACCCCGGAGGGGTTCCTCTACATTGACCTCGGCAGCACCAACGGGAGTTTCGTCAATCAACTGCCGGTGACCAGCCAGCTGCTCAAGGCCAACGATATCCTGCGTCTGGGTGAAGCCGAATTGCAACTGCATCTGAACGACCAGAAGGATCAGGTGTGAACACGGGACTGAATCCGCCGGCGGGTTTGCCGGAACTGCCCCCCGAGGTCAGCCGATTATTGGAGGGAGACCAGTGGTACATCACGCTCGGCTGGTTGATCGGAATTCTGTGCGTGGTCGGCGGGATCAAATTGTACCGGATGTATCAGTCGTCCGTGGATGCGTCGCCGTCCTTCGCCCGGGGACAGACGGACCCGCGGAAGCAGCAGCAACAAATCCGCAAACAGGCGAAGCAATGGAAACGGGCCAGAGCCTACAGCCGCGCCGGCGAATGTTTTGCCTCGATCGGCGACCACGACCCAGCCATCGAGATGTATCGGAAAGCCGGCGCCCACCGGCCGTTGGCGCAATTGTACCGCCAGCTTCGGCGCTGGCGCGACGCGGCCCAGGCGTACGAACAGTGCGGTGAATTGGAGCAGGCGGCGGTGATGTATCACGCCGAGCGCAACTTCGCCAAGGCTGCGCAACTCTATGCCCGCATCGGGCAGTTTGCCACCGCCGGGGACATGTCGGAACGGGCCGGACACCTGTCGGAGGCGGCGGCCTATTACGAGCAGGGCAAGCAGGTCGGGCGCGCGGCGAGATTGTACGAGCAGTTGGGCGATGTCAAAAAGGCGGCGGCGCTGTACGAACAGCATTTTCAGCAGGAACGGGAACGGTATCATGACCCGGCCGAGGACCGGACCGGCAGAAGTCTCGATGAGGTGAATACCATCGCGCGGCTGGCCGCCGATCTGTATCTGCAATCCGAACAATCCGACAAGGCGGCGACCCTCTTCGAGCAGTCGGGCGAATTTCGGAAGGCTGCGGGTGTGCATCAGGCCGCGGGCCGGTTTCAGCAGGCGGCCCAGCTCTATGAGCAGGCGGGCGAGGAAGAGCAGGCGGCCCGTTGCTATGAACAGGGTGGTCAGCCCAAACGGGCGACGTTGCTCAGGGCGCAGCATCTGCTGCAGGCGGGGCAAGTGGAGGCGGCCTCGCGCCTGTTTGACGAGGCGGGCGAGCCCATCCAGGCGGCAGAGCTGCTGGAGCGGGCCGGCCGGCCGGCCGATGCGGCCCAACGCTATCTGGCGGCACAGGACTATGCCCGGGCGGCGGAGTTGTTTCTGAAAGCGGATGATCGACAGCAGGCGGCGATGGCCTGGGAGGCCGGTCGCCGGTTCAAGGACGCGGCTGCCTTATACGAAGAGCTGGGGGAGACGGAGAAGGCGCGCGGCTTGTACGAAAAACTCGGCCATTATTATCACGCGGCGTTGCTGTGCCGTGAACTCGGTCACCAGGGGCGCACCATCGAACTGTTGCAGAAGGTCGATACCGAATCGGACGATTACTATCAGGCGTCGCTGTTGTTGGGCGACCTGTTCATTTCACAGGAGATGTGGGACGCGGCCAGGGAGCGGTATCTGAAGCTGGCCAGCCGGCCCAGCGAACCGGCGGCGTTGATGGAGCCGCTCTATCGACTGGCCACGCTGGCCGAAAAACAACGCGACTACCCGGCCGCGCTGCAGTGGTACGAGCGGATTCTGTCCCACGATGTCAACTATCGTGACGTCATGGGGCGGACCAATCTGATCAAGCGTGCGCTCTCCAGCGCCAAACGCGCCCTCGCGGAGGCTCCGAAAGAGGCCAGCACGGTGGTGGAGACCAACGGCGAGGGCAAACCGCGCCGCTACCGGCTCATCAAGAAGATCGGCCAGGGGGGCATGGGGATCGTCTACCAGGCCGAGGATTCGGTGCTCAACCGCGTCGTCGCCTATAAGGTCTTGCCGCCCAGCGTCAAGGAGCAGCCGAAAGTCCTCTCCAGTTTTTTGCGCGAAGCGCGGATCGCCGCGTCGCTGAGCCATCCCAACATCGTGGCCGTCTACGATGCCGGACACGAAAGCGGCGATCTCTACATCGTGATGGAATATGTGGACGGCATCAGTTTGAAGGAGCGCCTCCAGCAGGTGGCGCCGCTGCCGCACGACGAATTCATGCACGTTGCCCTGCAGCTCTGCCAGGGACTGGCCTACGCCCATCGACACAAAGTGGTGCACCGCGATATCAAGCCGGCCAACGTGATGCTGGGACGGGACGGCCAGATCAAAATCATGGATTTTGGCCTGGCCAAGGTGGTCAGCGATGCGCTGGCCGACCGCACCTCGGTCAAAGGCACCCCCCTGTACATGGCGCCGGAGCAGGTGACGGGGGACCAGGTTGACCACCAATCGGACATTTATTCGCTCGGCTGCACGCTCTACCGCATGGCGACCGGTCGTCCGCCCCTTACGGGCGGGGGTTTGTACTAACAAAAACATAACACACCCCCCCAGCCGCCCGGGTCCCAAAAACCCAAACACACGCCCCCCTTGTACCCCCCCCGGTTTTCCGGTCTGGCC
>JBGPIL010000170.1:0-4712 GCA_041484905.1 Nitrospiria bacterium
CAAACTCCCCATGGTCCACCGAGACCGACACGCCCTTCAACGCCGCCAGGTCGATGTCGCCGGTCCGGTAGACCTTCCACAAATCGTCAACCTGGATCAACGCGCTCATGGCGTCAGAACCGCATGCCCGGAGGCCGTCCGCTTGTCGAGGGTGCGGACGCTCCCGGGGTGACCTGTTCGGTGATCACCTGATCGCCCGGCTGCAACTCCCCGGCCACGACTTCGGTAAAGCTGCCGTCGCTCAATCCCAGCGTGACCCGGACAGCCACGCCCTTCCCCTCCTTCAAGACCCAGACTTCGGCCCCGTTGCCGGGCTTCGGCCCGGACGGCGCCGAGGCGTGCGCCTTCGACGGCCGGTAGCGCAGGGCCGCATTGGGCAGTTTGACGGCGTGCTCCCGACGGCCGACCTGAACAGTCACATTGGCAGTCATGCCCGGTTTGAGTTTGAAGTCGGGGTTCTTCACCCGGATAATCGCATCATACGTCACCACGTTCTGGACCACCAACGCCTGATTGTAGATATCGTGCACTGTGCCCTGAAAGGGGCTGTCCGGATAGGCATCCACGGTAAACTCGGCGGCCTGCCCGATGCCGACCTTGCCGATGTCGGCCTCGTCCACGCTGGTATCAATCTGCATCTCGGTCAAATCCTTTGCGACGGTGAAGAGCGTGGGCGCCTGCAGCGAGGCGGCGACCGTCTGTCCCACATCGACATTGCGCGAAATGACGATGCCGTCGACCGGTGAGGCGATGGTCGTGTAGCGCAGATTGGTCTCGGCCAGGGTCAGGTTCGCGCGATCCTCGTCCACCTGCGCCTCTGCGGCCTTCAACGCGGCCGCGGCCGAATCGTTGGCCGTCTGGGCGGCGTCCTTGTCGCTTTGAGCGACGAGATTTTTGGCCAGCAGCTCCTCCATTCGATGAAGGTTCCGGCCGGCGTCCACCAGCATGACCCCGGCCTTTTCCACGTTGGCCTGATCGGTGGCCAGCTTGGCCTTGGCCTGTCCCACCTGGGCCTGAAAGAGCGCCGGGTCGATTTGGGCCACGACCTGGCCTTGCTTGACCGGCGAATTGAAATCGACAAAGAGCTTCTGGATGGTGCCGGAGACCTGGCTGCCGACCTGCACCGTCACCACCGCGTTGACCTTGCCCGTGGCCGAGACAGTCGCCGTGATCGCCCCCTCCTCGACCTTCATCGTCTTGTACTGGACAGTCGAGGCGCGGTCCCGCAATAACACAACAGCCGCGACGATCGCCAGCAGCAGGCCGCCCCAGAACCACCATCGGCGCATGAACTGAAGACGCGGCAGCGCCCTGGTCGCCAGTATCGACTCCCGCGTGGCGTCCGGCACGGCGTGTTCTCCGTCCATCATGGAACAGGCCGTCCCATCGCCGTTTCGAGCGTCGCAGCGGCGACGTGATAGTCGTAGAGCGCCTGGACCTGCGTCGTCTTCGCGTTGGTCAGCGTCACCTGGGCATCGGTCTGCTCAATCGATGTGCCGATGCCGGCCTGGAACCTTCCGTTGGCCAGCTCCAGGTTCTCCTCGGCCTGCCGCACCACGAGTTCGGCGGTGTGCACCCGTTCCTCAGCCTCCACAAGATTCAGATAGGCCTGGCGGACTTCGAGCAGCACGGTCTGCCGCTGCGTTTCCTCATTCGCGAGGGTGACATCGAGATTGGCGCGCGCTTCGGCAACCCGAGACTGCGTGAGAAAACCTGAAAAAATCGGCACGGTCAGTCGCAGTTGAGCCTCCCAGTTCCAGACCAGGGGGAACTGCCCGCTTGCCGGCGCCGGTGTCCCCGACAATGGATTCGAGCCCGCATAGGTGTAATCGGCCGACCCGGTGAACACGGGCAGATGGTCACGCCACGCCGACCGCACCGACGCCTCGGCCGCCCGTTGCTTCGAGGACAACGAACGCAGCTCCGGCCGTTGTCCCAGGGCCTCGCCGACGGCCTGCGGCTCCTCCACGTCGAACTTTTTAAACTCCAGCAGTTCCTCCAGCTCCCCGATCGGCCGTTCCGGCATGCCGAGGGCGTTGGCCAGCGTGACTTTCGCCACCTCGGCGCTGTTGTTGGCTTTAATCAAATCGAGTTTGGCGTTGGTCAGGACGACTTCCGCCTTGGTCACGTCGAACCGCGTCCGCGTGCCGGCCTGATAAAACCCCCGCGTTTGTTCCAGATGCTGCCCGAATTGGCGGACCGTTTCCTCGTCGACCCGTACGAGGCGGCGGGCGGCCAGCAGGGCGTAGTAGGCGACCTTGACGTTGAGGACCACCGTTTGCCGCGACGTCTCCTCATCCCATCGGCGGGCGGCCAGCGTCTCTTTGGCCGAATCGATACTCGCCCAGGTCTTGCCAAAATCGAAGAGCCGCTGCTGCAAGGACAGCGTCGCCAGGTAGCCGTTAAATGATTCATGCGACGCGGCGTTCGGGGTCGTGCGATTCTGTGTCGCCCGCGTATAGTCGGACGTCAGGTTGAGCTGCGGCAGATAGTCGGACCGGGCTTCGCCCACCAGCGCGTGCTGCACCTGCGTCGCCCCTTTGGCCGCCAGCAAAGAGGGATGGTGCGCCAGAGCCAGGGTGATCGCGTCGTTCAACGTCAGCACACCGGGCGACATCAGCACACCGGGCAACGTCTGCACAGCCGGCGCCGGCGGCGCGGCCGCTTCCTCCGCGGACGCCCACGCGGCCCCCAGCACGACGAGCAGCAATCCGACCGTCCCCGCTCTCACGAGCATCATCCGCTTCCTCATGCCTCAACACCCCTGCCCACTGTCGCAGCGGGCCGCTCCGTGGCGACCGACCCATTGCCGGACGATGGCGCGTGCGGCCGGGGCCGGCGGCCGTTGCGCCAGTCCTTCACGCGCTGCTTCCAGGATTCCAGCCCCAGATAAATGACCGGCGTCACATACAGTGTCACGAGCTGCGACACGAGCAGCCCGCCCACCACGGTCAGCCCCAGCGGGCGGCGCACCCCCGCGCCCGTCCCCAGGCCCAGCGCGATGGGGAGCGTGCCCATGAAGGCCGCCATCGTCGTCATCATGATGGGACGGAACCGGATCAGGCAGCCCTGGACGATGGCTTCCCGCGGGGATTTCCCCTCCCGCCGCTGGGCGTCGAGCGCGAAGTCGATCTGCATGATGGCGTTCTTCTTCACGATGCCGATCAGCATCAACAGCCCGACAAAACCGTACGTGTTCAATTCCATGTGGAACAGGAAAAGAATCAGCAGCGCGCCGAAGGCGGCGGAGGGCAGCCCCGAGAGAATCGTCAACGGGTGCAGAAAGCTCTCGTAGAGAATGCCGAGCACCAGATAGATGACGAGCAACGACAGGAGCAGCAGCAGCCACAACCCCTGGATCGACGATTGAAACGCCTGGGCCGTGCCTTGAAAGCTCGCGCTCACGGTCACGGGCAGGCGCAACTCGCGCCCCAGCGCGTCGACCCGCGCCACGGCGTCGCTGAGCGACACGCCGGGCTGCAGGTTGAACGAGATGGTCACCGCGGGAATCTGGCCCAGGTGGGCGATCGTCAGGGGGGCGACGCCGGGGGTCAAGGCGGCCACGGCGTTCAGGGGCACCAGGCGGCCGCTGCCGGAGCGGATGTAGAGCATCGACAGCGCCGCGGGATTCAACTGATACTGCGGCGCCAGCTCCATGATCACCCAGTATTGGTTCGTCGGCGCATAGATGGTCGAAACCTGCCGGGCGCCATAGGCGTCATAGAGCGCACTCTCGATTTGTTGAGCCGTCACGCCGAGCGCCGAGGCCTGATCCCGGTTGATCTGCACCGACACCTGCGGGCTGGTGATCTGCAGGTCGCTGTTCACGTCCTGAAACCCCGGGAACGTCCGCATCCGTTCTTCCAAAATGGCCGCCCAATGGTAGAGCGCGGCGGTGTCGGTGTCCTGCGGCGTGTATTGATACGTGGCCTTGGTGAGTTGGCCGCCGATCCGGATGACCGGCAGATTCTGCAGAAACGCGGTCATGCCCGGCACCGTGGTCAGCTTCGGGCGCAGCTCTTGAATCACCTGCTCGATATCGGGACGCTGGGATTTCGGTTTCAACAGGATGAAGAGGCGGCCGGTATTGGCGGTCGCATTGGGCCCGCCGGCGCCGATCGAGGACATGAAGGAGTCCACGTAGGGATCCTGCCGCACGATCTCCGCCATGCGCTGCTGCCGCTCCCGCATGGCGTCGAACGAGATGTCCTGGGCCCCCTGGGTAAAGCCGAAGATCATCCCCGTGTCCTCGTTCGGAATGAAACCCTTCGGCAGGATGATGAACAGCACGATCGTGCCCAAGAGCATCGCGCCAAAAACCGCCATCACGATCCGGCGGCGCGCCAGGGCCCACTGCAGGCTTGCGGCGTATCCTTGAAACAGCCGTTGGAAGAAGCGCTCCGACCATTCATACAGACGGCCGTGGCGCGCCTCCGCTTCCTGGCGGCGCAACAGCCGGCTGGAGAGCATCGGCGTCAGCGTCAGCGAGACAAACCCGGAGATCAGCACCGCCATGATGATGATCACCGAAAATTCATGGAGCAGCCGGCCGAGAATGCCGCCCATGAAAAAGACGGGGAGAAACACGGCCGCCAGCGAGATCGTCATGGACACGATGGTAAACCCGATTTCACGCGAACCGTTGATCGCGGCCTCCAGCACCTCCTCGCCCTGCTCCATGTGCCGGACGATATTCTCCAGCACGACGATGG
>JBGPIL010000171.1:0-4683 GCA_041484905.1 Nitrospiria bacterium
CTTTTCGTTCCTTCGTCCGAAAACCCGGATCCACCGTTGATGCGCTGACCAGCGTCCGGCCCGTCACATCATCGACCACCTGGGCATAAATATGCTTGTGACTGCGAAACACGCTCAAACGCGGCCGGCCCGACAGGCCTGTAATCTTCTGACGGACGCGCCAATGGCGTTTGGCCCTGGCTTCTTGTCTCGATGTCTGCTCAATACCCACCGTTCACTCCCCGTTACTTGCTCTTCTTGCCTTCCTTGCGCCGGATCTGTTCATCGTGGTACTTGATCCCCTTGCCCTGATAGGGCTCGGGGGGGCGGTAGCTTCTGACATCCGCGGCGAATTGTCCGACCAGGTGTTTGCTGATCCCCCGAATCGTCAGCGCCGTTTGTTTCTCAATCGCGACATCGATCCCGGCGGGGATATCCACGAGAATGGGATGGGAATAACCCAGCGTCAGATTTAACCGCTTCCCTTGCTGCTGGACTTTGAACCCGACACCGGAAATCTCCAGTTTCCGCTCATACCCCTTCACGACACCCTGAATCATATTGATGATTTCACTTCGCACCATCCCATGCATGGCCCGGTCGGCATTTTCATCGCCCTGCCGTTTCACGATCAGGGCCTCGGACGTCAGTTCATACGTCAACGCCCGGTCGGCAAACCGGCGGGCCAAGCGCCCTTTCGGCCCCTGTACCTGGATTTCCCGGTTCTCGCCGTCCGCAATCGACACTTTAACGTCCTTCGGAATGGGGATCGGCTTGGCTCCAATGCGCGACATCTCGTCTCACCACACCCGGCAGAGCACTTCGCCGCCGACTCGGCTCCGGCGCGATTGATGATCCGTCATCACCCCTGCCGGCGTCGAAAGGATCGCAATACCGATCCCCCCTTCAACCGGCTTCAAGTCCTCATAGCCGGCGTAGACGCGCCGGCCCGGCCGACTCACCCGCTTGAGACCATGGATCACCGGCTGCTCGTCATTCTGGTACTTGAGGCGGATCTTCATGATCGACCGGGGTTTCTTGGCGACGACATTGACGGCTTCCACAAAACCTTCGTCACGCAAGATCGCGGCAATCTGCATTTTCAGCCTGGACTGCGGCACGTCCACCGTCTGGTAGCGGCGCTGCAGCGCGTTAGAAATTCTGATCAACATATCAGCAATGGGATCGGTCATCATCGTTATTCACTCCACGTCGGCCGGACGCTTACCAGCTCGATTTTCTGACGCCGGGGATTTCGGCCCGCAGGCTCAAATGGCGGAAACAAATCCGGCACAGGGCAAATTTTCTCAAATAGCCGCGCGCGCGGCCGCACAACCGGCATCGTGTATACGCACGCACGGCAAATTTCGGCGGTCGATTCGCCTTGATCATCAAGGACTTCTTGGTCATCGTCCCTCCCGAAACGGCATGCCGAGGCGCGTGAGCAACTCCTTGGCCGCCGCATCATCGGCAGCCGTCGTCACAATCGTAATATCCATCCCATGAACCGTCTGCACCGCGTCATATTTAATTTCAGGGAAGATTAACTGCTCCTTCAATCCCAACGTATAATTGCCCCGTCCGTCGAACGCCTTGCCAGACACCCCGCGAAAATCCCGCAGGCGCGGCAGCACGGAATGGATCAACCGCTCCACAAACTCATACATGCGCTTGCCCCGCAGCGTGACCTTGCAGCCGATGGGCATCCCCTGGCGGATTTTGAATCCCGCGATGGACTTCTTGGCCTTGGTGATCACCGGACGCTGCCCGGTAATCGTCGACAGTTCATCCGCCGCGATATCCAGCAGCTTGACGTTCTGGACCGCTTCACCCATGCCGACATTGACGACCAGTTTCTTCAAGCGGGGCACCTGTAACCGGTTGGCGTAGCGGCCTTCATCCAAATAGGCCTTGACCACCGTTTCATCGTAAAAGACCTTCAAACCTGAAACGCCGCGTTGTTTGGCCGTGGATTTCGGCGTCGCTTTTGTTGTCGTCTTTGTCGCTGTCTGTGCCATCGTTACACCATCAGGTCGTGCGTAAGGGCTCGTCCGATCACGCTGTTTTGGCCTTCTCGACCGCTTCCCGGCACCGCTTGCACATGCGTAATCGCTGCCCGTCAGCAAGCCGGCGGATCGCGACCCGGGCGGGCTTCCCGCATTCGGGACAGACCAACATCACGTTCGACACGTGAATGGTCCCTTCCTTTTCGATAATGCCGCCCTTGCTGTCTCGTGACGGCCGGACGTGCCGCTTGATCATGTTCACCTTCTCCACCACGACCCGATGTCGAACACGGTCAACGGTCAACACCTTGCCCTGGCGGCCTTTGGACCGTCCGCCGATCACCACGACCGTATCGCCCTTTTTGATTCGAAGCTTTGAGGCCGTCATGTCCGACATCGGCATCTCCTACCACACCTCGGGCGCGAGCGAAATAATCTTGGCAAATTTTTTCCACCGCAATTCGCGCGCGACCGGCCCGAAGATACGCGTCCCCAACGGCTCACCCTGGGGGTTCAACAACACGGCGGAATTTCGATCGAATCGAATAAACGAGCCGTCGCTGCGCCTGATCTGCTTGACCGTTCTGACCACCACCGCCTTGACCACATCGCCTTTTTTGACCGACCCCTGGGGAATAGCCTCCTTGACCGCCGCCACAATCACGTCCCCGACCGATGCGTACCGGCGTTTTGAGCCGCCAAGCACATGGAAACACATCACGCGCGTGGCCCCGGAGTTATCGGCCACGTCCAACATGGTGGTGGCTTGAATCATGGCGCCGCCTCAACCGCGCCGAGAATCACGGCTTTTTTGATCACGCGCACGACCCGCCACCGTTTGGTGCGGCTGATCGGTCGAGTCAACTGAATCTCCACCAGATCGCCCTCACCGCACTGGGACAGCTCATCATGCGCCTTCACCTGCGTGACCTGGCAGATGACCTTCAAGTACTTCCTGTGCCGAATCCGCCGGCTGCTCGACACCACCACTGTTTTCTGCCCCGACAATGTCGTCACCGTGCCCATGATCGTCTGCGTATGCGAAGCCTGTGTCGCTTCAGGTTGTGCCGTCGTCACTGCCGTCCTCTTTTCTTCTTGGCAACCGCCGCGGGCGGCGTCAACGCGGGCGGCTGGGCGCTCAGGAGTGTCAGCACGCGGGCCAATTGCCGTCGCAGCTCTCGAAATTGCGACGGTCGCTCCACCCGGCCGGATACCTGATGAACCCGAAGGGAAAAAAGCTCCTTGCGAATCCCGCCCGCCCGCTGACGAAGATCCTCCGCCGATAATTCCTTCAGTTGCTGGAGTGTGTCCAATTCCATTACACCGCGCTCCGCTGGACAAATGTCGTGGCCAGGGGCAATTTGTGCGAAGCCAGCCGGCAGGCGGTGGTCGCCACTTCCTTGGTCACACCGTCCATTTCATAAATCACCCGGCCGGGGCGCACGGACGCCACCCACAATTCCGGACTGCCCTTGCCCTTGCCCATCCGAGTCTCCGCGGGCTTCTTGCACACGGGCTTGTCGGGAAACACCCTGATCCAGATCCGGCCGCCGCGCTTGATAAAGCGGGTCATGGCGATTCTCCCGGCTTCCAATTGACGCGCGGTGATCCACCCGGGCTGCAACACCTTCAAACCGTATTCCCCCATCACGAGCTGACTGCCCCGATAGGCCTTCCCATACATACGTCCCTTTTGCATCTTCCGATATTTCACTTTTTTCGGACTGAGCATTACCGCCGCCCCCCGACCCCGGGCAGTTCGTCTTCATACAACGATTCGGGGAGCGCCTCGCCCCGGTAGATCCACACCTTGACACCGATATTCCCCTGCGGCGTCACGGCCTCCGTAAACCCGCAATCGATATGGGCGCGCAAGGTGTGCAAAGGCACCCGCCCCTCCCGATACCATTCCGTCCGGGCGATTTCCGCCCCGGCCAAACGGCCCGCACAGGCAACCTTGATGCCCTGGCCACCCAGCCGCATGGTCGCCGCCACCGCTTTTTTCATTGCGCGGCGATAGGCGATTCGTTTTTCCAGTTGCATCGCGATACTCTCGGCCACCAGCTGCGCTTCAAGCTCGGGTTTTTTGATCTCCCGAATGTTGATGTAAATCTGCCGCTTGGTTCGCGCTTCCAACTCCGCCTTCAGTTTGTCCACTTCGGCCCCTTTGCGGCCGATGATGATCCCCGGGCTTTTGGTATGAATGGTCAGCTTCAGTTGATTGCCCGACCGCTCGATCTCGATCTTCGACACGCCCGCATGCTTGAGCTTGGCCTTGACCAACCGGCGAATTGTCAGATCCTCGTGCAACAGCGTCGCGTAATCCTTTTCCGCGTACCAGCGCGACAACCAGTTCTGGTTATAGCCGAGCCGAAGCCCGACCGGATGGGTTTTATGTCCCATGACGGCTCCCCTTGCTTTTCGAGGCGCCGGCCGGGCGCGCGGTCACCACCAGCGTGATGTGGCTGGTCCGTTTCTTAATCGGATGCGCGCGTCCCTGTGGGGCCGGCTGAATCCGTTTCAACGTTGGGCCCTGATCGACGCACGCCTTGCTGATCCACAAGGCATCGACATCGCCGACTTCCCGTTGCACGGCATTGGCCACGGCGGATTTCAACACTTTTTCGACCACCTTCGCCGCGTGTCTCGGCGTAAACTTCAAAATGGTCATCGCCTCTCCGACGCGCTTGCCGCGCAC
>JBGPIL010000172.1:0-4661 GCA_041484905.1 Nitrospiria bacterium
CATCCTTGCCTCCACCATCTGTGAAACCAGTCCAAAAACCCAAGAATCCGGCAGTCCAGCCACCCAGCCACCCAGCTACCCAGCCACCTTCCTCTGAAATCAAAGCCTCTCCCCTCGCCCGCCGGATGGCGGAAGAGGCTGGGCTCGATCTGGCCACGATCACGCCCACCGGGCCCGGCGGACGGATCATCAAAGAGGATGTCGAAGCGATCCTCGCCGCCCAAAAGGCGGCGCCGGCGGCCGCCGTGCCCGCCTATGAAGCCCGGCCAATGAGCCAGATGCGAAAGACCATCGCTAAAAAAATGATCCAGAGCAAAGCGCCGGTGCCTCATTTCTACGTCACCAATGAGGTCGACATGGAGCGGGCGCTGACGATGAAGGCCGAGCTGGCCGACCGGCAGTCGCCAATCAAAGTCACGATCACCGATCTGATCGTCAGGGCGCTGGCGATTACGCTGACCCGTTTTCCCCAATTCAACGCATCGTTCCAAGACAACGCCATCCACTACCACCAGTCGATCCACATCGGCGTGGCCGTCGGGCTTGAGGAAGGACTGATCGTGCCGGTCATTCGGGACTGCCAGCGCAAGGGGCTCATCCAGATCGCCGAAGAAGCCCGGCTGCTCTTCGAGCGGGCCAAGAGCCGCCGCCTACAACCGGACGAATATACCGGCGCCACGTTCAGCCTGTCGAATCTCGGCATGGCGGATGTGGAGCAGTTTTCCGCCATCATCACGCCGCCGGAAGCGGCCGTGCTGGCAATCGGCAAGATCAAACAGGCCCCGGTCGTCGTGGACGGCCGCGTGGCGATCCGCCGCCGGATGATGGTGACGATCTCGTGCGATCATCGCGTCGTGGACGGCCTGCAGGCGGCAAAATTTTTGCAAGCCCTCAAACATGAACTGGAGGAGCCGACGGGGCTGCTCCTGCCCTGACGGCAAGCCATGGCGGAACCGACGTATGATGTGGTCATCATCGGCGCGGGGCCGGGCGGCTATGTGGCCGCGATCCGGGCCGCGCAGCTCGGGCTGAAGACCGCGATCGTCGAAAAAGCCGACGTCGGCGGCGTCTGCCTGAACCGGGGCTGTATTCCCTCCAAGGCGCTCATTCGCAACGCGGAAGTGCTCTCGCTCATCAAGCGGGCCGAAGAATACGGCATTCAGTACGACAATCTCCGAGCTGACTTCGGCAAAGCGGTCGACCGGGCGCAACAGGCGGTCGATCGGCTCACGCGCGGCGTCAAACAGCTGCTCAAGAAGAACAAGGTTGACCTTTTCACAGGCACGGCATCATTCTCGGCCAAAGATCGTATTACAGTCACTGATGCGGCGGGCACACGTACGGAACTGACCACCCGGGCAGTGATTGTCGCCACCGGCTCACGCAACAAACCATTGCCCGGCATTGTTCCGAATGGCCGGTCGATCATCACGAGCGATGAAGCCTTGAAATTGAATCCGCTGCCCAGTCGGCTCGTGATCGTTGGCGGTGGGGCAACCGGCGTCGAGTTTGGCTATGTATTCGCCGCGTACGGCGTGCAGGTGACAATCGTGGAGGCATTGGATCGTCTCCTGCCTGGTGAAGACGAGGAGATTTCGAAAACACTCCAGACGGCATTCAAAAAACAAGGAATAACCGCCCAGACCAAGAGCAAAGTCACATCCATCAAACCAGCCGACGGCGGATTGTCTGTCCAAATCGAATCGGCGGGCTCGGCATCGCAGACGATCAACTGCGATCAACTCCTCCTGGCCGCCGGACGCGCGGGAAATATCGAAGGGCTGGGGCTTGAAGCGCTCGGCGTCAAGACTGAGCGGGGGAATATCGTCACCAACGGATGGTTGGAGACAACCGTCTCCGGCATCTACGCCATCGGCGATGTGGCGGGCAAATCGTTGTTGGCCCACAGCGCGTCGGCCGAAGGCGTGACCGTGGTTGAGCGGCTGGCGGGCAAGGAGGCCAAACCAATCAACTACCGCCACATTCCCCGCTGCGTCTACTGCCAGCCGCAGGTGGCCAGCGTGGGGCTGTCGGAGGCTGATGCCGCAACAGCCGGTTACACCGTGAAGGTTGGCAAGTTTCCGTTTCAAGCAAACGGCAAGGCGCTGGCGCTGGGCGAGACGGAGGGCTTTATCAAAATTGTCGCTGATGCGAAGTCCGGCGAATGTCTGGGTGTCCAGATGATCGGCGCCGAAGTCACCGAGCTGATCGGCGAGGCGGTCCTGCTCCAGACGATGGAAGGAACGCCGCAGGAGTTACGCGCCAGTGTCCATCCCCACCCGACGCTGTCGGAGGCCGTCATGGAAGCGGCCGCGGCGGTCTACGGGGAAGCGATACATCTCTGAGCAAGGTTATTGATGATTCCTCTCATTCAGATTGAAACTCCGCAGCCGTCTGAAGGCCGTCGGTTGCCGGAGTGGTTCAAGGTCACGCCGAAACGTGACGGCAATTACCTCAAGCTTAAGCAGCTCGTCGGCTCGCTCAAGCTCCACACCGTCTGCGAAGAGGCGCGCTGCCCGAACGTCTGGGAGTGTTGGAACGCGGGGACGGCGACGATCATGATCCTGGGCGAGATCTGCACGCGCAGTTGCGGCTTCTGCGCGGTGAAGACCGGCCGGCCGGCGGAGCTGGATCTCGACGAGCCGCGCCGGGTGGCCGAAGCGGTGGCGACCTTAGGGTTACGTCATGCCGTGATCACGTCGGTCAATCGAGATGAGTTGGAAGACGGCGGGGCGGCAATCTTTGCCGAGACGATCCGGGGCATCAGGGCCTCATCGCCCGATTGCACGATCGAAGTACTGATCCCCGATTTCAAAGGCTCACACGCGGCTCAGGATGCGGTGTTTGAAGCCAGACCGGCCATTCTCAATCACAATACCGAGACGGTGCCCCGGCTCTATCGCCCCGTTCGGCCGCAGGGCAAATATCAGTGGACGCTGGAACTGCTCCGGCGGTCAAAGGCGGCCGGCCTGGTCACGAAAAGCGGCCTGATGCTGGGGTTAGGCGAAACGGTTGAGGAAGTCGAAGCCGTTATGCGCAATCTGGTTGAGCACGGCTGTGACATTCTGACGCTGGGGCAATATCTGCAACCGACGAAGGCCCACCTGCCCGTGAGCCGTTATTATCATCCCGATGAGTTTGTTCAGCTGAAGGAAACAGGATTACGCTTGGGCTTTCGCCACGTCGAATCAGGACCACTGGTCCGCAGTTCGTATCACGCTGAGCAACAGGCACGCTAACCCACTGTAATTGTTGCCCTGTAACCCAGTAAAACCCGTCAGGCAAAAATTGCCTCTAGTCAATGGGGATGTGGTATACTGTGTATCGATTGTCCGCAGCCCGCACCACTCGATTCTCGATGGAGGAGTTACAAGCGTGAATGAGATGACAACCGATACGATTGCACCGTCACAACTTGTGAGAACGCTCGACTATTCAGTCGTGCTGCAGTTTGCCTTTGTCACCCTGGTGGCGCTGATCGGCGTCCCCTTGTTCGGCTACCTTTATAACTATACCTGGGTGGACTGGACTCTGTTCGGCATACTCTACGTCGTGACTGGTCTGGGCATCACAGTGGGCTACCACCGGCTGATTTCCCACCGGAGTTTCGAATGCCACCCCTGGCTCAAATTTGCGCTGCTGATCGCCGGCGGCTGGGCGCTGCAAAACACCGCGATCAAATGGTCGGCCGATCATGTGCGCCACCACGCCAAGGTCGATCAAGATGCCGACCCCTACAACGCCATGCGGGGCTTCTGGTACAGCCACGTGGGCTGGCTTTTTACGAAAGACCCCTATAAGGACGACAAATACGAGGCGCAGTTTCGGAAAGATCCGCTGCTGCTCTGGCAAGAGCGGTTTTACGTGCCGATCGTGCTGTCCGGGTTTGCCCTCCCGTTGCTCGTTGGTTTTTTCCACGGCGGCTGGCGTGAAGCGCTCGGGTGCTTTCTCTTGGCCGGCGTGGGGCGAATGTTTCTCGTCCTGAACTCGACCTTCTGCATCAATTCCGTCTGTCACCTGTGGGGCGACCAGCCGCACAGCCAGGCGAATTCAAGCCGGGACAGCTGGTGGGTGTCGCTGATCACGTTCGGCGAGGGCTATCACAACTACCACCATGCCTATCAGCGGGACTATCGCAACGGCCCCAAGTGGTACAACTTCGACCCGTCGAAGTGGCTGATCTTCACCTTTGCCCTGCTGGGACAGGCCAGTAATCTCCAGCGGTCGACGGTCAAAAGCTAGCCGTCGGCAGTCCGTTCCTGACAAATTCCTCGATCGCTCCGGCCACTCCGGCCATATTGTCCGTCAGCACAAAATGGCCGGCGTCGAGCACGCGCGTGCGACTGTGGGGCGGGGCCGGCTGCCCTTGTTTCGACTCCGCCAGCTCCGCCTTGCGGCCGTAGATGATGAGCACTGGACAAACCACCGTCTCCCATGCCGGCCGGTACGCAAACAACAGCCGGAATGCCCGTAGATAACTGATCACCGGCATCGTCTGCAAGTCGACCCACGGCCCCATGTAACGCACGGCCGCCCAGAAAGAGGTCAGGCGGGACCGCACCCATTCGTCATAGACCTCGTAATCGACCAACCGAAACTGCGTGCGTTTGATGCCAAGCGCGTTGAGCCCTTTCACCACCACAGAAGCCAGCCAAAGAAAC
>JBGPIL010000173.1:0-4634 GCA_041484905.1 Nitrospiria bacterium
AAAGAAACAGCTACCAACGACAAATCCAATCTAAATAACACTCATTCCCTACACGACTCTCTACCTATCAGTCCAAACAATTGTCGTAGTACCGCTGCTGGATCGCGTGACGGCCGGGTTCACGGAGACCACGATCGCCGGGAAGATTGTCACTGAAGGAGGGTTTGCGCTGGCGCCGGGCTTGGGGACGGGCTTCTCCAGCATGTCGACGCCCGTGCTCGCTATCCTACTAGCCGTGATCGTGCCCGTGACCCTGCTCGGCGTGACGGTCATCGGAGGCCGGCTGCGCCGGCGTGTCTACAACACCTGGGGCTGCGGGATCAATCTCAAGCCGCGGATGGAGTACACGGCCACCGGCTTCGCCCAGCCGATCAGGCAGGTTTTCAGCATGATCTACCGGCCGACCGTCAAGGTCGAGACCGAGATGCTGGAAGAGTCGCGCTACTTCGCCAAGCGGACCCGGTTTGAACTGAGCCTGGAACCGACGTTCCAGAAGCATCTCTATGATCCCGTAGTCAACCTCTTCAATCGCGCGGCCGAGCGGCTTCGCGTGGTCCAGGCCGGCAGCCTGCACCTCTATCTGTCCTACATCTTTATCACGTTACTGGTGCTGCTCTTATGGGTCAGTTGAGCGTAGATACCCACCCAGCGAGCAAAGCGAGCGTGAGGGGGAGGCTCAGGGGAGTGGGGGCATCGGAGGACGCCATGTCGATTCCGCACGGGCCCCCACATCCAATACCGGCGACGCGAGCCCCTACAATGGAGCTCATATGATCGACAGTCTCATCATCACGGCATCACAGGCGGTGCTGGTCCTCCTCGTCTCGCCGTTTGTGATTGGATTGATCCGGAAGGTGAAGGCGCGGCTGCAATGCCGCCGGGGGGCGAGCCCGTTGCAGCCCTATTCGGACTTGATCAAATTGTTCCGGAAAGGCGTGGTCGTCTCGAACAATACGTCATGGCTGTTTACCGCCACGCCATATATTTTGTTCGCGTCGACCTTCGCCGCGAGCCTCCTGGTGCCGGTCTTCCTCTCCCGCATCCCGCTCAACTTCGCCGGCGATGTCATCACGGTCGTCTCGCTCCTGACCGTGGGCACGTTCTTCCTCATGCTGGCCGGGCTGGATGCCGGCTCGGCGTTCGGCGGGATGGGCAGCAGCCGCGAGGCG
Organism: Nitrospiria bacterium; assembly: GCA_041484905.1. Lineage (GTDB taxonomy): Bacteria > Nitrospirota > Nitrospiria > JACQCE01 > JACQCE01 > JACQCE01. The sequence goes on from JBGPIL010000173.1 coordinate 1,170, forward strand.
ATCATCTTTTCACTGACCGAGCCGGCCATGATCCTGTCGATCTTCGCCGTCGGATTGACGGCCGGCTCGACCAACCTGAGCACCATCGTGCACAACACGGCCCTGATGCAGGGGATTGTGACCGATCCGCCGCCGCATTTGATGGCCCTGGCGGCGCTCTTCATCGTGACGCTGGCGGAGACCGGGCGCGTGCCCGTCGATAATCCGGCCACGCATCTGGAACTGACGATGATCCACGAAGCGATGGTCCTGGAATATTCGGGCCGTTATCTGGCGTTGATCGAATGGGCCTCGGCACTCAAACTGCTCCTGTTCTTGACGCTGCTCAGCAACGTCTTTGCGCCGTGGGGGATCGCCACGTAGCCTGAGCCGGCCTGGATGGCGCTGGCCGTGGGCGCCTGGGCCGTGAAGGTGTCGGTGCTGGCCGTGGTGATCGGCGTGTTCGAATCGATGTTCGCGAAGCTCCGGCTGTTCCGGGTGACCGACCTGCTGGGCGTGGCGTTTATCCTGGCGCTGCTGGCGCTGATCTTCTTCTACATTCTGAGGGGCTGACGATGCCGGTATCTCATCCCGATCTGGGCTCACAACTGATCAATCTCTGCTCGATGCTGCTGCTCCTGACGACCTTTGCCATCGTGGCGCAGCGGCGGCTCTCGGCCTGCGTCGACTTGTTCGCGCTCCAATCCCTCTTTCTGGCCGTGACGGCCGCGCTGGTGGCGTGGTTCACCGGCAGCCCGCACATCTACATCGCGGCGCTGCTGACCATCGCCATCAAGGTGATCGCCATCCCGATGATCCTGAAAAAAGTGATCGAACGGGTCAACGTCAAGCGGGAGGTCGAGTTTGTCATCAATATCCCGCCGTCGTTGCTGATCTGCGGCGCTCTGGTCATCCTGGCCTTCTCCGTCACGGAGCCGATTGCGAAGCTGGGCTTTCTGTTGACCCGCGATTCGCTCGCCATCGCCCTGGCGATCGTCCTGATCGGGTTCTTCACGATGATTTCAAGAAAAAAGGCGATCACGCAGATCGTGGGCTTTCTGATGATGGAGAACGGCCTCTTCCTGGGCGCCACGGCTTCGGCGTACGGCATGCCGCTGATCGTGGAGCTGGGCGTCTTCTTCGACGTCCTCGTGGCCGCCCTGATCATCGGGGTCTATACCCATCGCCTGCAGGACACGTTCGACAGCGTGGACACGACCAAACTGACAGGGTTGAAGGAATAGCCCCGGAAATCGCCCAGGAAATCGCATGAACGCCGCCCTGCTCATCCTGATCGCCGCGCCGCTCGCCGCGGGCCTGTTGAGCCTCGTCGTGCGCACGCGGCCAGTGATGGAGCGGCTTCAGCTCGCGCATGCCGTGGTGTTGTGGGCGGCGATGGCCGCGGTCGTCGGCAGCGTGGCCGCGGGTGACGAGGTGGCGGTTGGATCGCTCCTGCATACCGATCCGCTGAGCGCGTTTATGGATTTCATGCTGGCCTTCGTGGCGGGAACCGCGCTGTTCTATGCCGTCGGCTACATGGGGGAGGAACTCTCGCGCGGGCATCTGAATTTTCCGCGCTACCGGCGCTTCTTCGTCTACTTCGATCTGTTTCTGTTCGCGATGATGCTCGCGGTCAATCTCGATAATATTGCGCTGATGTGGATCGCCGTCGAAGGCTCGACGATCTCGGCCGCCCTCTCGGTCGGGTTCGACCGGACGAAAGCGGCGCTCGAAGCGGGCTGGAAATACATCATCCTGAATTTTGTGGGGATCGCTTTAGCCCTGTTCGGCACGGTCCTGGTCTATTACACGTCGGAGCACGTCCTGGGCGTGGGGATGGAGGCGCTCAGTTGGACCGCGCTGCATCGCGCCGCTGGGTCCGCCTCAGGCGGATTGAATCCGGTTGTCCTCAAAATGGCTTTTGTGTTCGTGATGATCGGCTACGGCACGAAGGCCGGCGTGGCCCCCATGCACACGTGGCTGCCGGACGCGCACGCCGAGGCGCCCACGCCGATCAGCGCGATGCTCTCCGGCCTGATGCTCAACCTGGGGCTCTACGCCGTCCTCCGGCTCAAAAGCATCGTCGACCCGGCCGTCGGGGTGGTCTTTACGGGGTCGATCATGCTGGGGCTGGGGCTGCTGTCGATGGCGATCGCTGCGATCTTCATGTTGATCCAGCGCGATTACAAACGGCTGCTGGCCTATTCCAGCATCGAGCATATGGGAATCGTATTGATCGGGTTCGGTGTGGGCGGGCCGATCGGCGTGTTCGGTGGCTTCTTTCACATGCTCAACCACGCGCTGACCAAATCGGCCGCGTTTTATGCCGCCGGGATGGTCCTCCTGCGCCACGGCCACAAGATAATCCAGGGGGTGACGGGCCTGTGGCGGCAGGCACCCGCCGTCGGGGGCGGCCTCTTCCTGGCCGGTGTCGCTTTGGCCGGCCTGCCTCCGTTCGGGCTCTTCATAAGCGAAATCCTGATCGCGACGGCCGCCTATCGGTATCAGCATTGGATTGCCTATCTTTTTCTCGCGCTCCTCGCGCTGGCCTTTGCCACGCTGATCGCGCCGCTCTCACGGATGACGCTGGGTGAAGCGCCATCGGAGAGCCTGGCCGTGACGTATAGCTCCGACCGATTGATGACGTCGGCTCTCGGGATCAACCTGGCGGCAATGGTTGTGATCGGGTTGCTGCTGCCGGTGGTTTCTCTCGATTGGCTCCTGCCAATCTCGGCGCTTGTTGAAGCGAAGGCGGTGTTCCCGTGAGCGCAATCGCCATCCTGCTGGCCGCTCCGCTGGTCGCCGCGGTTCTGAGTCTCTGGCTGCGCGCGCCGGCGACGTTGCATGCCGTGACGCTTGCGGCCATGGCGGCGACCGTCGGCGGTGCGATCGGCGTGGCCGCGCGCCTCCTGGACGGCGGGCCGTTTCTGGCCTATCACGACCTCGTCTCCGTGGACGGCCTGACGGTCTTCATCCTCCTGATCATGACGGTGATCGGCCTGATGTTTGCCCTCTACAGCCGGACGTACCTCGATCATTATGTGGCCGCCGGGACGATCACACCCAGGCGGATCGGCCGGTATTATTGTCTGTTCCATCTCTTCATGTTCGCCATGGTGGCGGCCGTCCTGGTCAACAGCCTGGGCCTGCTCTGGGTCGCCATCGAAGGCACGACGCTCGCGACAACGTTCCTGATCAATTTCTTCAAGCGGAGGGAATCGCTCGAAGCCGGCTGGAAATATCTGATTCTCTGCTCGGTCGGCATCGCGCTGGCGCTGTTCGGCACCGTGCTGATGTATTCGTCGTCCGTGAGGGCCCTGGGCGACGTGAGCGGCGCGCTCAACGTGACGGAGCTGCTGCGCGTGGCCGGCCAATTGGATCCCCAGATCGTCAAGCTCGCCTTCGTCTTCATCCTCATCGGCTACGGGACGAAAATCGGCCTGGCCCCGATGCACACGTGGGTGCCCGACGCCTACAGCGAAGCCC
>JBGPIL010000174.1:0-4611 GCA_041484905.1 Nitrospiria bacterium
GGCCGCCGCCACCACGCCGAAGACGACCTTCAGCAACCAGTCATCGGTGGCCACCACACTGCCAACGCCGGAAAACCGATGCCAATCCGAAACGCCCGATCAATCCCGCCGACGTTGTGCTCCATGACCTCCTCTGTATAATCCAGTTTGCACCATAAGTCAAATCGTCCCGTCCCCTATTTTTTTCTCTGAATCACCGCCCGGCACAGAGCAGCCAGGACGAGCCAACCACCCAGGGCTGCGACAATGGCGGGGCCGGTGGGCAAATCCCCCCGCACCGATGCCCAGAGACCGGTGAGATTCCCGGCCATACTGATGATGACGGCAACGATCAACCATGTACGCCATCGATCGGCCAGCAGCACGGCGGCCACGGCCGGGATGACAAGATCGCTGAAGACCAGCAGCACGCCGGCCGTCCGAATGGCCACGGCGATGACCAGCGCAAGCGTCACATAAAAAAGCAGGTTCCATCCCCGGCGTCCCCGGGCCGACACCGCGTCCGGTTCGGCGGTCAGATACGGCCAGGCCCGCCAATGAAACAGGGCCACGACGCCGGAGAGCATCACCAACAAACCGATCTGGCCAGGCGTGACGGCCAGCAGGTTGCCGAAGAAGAGGTTGACCACTTCCTCCTCCCCATGCGGCAGCTTGGCGATCAATAACACCGCCACAGCCGACGCCACCGCATAGACGATCCCCATGATCGCTTCCTGCGGGACGCGCCGCTCCCCCGCCGGGAGGGAGAGCAGCGCGGCGCCAATCAGCGTGACGGCCATCGAGACGGCCAGCGGTTCCACGTCAAAGAGCATCGCGAGCGCCACGCCGACGGCGGAGAGCTGCGCGATCGCCAGATCGACAAACACAATTCGACGCCGCACGACATGCACACCCAGGTACGCGAGCAAGACGGCCAGGAGCAGGGCGGCAGTTAATGCCAGGCGGAGAAAGGGTACGGTCAGCAGCGCGATCATGGCGTTGCCTTTCTTGCCAAGGCGGCCGACAACCGGCCGACGAGATAGTCAAACAGCCCAATATAATCGGTCACGCCCTCCGCGCCGCCGACCGACGGCGGCAGGACCAGCACGGCCGCGCCGGTCTCCCTCGCCAGCAGATCGGGCACGTCGTGGCTGAAGTAGGGCTCCATCAGAATCAGCGTGACCCGCTCCTGCTTCATCAGCGGAATCAATTGCTGCAAATGGGTCGGCGTGGGCGGAATGCCCGGCTTCGGTTCGACGTAGCCGGCCACCTGCAGGCCGAAGCGATGGGTGAAATAGCTCCAGCTCTTATGGTAGGTGACGATCCTGGCGCCGCGATAGGGCTGCATCGCGGCCGTCCAGCGCGCGATCGCGTGATCCAATCGCTGGACAAATGCCTTCCGATTGGCGTCGAATTGGGCCGCTTGTGCGGGCCGCAGCGCGGCCAGCTTCTCCGCAATGGCGTCGGTGATCCGCCTGCCGTTCTCCGGGTCAAGATGATAATGCGGATTCCCCATCGGGTGGACATCGCCCTCCGACCGATCGACCCGGCCGGTGGGCACTTCCAGCATTTCAATTCCCGCGGACGTATCAAGAAAGCCCGGCGCGCCCGGCTGAATGGCCGGGTTTCTGGCCGCGACCAGCAGTGCGGGCGCCCAGCCGATCTCCAGTTCCGCCCCCATTTCAATGAAGAGATCGGCATTGGAAGCTTTCAGGATCAGGCTCGGCCGCGCTTCGAGATGATGCGGATCCTGCGTGCCGCGCGTCAGGCTCTGCACCTCGACTGACGATCCGCCCACCTCGCGGGCGATCGATGCCAGGTCCTCCGTCGTGGTGACAATCTTCAGCGGTGCGCCTGCGGCCGGTATCACCGCCGTTACAAGGGGCAGCACCGAGCCGGACAACAACAGTGCAACGGTCATAATCCATCGTGTCATGAAGCCACTCCTTCGTCGGTTGTGCGTCCTGTTAGAACGTGTGCGCGCCATGCGACCCGATCAAAAACTCCACCTGCAGAAAGACGGCGTGCCCCGTCTTGCCGCCCATGTGCTGGGCGAGATCGGCGTCGTATTGCAGCCGCCACTTGGAAAACTCGCTGGGATAGAACGTGACGTTGGGTGAGACGCGCAGCCGATGGTCGCGCAGCGGATCGGTGCCGTCGCCCCCATTGGCATACTCAACACGGGCACCGGCCACCCAGCGGGGCACAAACCCCCAGAGCGCCTGGGCATACAGGCCGCGATCGTGCAGCGGAGTGCCCGGCGTCTGGTAATGGCGCCACATTCCCTCCGTCTGAAACGCGACAAATGGAAAACCGCGTTCGGCGCTCAACGGCCGCCACTTGGCGTAGAAATCCGCCCCGTAGATCTCGGTGCGCGCATCGGTGTCGCTGGCGTTGGGGCCGAACAGCGCAGAGCCGCCCAGGACCATCTCCATTGTGTCAACCGGGTTCGCGGCGGTGCGGATGCGCCCCATATAAAGCAGATCACTGGCATGGTGGACATCCCGGGCAATTAGCGTATAGCCGCCGACCACCTCCCCCTCGTTGTAGAGAAAACTGGCCGCCGTTTCGCCGTTGGCGTTCTGCGCGCTGGCGATCAATTCCAGATAGACCGGCAGGGGGGCCAGCCAGGAGAGCTGCACCCCCGGATTGCGCAGGCCGTCGGGGCCGAAGAGGCGGTTGGCAATCACCGGCTGATCGGCAAAATCCCACATGTGCGGGTGCTGCGGGTTGATCCGGCCGAAGCGCGTGACGAACTGGCCGCCGATCAGTTGCAATCGATAGGGCAGCGCAAGCGTGGTGAAGTAGGCCTCCTCCACCTCCACCGAGGACTCGCCGTTGTCCAGCGTGAATACGATATTGGCGTCGGCCCGAAGATAAGGATCGACCGTTGCGCCGAGGGCGAGTTCCACATTTTCCAGCGTGAAGCCGCGACTGTTCGGATCGTGGCCGCCGAAATTTAGATTTGGCTGGTCTGAAAAATAAGCGGCCGCGGCCAGCACATCCAACGACAAATCAAGCATCAGCCCTTGCTGGCTGACCGACCGGACCGGTCCAACGACAGATGGTGACTGGGCCCAGGCCGGTGTGGTCATGACCAGACACCACAGAACAAAGAGAGCAAACCTCCGCATAAAAAACTCCTTCCCGAGAACAAAGGTGACTCCTCCGGTCTGATCAACCGGTAGAAAATCAGATGGACGGGATTAGCGGAGTGCGGGCGGAGGGGCGCGGGCCGAGAGGCCGAAGACCAGCAGAACGGGCGCGACGTGTGGAGACGCGCAGGAGAGGAATCTGACGACGGGCAGCGTGGACGCGACAAGCGCAAGAGCGATCACGGCCGTCTGGCCGTGCTGCACCCACTCGCCGATCTGACAGCCGTGCGGGTCGATCAGCTCATTGTTGGCGTAGGCGTGGTACAACGCGAAGGCGGAGAAGAGGAGCAGATAGAGTGTCAGCCCCAGTGTGAGGCGGACGAGCCACGTGCGGCGATGCAACGGTTCCATCGATACGCGGTCACACTAAATCATCGCCACGGCTGCTGTCAACAAGCGGGGAAAACGTGCTCGCCTGTCGGTCGAGTCGGTCGTGCCCGGCGGCGCCCCGCTCAGGTCCAGGCTGAGGCCCAGGGGGAGTCGCGCAGCCATTCGCCGAGCTTGTCCGGGGGAAGCGGGCGGCTGAAATAGTAGCCCTGCGCGGCGTCGCAACCCATCTCAATGAGCCGGTTCAACTCGTCCTGGGTTTCCACCCCTTCGGCCACCACCCTCAAATCCAAATGGTGCGCCAGTTCGATGGTGGAGCGCACAATCGCCGCGTCGTCATCGCTCCGGTTCATGCCGCTCACGAAGGAACGGTCCACCTTGATCTCATCAACCGGCATTTTCCGCAGATGGCTGAGCGAGGAATAACCGGTCCCAAAATCGTCAATCGACAAACGGAGTCCGATGCCGCCGAGCTTGGCCAGCACCTTACCCGCGCCGGCCTGGTCGGTCATGATCGCGCTTTCGGTGATCTCCACCCTGATCCGTTGCGGCGCCACGCCGCTGGCCCGCAACAGTGTCGCCACCGTCTTGGGCAGCTTCTGATCGACCAGGTTCCTGGCGGAAAGATTGACCGACATCGTCAAATCGAGACCGGCCCGCTGCCATTCGACGCACTGTCGCATGGCCGTTTCGAGCACCCACCGGGTCAACGGATGGATCAGTCCCGTCTGCTCGGCCAGGCTGATGAACTGATCCGGCAGAATCATCCCCCGTGTGGGGTGCTGCCAACGCACCAGTGCCTCCACTCCGAATGCGGCCCGGGTGGTCAGGTCGATGACCGGCTGGTAGTGCAGCACGAGCTGGTGCTGCTCGATGGCGTCGCGCAATTCCGCCAGCAGCGCCAGCCGCTGCGGGCTGTACGGATCCAGCTCCTGGGAATAGAGGGCGTGGCCGGAACCGGATTTCTTGGCCGCGTACAGGGCGATATCCGCCCGCTGGATGAGCGTGTCGGCATCCACGCCGTGTTCCGGATAGAGCGCGACGCCGATGCTGGTTTCGACGGCGATCGGCACCTCCTCGATCGTGAAAAACGGCTCCAGCGCCTTGGTGATTTTCCCGATGACGGTCAGAATATCCTCGCGTGTGGACA
>JBGPIL010000175.1:0-4591 GCA_041484905.1 Nitrospiria bacterium
GATCCGCCGCTCGTCATAGTCGACCGTACCCACGGCGCGGATCACGGTTTCAAGAATGCGCTCTTCAACGGTCTCGGTCTTGACCCCGATCAACTGCCGGCGGGCCGGAGAGACCATCACGGCTGCCTGGGCCTGCCCCTCCCCACCTCCAATGGAGGAAACAGCAGTCTTGCCGCCGCCGTCGTTCATCTGCATGCCGGGCATCTCATCCGGCATTGTTGTTTTGGTCGTTGACGGCTGTGGCCGGTGAGCCACGTACCACCAGGTTCCGGACAGGATCAGGGCCATGACGATACCACTGGCAATGGTGACTCTCGTGTTCATCTGCATGGTGTGGCTCCTTTCGGTTCGGATTGCTTCAAGCATTTCACCCATTAAAATGAGATGGTTGTTCCCACTGTTTGTTCCAGCTCGGCGAGATGTTGTTCAAACTGGGCCAGGGCGGTGTAGTACTCCAGTTGGAGGTCGCGTAACATCCGTTCGCTATCAATCAAATCAAGAAAACTCGCCTTGCCATGCTGATAGCCGATGCGGGCCGCCTCCAATGACTGTTCGGCCTGGGGCAGCACCCCGCCCTGATAGACCTGAATCAGTTGCTCGGTTGTTTTGATCTTGGCAAAAAGGTCCTGCAGTTGGAGCAACGTCCGATTCTGCATGGTCACATAGTCGGCCTTCGCCTGTTCTCCTTCCGCTGCCGCCTGGCGGAGACGGGCGTCATATTTGGCTGAAAAGATCCACGGCAGAGTCATTTTGGCCGTGGCCATCCATTTATCCGCGCCGGTGTGCACGTCCCAGTACTGCAGCTCCACCATGAAGTCTGGAAGGTAATTCTTTTTTGCCAGGGATACGGCGCGCTCGCTTTTTTCGATGGTCAAGACAGCCGCCTTCAGCTCCGGCCGTTCGTGAAGTGCCTGCTGTTGAAGCTGATCCAACGTGAGGGACAAGGGATGAACGGTCAGCTCCTCAGGTTTCCCCAGCGGCGTCTGCGGCGGGCGATTGAGCAACGCATTGAGTTCGGCTTGGGCCGAGACCTGCTCCTGCTCAAGCACCAGCAGACTGCCGTGGAGCTTGGACAGTTCGACTTGAGCTTTGAGGAGATCTTGCTGGGAGGCTTGGCCGACGGCATATTTCTGATTGGCAATCTGGATGAACTCCTCCAGCAGCGCCTGGTGTTCCAGGTGAAGAGCGCTGGCCTTCTGGACCACATACCATTGGTAGTAGGTGGTCTTCACGCGAGCCGTGATCTCGCGAACCTTGGCTTGATAGTCCTGCTCTGCGGCCTCCGAGGCCTTCGCGGCAATCTGTCCTCTCAATGACCGCTTGCCGGGAAAGGGAAAACTCTGGCCGAGTCCGATCCAGGTTTCATCGGCGCCACCAAGATTGAAGTTGGAGGGAATGGCCCATTGCGTGATGCTCAACTGCGGATCATCAAGCGATCGGGCCTGCGGAATCTCTTCTCTGGCGCCGTTCCAGCGCTGACGCATGGAAAGAATTTCCGGATTACCGCGCAGAGCTTCTTCGATCAGAGCCGGCAGGGTGAGCGGCGCTGGAGACTCCTCTCCCGAAGCGATGGCCTGAGCGGTCGTCGGCCAGACCAGACAGCCCATGAGGGCCGCGATAATGATTGTGACATCTCTGCTATTCATGAAAACGCCATCCTTTCATTCGTCATCAATCAGAAATATCGATGGTGCGATTGATGGTCGCTCGAGCACCAGACGGACTGGTGCAAAACCGGCGCGTCAAACCAACGAATGGAGGGTGGGTCTAAATCAGGAGGGAATGCGTGAAGAGATAGAGATCAACCGTATGGCCAGGCGGAGCAAGAGCGTCTGCAGTGATCAGGAGCAGACTCGACATGACGGGGGGAGCGAACGGATCGTATGTCGAGTACACACCTATATTCGGAAGATCCTTCAGAGTCATGAAGGAGATCGACGACTTGGTAAGGGCTTGGTGTTGGCTGATGGCCGCGTGACTTTGCTCGCAGGCCTGTTGCGCGGCTCGCGGTGTGGTCTCCACCCGGCAGTGCTGTTCACAGCAGGCCATGGAGCGGCCCTCGCCCATCTCCATGGGCGAAGAAGGAAAGAGACAGGCGAATGCCTGGCCACCAAGCAGAGCGCTCAACGTGAGCGGGGCAAGAAGAGAAACGATCCGATAGTTGAAGGGCTTCGCGATCATGTTCCTAGAGTGTATAGTAGCAGTCAGCTAGGAAAGATTCAAGTTGTCCCGACGCACCCGACTTGTGTCGGGAGCTGACCAACATCCCAAGCGCCGGGTTGTTCGTCGCCTGTTCTGCAGAAATAGGGACAGATTTATTTTATTCTGCCGCTGTCTCGATCGCGGTGACCACGTCATCCGGATGCGCGAACTGGATAAAATGGCCGGTCTCATCGAAAATCCGCAGATGGGCGTTCGGGATGTCTCGGCCGAGCCGTCGCGCGCCGTCGAGAAGATCCGCGTCGTTGGCGCCGTGAAGGATGTACACTTTGCCGCGGATCTCGGGGTAATGGGGGCTGATTCGGCGGAGGCTCGCATCGCGGGTGACCCGTTCTCGCGACAGTGTGACGAGCACCTTGGGCTCGGTCCAGACGCGGACACGCAGATCGATAAAGCCCGGCGGGATCCGGTCTTCATTGGGCGAGAAGCGTTCTAGAATCCCGTCTCGAAACTTCGGCGGGCCCAACCACCGCCCGAGGGTGACGGCCAAGCCGGGCCCGATGTAGGGAAGACCGATCATGCGTGCAAGCGGATCAACTGCGCCGTACTCATAGGCCAGGGGGCCGACCAATACGTAGCCCCGGACCTCCGGTGGATTCCGGATCGCGAGCGCAAGCGCCGTCGCGGCGCCGAAGGAATGACCCACGACAAGAGGATGCAGCTTGAGCGTGTGAATGAGGGCCAGCGCGACGTCCGCATTGCGTTCGATTCGGTACTGGTCGCCGCGGATCTCGCTGAAGCCCTGGCCCGGCCGATCGTACGCGGTGATCCGGTAACGGGTCGCGAGCCGATCGATGATGGGCGCCCAGTCCTCGATCAGTCCGGGCGAGCCGTGGATCAAAAGAAGATCCGGCCCGCTCCCGATCTGAAGCACCCGCAACCGCGTTCCCTCGATCTCGATCAGCCGGCCGGGCATTCCGTCGGGGACGACGGGCGTCCAGCGGTACGCCGTCCCGATGATGATCAATCCGATCAGGACGGCCGGGATCAGGCCCGCGAACGCCCACAACAGTTTGTGCTTCATACATCGTTCCCCGCCTAGGCTGTTGAATATAGTCGCGTTCGATAATGAGAGTCAACGCCATCCAGTCGACGCGTGTGCGTGACAACGGCCGCGAAATGCCCGAATAACCGTGTGTTGCTATTGACGAACATCCGACAGAATTGCAAACGTATTCCTGCCCCGTGTTCCTGCTATGATGGGCGGGTGTACGAGTCCGGACAGATGGTCGCCGATCCCCCGTTCAGCCTCGAGAGACGCTCGTGAGACCGTATCGTTTCAAAACGCTGTTCGGATTGTTTGGAATGGAGAACGGGCAAACGACCGAGCCACCCCTGCGCGGTGAAATCCTCAACATCGAGCGGCTCGAGGAGCGCGCCAAGGGGCTCGCGGCCAGTTTTACGCTCACACGCAACCCCCGCCGCCACGCTCAGCAGTTCTTTCCCCGCCTTCAAAGCAACGCGCGGGTGTTGCGCGAGGCCTACCGGACCATGGCCGACGACGTCCACCGCGGCGAAGCCGTCTCCCCCGCGGCGGAGTGGCTCCTGGACAACTTTCATCTGATCGAGACCGAGATTCGGGGCATCCTCCACACCCTTCCCCGGCAGTACTACCTTGAACTTCCCAAGCTCGCCTCCCGCGACCTGGCGGGCACCGCACGCATCTATGCCATGGCGTTGGACCTCATCCGCCACAGCGACGGCCGTCTGGACCGCCACCGGCTGACGCGTTTCGTCGTGGCGTACCAGACCGTGGCGCCGCTCACGATTGGAGAACTCTGGGCGTGGCCGAGCATGCTCAAGCTGGCGCTCATCGAAAACCTGCGTCGGCTGGCCGAGGACATACTCCAGGGGAGAACGGCCCGGCTCGAAGCCGATCGGTACCTCGCGAACTTCGACACCGCCCCCGATGGCTCCCCGCTCCCACCCCTCCCCGCAGTCCTCCACCCCGCCTTCATCGTTCAACTGCTGCAGCGGATCCGCGAATATGGTCCATCGGCCGCACCGCTGCGCGCGGCGCTGGCCGAACGGCTCCGAGTGCAAGCGACAGAGGAGGAGGCGGCGATTCGGACGGAACACTCCCGGCAGGCCACCGCCCAAGTGGCGATCGCGAACGCCGTCACCAGTTTACGGCTGTGCTCGACGCTGGACTGGATCGAGTACGTCGAAACCGTGAGCTTGATCGAGCAGGTCCTCGCGCGGGATCCGGCCGGCGTGTACCCACGCATGGATTTTCACAGCCGTGATCGTTATCGCCACGCGGTTGAGGAGTTGGCCGAGCGGACCGGCGAAGCCCAGCTTCGGGTCGCGCTCCGAACGGTCGAGAGCGCCCGCCAAGCGGCCCAGGAACAGCCCACGGGGCGCGCCGCCC
>JBGPIL010000176.1:0-4590 GCA_041484905.1 Nitrospiria bacterium
CCCGCCTCGATCGACATGTTGCAGACCGTCATCCGCTCTTCCATCGTGAGCGCGCGGATCGTGTCGCCGCCATATTCGACCACCATGCCGGTGCCGCCGCTGGTGCCGATCCGGCCGATGATCGAGAGGATGATGTCCTTCGCCTCGACGCCGAAGGGGCGTTTGCCATTGACTTCGATCAAAAAGGTTTTCGGTTTATCCTGCAGCAGGCATTGGGTTGCCAGCACATGTTCCACCTCGCTCGTGCCAATGCCGAAGGCGAGCGCGCCGAAGGCGCCGTGCGTGGAGGTGTGGCTGTCGCCGCACACGATCGTCTGGCCGGGCAGCGTCAGCCCCAGCTCCGGCCCGATGACGTGGACGATCCCCTGGTCGGGGCTGGTCAAATCGAACAGTGTGACGCCGAATGCGCGGCAGTTGTCGGCCAGCACTTTCATCTGCCGGGCTGAGATGGGATCGTCGATCGGGCGCGACCGGTCGGTCGTCGGCACGTTGTGGTCCATCGTGGCAAAGGTCAATTCGGGCCGCCGGACGGGCCGCTTGGCCAGTCGCAGCCCCTCAAATGCCTGGGGCGAGGTCACCTCATGGACAAGATGGCGGTCGATGTAGAGGAGCGTCGGCTGGCCGGCCTCGGCATGGACAACATGGGCGTCCCAGATTTTTTCGAATAACGTGCGGGGCGTCATCGCGTTATTATGCCATAGGGTATTTTCGATTGTCGATTGCCGATTTTCGATTGAACGGCCAACTCCGTTCAGTATTGTTGTGCCTGTAATGATTATCTTTTCATTCGAAAATCGAAACTCGAAAATCGAAAATAGTCATGTTCCCCATACTGACAGACCGTCACACCATATGGTAGAATGATTATCCAGTGTTAACGATGACTGCACAGGCAAGAGACAAGATCATGGCCGTATTGAACGACCCGGCGCGCAAGACCCACGGTCTGCGGCTGACCGTCACGCCCAACGGCCAGAGCACGCCCCAGTACGGCCTGAGCCTGGTCGATAAGGAAACGCCGGGCCTCAACGACATGGTCGTCACTGTGGACGGCATCCGGTTCTATCTTGACCGGCTCAGCACGCCGTATGTCGACGGCGCGACGATCGATTACACCAACAGCGCCCAGGGCGAAGGCTTTGTGATCAAGACAGCGTCAAAACCTCACGCCCGTCCCCCGGAATTGCCGCCCGAGCTGGCTGGCGAGCCCCCCACGGGGCCGGATGCAGAAAAGATTCAGAAGTTGCTCGATGACCAGATCAATCCCGGCTTGGCCAGCCACGGCGGCGAAGCGGCCTTAATCGCCATTAAGGAACATGTCGTCTATATCAAAATGAGCGGCGGCTGCCAGGGCTGCGGCTCGGCCACCCTGACGCTCAAAGAGGGGATCTCCAGCCTCATCAAACGGGAACTCCCGCACATCAAAGAAGTGCTGGATGTGACCGATCACGCCGCCGGGACGAATCCTTTTTACAGACCAAATATTTAAATCAAGGGGAGCGGCGCCGCTCCCCTTGATAATCCCCACCGCCATACGTGTTGCACTCATGGCTCGCGTGTCAAACCGACACTCGGCCAATTAGAGTCATGGGGGAGATGCTCCTCTCCCCCCTCACAATCCCCCATCGCCCATACGTGATCTACCACTGGCTCGCATGTCAAATCGATGCTCGGCCCTTGCCATCGTTTTATCAACAGTTCGCTGAGCTCGAGGTGGGATAGGAAGAACTGCTCTCTCCCCACGTCCCGGCCCCATCGCCGTACGCAACGTACATCCGATGAGGGGAACGGGTGGAGAGTCGGAATCTCCCCCCGATCTCATCAGGGAGTGTGCTCCTCTCCCCCTGACAACCCCCATCGCCGTACGGGCTGTGCCCACTACTCACGTGTCAGATCGACGCTCGGCCCTTGCCATCGTTCTATCAACAGTTCGCTGGGCTTCGAGGCGTGATCGGCGTTATCGATTTTTCAATCGAAGGGTCAACACCTTCAATATCTGCAACTGCTGCGCAATGAGCTGCCGGGTCATTTCATCGATCAACCGTCCGCCGGCGTCGAATTTCTGTGGCGCCTGCGCCACCAAGATTTCCGGCTTGTTCACCGGCTGCATATTCAGATACTGAAAGACGGGCCGAAACGCCTGTTGCATCCGGACCGTCCCCCACATACCCGCCGTCGCTCCCATCAACGCAACGGGTTTGTTGAGCAAGGGCGAATCCTCTCCTCGCGAGGCCCAATCGATGGCGTTCTTCAATCCGCCGGGTATCGAATAGTTATACTCGGGGGAGACGATCACCAGCGCGTCCGCCCGCGCGAGCGCATCGCGAAATCGCTGCACGGGTGCGGGCCGTTCCGATCGGGGGGCATCGATGTCCGCATTATAGAGCGGCAGATCGCCAATGGGTGCGATCTCGCCGGTCATGCCGTCGGGCAACAGCGCCATCGCGGCGCGAAGCAGTTTCGTGTTCAAGGAGTCCTGGCGCAAACTCCCTGATATGCCGACCACGCGCACGGCGGCGGTCATCGTCACCCCGCCTCATCCGGGGCGCCGCCGGTCATCTTACTCCACCCCCTCCGGCGTGCCGCCGGAGCGGGCCAGATCGTCCATCTTGATCTTCTCGGCGTTAAATTTGCCCGCCGCCTTCTCCATCCGCTCCATCACCTCATCGAACCCCAACGGCTCGGCGTCCTTGGGGCGAAAGCGAATCGGATTGAGCCGGGCGACGACAAAACTTCTCAGGTAGGGGCTGGTCAAGCCCTTCTGCTTGAGCGCCTCCACGTGGCGGCTGACCTGCTCGTCCAGCGCCCGGACGGCCCCCGCCCGTGCCTGGCGGATCGCGATCGCGTCATGCAACGGTTTCTTGATAAATTGATCGCAGCGCTTGAGGATCGGATGGTAGGCGCCGCCGGAAAAGCGCGGTTGCGCTTCATAGCACAGGCCCAGCGTAATGAGCGACGGCTCTTCAAACTCCAGCGCGTAATGCTCTTCGGTCACATGATCGAGTTGGGCCAGCTCGCGGTACATCCGGATCACTTCGAGCGCCCGCTCGCGCAGGTTGTGCGCTTTTTCGGTATTGAGCGCCAGGATCTGATAGGCCACGGCCGGTTCGGGCACGACGATGGCGGTAATACTCTTGGCGCCAAGCTGCTTCATCGCCGAGAGGCGATGGTGGCCGTTCGGCGTCCAATAGGCGACCGATTCATCCACTTTGGCCGCTTGCGCCTTCACAATCCTCACCGCGATGATCGGATCGAGAAAACGGCCGAGCTTGCTGATCACCGCCTCCAGCTTGCGCACATGCATGTCGGAGAGATTGCGCTGATAGGGCGTGGCGGCGACCCGCTCGATCGGCAGCGCGGCCAGAATCAGCCACCGGCCGCCGTAGGGTTCCCGATACGAGGCCAACACCGCGCCGTCTTTGGAAATCGCCTCGCAGAGCTCGGCTACTGCCGGTGGTCGTGCTTCTCCATCGGATACGAGCAGCTCGGTGGCCAGCAAGCCGGTTGAGGCGCCGGCCGGCTTGCGCCGCCGCCTGGCGCCACCAGGGGCTTTTAGGGTCTTCGTGGTCTTCGCGCGTGTTCCGGCCATGGGTCCGTTGTTACTGGTGAAGATGGTACGGAACGTCAATGACGACCACATTTTTTCGAAAAAGCAACGCGCCTTTGAGCAGCAGCGCCGTTTGATTATGCAGGAAGTGATGCCACCAGCGCCGTGGCACAAATTCAGGCAGGACAACGGTCACCAGATCGTCGGAACGCTCCTGGTCAACAACCGTAAGATATTCCAGCAGCGGCCCCACAATCGCACGGTAGGGCGCATCCAGAACGACCAGATCAATCCCGGGGTTCCACTGCATCCAGAGCGCCTGGACCTGCTTGGTCTCCTCATCATCCAGGCTGACATACACAGCCCGCACCCGAGGCGACAGGGTCCTCGCATATTGCAGCGCGTTGAAGACCGGCTTGGTAATACCGGGAATCGGCACCACCACGGTATGGTTGAGCGCCCCCAATGACGCGTGGGGACTGATTTTCAATTGCCAGTCGACATCGCGATAATGGCGGTGAATCGTCATGAACAGCCAGACCAGCAGGGGAATGACGACCAGCACCACCCACGCCCCGTGGACGAATTTTGCCGACGCGACCACGATCAACACCACGCCCGTAGCCAAGGCGCCGACGGTATTGAGCGCCGCCCGCCAGTGCCATCCCGGGCCGCGCGCCTTCCGCCAATGAATCACCATGCCGACCTGTGAAATGGTGAAGGCCAAAAAGACCCCCACCGCGTAGAGCGGGATCAGGGCGTGGGTATCGGCCTGGAAGATGAGAAGCAGAAGAGCCGCCGCCGTGCCGAGGATGATAATCCCGTTTGAAAACACCAGCCGGTCGCCCATATGCGCCAGTTGTTTGGGAAGAAATTTGTCGCGACCGAGCAGCGACGCCATCCGGGGAAAGCCGGTATAACAGGTGTTGGCCGCAAGAAGGAGGATGAGCGCCGTCGAAATCTGGAGCAGCACATAGGGCAACCCGGCCCCGAAGACCGCGGTGCCGATCTGGGAAAGCACTGTTTCATCCGGGCGAGGACGA
>JBGPIL010000177.1:0-4482 GCA_041484905.1 Nitrospiria bacterium
AGCAGCCGGTATTTTTCTTCAAACGTTCTGAAGAGCTGTTTCATTTCATCCAGATCGGCGAAGGTGATCTCGGAAAGCATGTTGGTCGCCCCCTCCACATACAGCTCTCCGCCGCCGTCGCCCTGGGTTTCCATTGCCTGGCGGCCCAGCTCCAATGCCTGGCCCAGCAGCGAATCATACCGTTCCTTGGCCTCGCGCATCTCCCGCAGAATCTGTTGCTTGACGGTCGGCAACGGCAGGTGGGCGAACCGCTGATTCAAGTAGTCCGCCATCTGGGCCAGTTCACGATCGGCCAGGTCGCGGTCGAGTTCAAAGAGCGAGTGATGGATCAAGCCGTCCTCCGAGACGAAGATGGCGAGGATCTGGCGGGCTCGGAGGCGGACAAACTCGATGTGCTTGAATGTTCGCTGCGACAGGCGGGGCGCAAGCGCCACCCCGGCGTAGTGCGTCATCCTCGACAGCAGCCGCGACGCATTTTGCAGCGCGTCGGCGGCGCTGTCCCGCCCCGGCCAATCAGCGGGAACGGCCGATCGCCGGTGCTGGCCCATCACGTCATGCAACAGGCTGTCCACGTAGAAGCGATATCCTTTATCCGTCGGCACGCGGCCGGCGGAGGTGTGCGGATGGGTCAAATATCCCAACTCTTCCAAGGCGGCCATGACATTGCGGATCGTGGCCGGACTCAAACCGATTTCGCTCAATTTCATAATCGTCCTGGAGCCGATGGGTACTCCCAGCCGGATGTGGTAGACGACCACTGAATTGAGAATGTCTTTGAAACGATCGTTGAGTGCGTCCATAATTATTAACGTCTTGTTTTTAAATAATTATTTTACTCTTTTCCCTCATCTGTGTTCCGATGGGCTTAGCACTCTATGTCTGTGAGTGCTAACGTAGAGTAACAACTTTTCCTGCGGGTTGTCAAGACTCTGCTCGGTCTGTTTCACCAAGCACAATCAGCCGCCGGCCGGCCGGTTTAAGGCATACAACAGTTTCAGCCCTTCCAGTGTCAGGGTTGGACAGACCTCCTGAATTTCCGGACACTCCGGGGCGATCAGTGCGGCCAATCCCCCCGTGGCCACGACGCGAGCTGGCGCCTTCGATTGGCTAATCTGGGCCAATTCCACCTGGGTTCGTCTGATCAACATGCCGGTCAGACCGGCAAACCCGATCAGGATCCCGGCCTGCATGCCGGTGACCGTGTTGGTGCCGATGACGCGGTCGGGACGGACGAGATCGATGCGGGGCAGTTTCGCCGCCCGTTGAAAGAGGGCCTCGGCCGAGGTCCAGACGCCGGGCGCGATGGAGCCGCCCAGGTATTCCCCCTGTGCCGTGACGACGCAGATCGTGGTCGCCGTGCCGAAATCGACGATAATGACGGGGCCGCCGTACCGGGCGTACGCCGCGGCGGCGTTGACCAGCCGGTCGGCGCCCAGTTCCGCCGGATTGTCGATGCGCAACGTCAGGCCGCTCTTCAGTCGATGGGTGACCTCGACCGGTTCCAGACGGAGGATCCGGCGGGTCAGCTCCTCAATGACGGCCGTGAGCGGCGGCACGACGCTGGAGAAGATCACGCCGGTGACCGCCGGCAGCTCGAAGCCCCGGCTCCGCAGCAGATCGGTGAGCAGCACGGCGTATTCGTCCGCTGTGCGCTGGTGGTGCGTGGCGATCCGCCATTGGGCCCGCAACGTCTCCTGATCGAACAGGCCGAGGACGATATTGGAGTTGCCGACGTCAATTGCGCAGAGCATGTTAGGTGACTCCTGGGGTCGAGGTTCGGTTGTTGGCCGGCCTGAGTTGCAGCGTGGCGTCGATGGAGAGGCGGCTCATCGAGCCATCCGCATGGCGCAGTCGAAGATGGCCGCTTGGCTCGACCGCTTCGGCCAGGCCGGTCAGCGTCCCCGTGGGGATCTCCACGCTGACCGCGTGGTTCAGGGTGAGGCAGTTCCGGCTCCAGTCGTCCATCACCCAGTCGCTCCCCTCGTCGCGCAGCCGATCATAGCCGGAATCGAATCGATTCAGCAACGCGGCCAGCAGGCCGGGCCGGTTGATCTGTCGGCCCAGTTCCTGCTCAAGAGATGTCGCCGTCGCCTTCAACTCGTCGGGCATGGCGTCCTTTGGCCAGTTCACGTTGACGCCGATGCCGACCACGGCCAGTGTCGTGTTGCCCCCGGCGCTTCGGGCTTCAACGAGCATGCCGCCCACTTTGCGGCTGTTGATCATGAGGTCATTGGGCCATTTGAATTGGGTCGTCAGGCCGGTCAGTTCCCGGATGGCATCGCGCGCGGCGATCGCAGCCAGAAACGGCAGGCTGGTGACGACCGGCGGGAAAAACGGCCCGCGCAGAAGGATCGATAGATACAGATTGCTTCCGGCTGGTGAGTCCCATGTCCGGCCCAGGCGTCCCCGGCCCGCCCGTTGCGCATCGGCGATGATCACGGTGCCGTCCGGCGCGCCGGCAGCCGCGGTTTCGAAGGCGCTCTGGTTGGTCGAATCGACGATTGGATGACAGTCGATCCTTACGCCGATGCGCCTCGCGGTCAACAGGGACCGGGAGAATTCAAACGGCGCGGAGATGGTGTTCGGACGGGTCATGAGTGGATCAGCTCCCTGGGGGGATCAACTCCAGGCTGATGTCGACGGCCGGCGCCGAATGGGTCAGCGCGCCGATGGAGATGGCATCGACGCCCGTGGCCGCGATCTCGCGGACATTGTGCAGATGGACGCCACCGGAGGCTTCGGTTTTGGCGCTCGTTCCGATCAGAAGCAGGGCCTCCTTGATCCGGGCGACCGGCATGTTGTCGAGCAAAATCATATCCGCGCCGGCCTCTAGCGCCTCCCGGACTTCATCGAGACTGGTTGTCTCCACTTCGACAGGCCGCCGGGCTCGGCCCGCGCGCCGTTGCGCGGCCCGCACGGCGGTGCGAAGGTCGCCCGTCAGGGCGATGTGATTATCCTTGATCAGGATGCCGTCGCTCAAGCTCATGCGATGGTTGCGGCCGCCGCCTAAACGGACGGCATATTTCTCCAATGTGCGCAGGCCGGGGATCGTTTTGCGCGTGTCTAAAATCACGGCCCGCGTCCCCTGGACGGCTTCGACGAAGCGGCCGGTCAGCGTGGCGATCCCGGACAGATGCTGGAGAAAATTGAGCGCCACCCGTTCGCCGGCAAGGAGCGACCGGCCGTCACCGGAGAGCGCGGCGATGACCGTGCCCGGCTCGACGCGATCGCCCTCGCGCACCCTTGTGCGAAACCGCACGGCCTTATCAACCGCCCGAAAGACGGCGCGGGCGGCGGGCAGTCCGGCGATGATCGCCGTCTGCTTGGCGATGATGGCGCCTTCCGCCTTGACGGCCCGGGGGAACAGCCGTTGCGTCGTGACATCCCCCGCGCCGAGATCCTCGGCCAGGGCGAGGCGGACGAGCGTGCGCAATGTCGATGGCGACAATCGCAGTGGGCGGGTCACTTCGGTTCTCGAGTCTGATTGTTCACGCGTGCCAGCTCTTCGAGCAGGCTCTCCCGTTCCAATCGGAATTCCTGATGACGGGTTTTCATCTTTTCAACTTCGTTGGGCGGCGCTTTTGAGAGAAACTGCGCATTGGCGAGCGTCTTCTCGTCCCGTTCGATCTGCGCGGTCAGCTCTTTCAGGCGTTTTTCTTTTTTCGCCGCCGCCGGCGCGCGTTCTTTCGCCATGTCCATCGTTTCGGCCGGTGGGATGATCATGAGGTCGACCTTATGTTCGCCTGAGAGGACGAGTGAGCCGGTATATGCGTGGACCGGTCTTTCAGTCGGATTGATGGTGAGGCGGCCGAGCTTGGCCAACCCGGCAATAAATGGAGTGTTGTCGTCCAAATGTTTCTTGATCCTATCATCTGACGTCACAATGGCGCCGGGCAATTTCTGGGAGGGGGCAATGCCGTGCACGCTACGCATGTTTCTGAAACCGACGATGATGTCCTGAAGGATGCCTATTTCACGTTCCGCCGCTTCATCCATCCATTCCTGATGCGGCGCCGGGTAACGGGCGATGGCGATGCTTTCACCCTGATGGGGAATGGCCTGCCACAGTTCCTCGGTGATGTAGGGCATGAACGGATGGAGGAGACGCAACAAGGCTTCAAAACTCTCCGCCATGGTTGCTCGTGTCTCGGCAGCAGTTGGCGAATTGGGGTCGCCGAGGGCCAGTTTGGTGCATTCGATATACCAATCGCAGTATTCGTTCCAGATAAAGTGATAGAGCTGGTTGGCGGCCTCGTCGAATCGGTACGCATCCAGCGCGCGGGCAACCTCACTCATGGTGTGCTGGAGCCGGCTCATGATCCAGCGATTGGGCAGGGACCGTTTGGCGACAGGTTTCGGATCTGACTTGCCGTTCAGGTTCATCAAGACGAACCGCGTTGCATTCCAGAGCTTATTGGCAAAATTCCGGTAGCCGGCGATCCGTTCCTCGGCGAGGCGAATGTCGCGTCCCGGCGAGGCCAT
>JBGPIL010000178.1:0-4455 GCA_041484905.1 Nitrospiria bacterium
GAACCAGATCCCCCTCGTCATAGGGTCACAGATAAACCAAATATTCGACCTATCTGACTAATATCACACGTTAATTTAAGCTCATATAAAAATATCATAGATCAATATACAGCCATAACTTGTTTCATCATTTTCCCACCCAAAAAAGGCAGAAGAGTCAATAACCTATTCATGTTTTGTCGAGGCGATCTGCGCTTGATGAGGTCTCGTTTGGCCGCCCGCCGGCGTATGGCAATCGGGGGAGCCACGCTCCCCCACATTGCTTTATTTTGGGGGATTGACGCGGCGGCCTATCACTATAACTTCATAACTTCGGCCTCAGGTTCAAATATTGATTGAGACTGACGGTCACCCACCCCCTCACCCTAACCCTCTCCCCTAAGGGGAGAGGGTGGACTAATGGTGATCGGCTTGACACGCTGGTCATCCTTTGGCAGAGTGTGGTGATCGACGACCGGCCCCCCACCGCTTCACGACTTGCCCTGGCCATCGACGCGTTCGATCGGGCCAACGGCCTCGATCCGCGCCGGCAGCGGTTCGAAGGGCGCGATCATCCGCGCGAGTTGATCTTTTCCCGGCGCGTCTTCGATTGGCTGCTCCGGCTGGAACCGGACGCGGACGAGGCAGCTCGGCTGGCGGCGAGGGGCCACACGCTCCGGCGCTGGGAGGTTCCGCGCGACCGGTATCCGAACGACACCGCCGGCTATCACGACTGGCGCGCAGCGACCGCCGCCCATTCCGCCGGCGCGGCCGAGGCGCTGCTGCGGCCGATCGGCTATCCGGACAAGTTAATCCAACGGGTCGGCCGGCTGATCCGGCGTGACGACTTTCCTCGCGATCCCGATGCGCAATTGCTGGAAGACGCCGATTGTCTAGCGTTTCTGGAACTGAAGCTGGTTGATTACCTCGATCGATGGGATGACGAAAAACTGACTCGTATTTTGCACGGCACCTGGATGAAGATGAGCGAACGGGCCCGCGCGCTCGCGCGGCGGGCCCCGCATGATCCCCGAGTCGGCCCGCTGCTGGAACGATTGCCATGACCCTTCGACACGGCTTCGACAAGCTCAGCCTTGCTCAGGATTCCGCTCCACGGGCTTGCCCTGAACAGTCTTCCTGTGAATGGGTTCTCCCCGAGGGTTCTCCCCGGGAGGGAAGTCCGTGGAGCTCCACGACCACGGCGCCTCCAGAAACGATCGAAGAGACGGGCGAAGAGGTCAAGATCGGCGGCGCGGCGCGGACCGATCTCGCCCCGCCCTACAAGGTCATTTTTCTCAATGATGATACCACGACGATGGACTTCGTCGTCAGTCTGCTCATGGGGCTGTTTCACCTGGATCAGGCGACGGCGATGCGGATCATGCTGGAGGTGCACCAGACGGGCGCCGCGGTAGTCGCCGTGCTCCCGCTGGAGGAGGCGGAACTGCGCCAGCAGCAGGTGCACGAAGCGGCCCGTGCGGCGGGCTTTCCGTTGCGGTGCCTGATTGAACCAGCTTAAGGGCTCAAAACGTATGGCGATGAGGGTTATCAGGGGGAGAGGAGCATCTTCCCCTGATTTGAGCGAGTGTTTTACACGAGCGGAAATAACCCGTGCGGCCGGCTTTCCGTTACGGTGCCTGATTGACCGGCGTAAAAGGGGAAAGGGTGAAGGGTAAGGGGGAAAGGGTGAAGGGTAAGGGGGAAAGGGTGAAGGAGAAAAACGTGAACCAAATTAAGGAATCAGGCTGACATTAATCGGGGTGCTCTCTTCACCTCCTGCCTCCCACTTTCCACTCTTCACTATCCACTCATCACCGCCTCTTACTTTCCACTATCCACTCTTCACTTTTTCTTTAACTTCTCCATCTCTTCCTTCGCCTTGGCGTGGTTCGGATCCCACCGCAACGCGTCCTCGAACTGCACCCGCGCCTTGGCCGTCGATTTCAGTTTGAGATAGAACAATCCCAACAGGACGTAATAGTCGGCATTGGACGACTCCAGCTCGATGGCGCGCTTGAGTTCGGCCTCCGCCTCCTTGCGCCGGTCCGGCACATTCGCCAGGGCCTGGCCCAACAACGTGTGATACCGCGCTTTCGACCCGTCGTGCTGCGCCGCCCATTCCAGACAATAGATGGCCTCTTTCATGTTGCCGGCAAGCAGCGCCGCTTCCCCCCGCTTGGCCTGCTCGGCCGCCTGCTTGGTCCGTTGTTTGGCTTCGGCCGGCTTGGTCTGCGAAGGGGGATGCCGCTGGAACGCCTGCGTCTCGTCGTAGCTGCGCCGGGACTGCTCGTGACCGAGAACGTCGTAGGCCTGGGTCAGCCGGTCGAACAAGGCCTCCAGCATCGGATGGAACGTTTCCATCCCCGCTTCATGGTGCCGGTCGGGATGATAGGCCTTGGCTAAACGGAAGTAGGCCTTTTTGACTTCCGTCGGCGAGGCGCCCCGCTCCAGGCCCAGGACTTCATAATGGTCCTTGCCCTCCAGCCGCTCATACGCGCGCGTAATGGCGGCGGGACTCGTCTCCGCCTCCTCTCCGACGAACTCTTCGAACAGTTCGACCCGGCTGGTTTCCAGCTCCTCCTGTTTTTTCCGGTTGATCGTCTCCGTGATGAACGATTCCAGTTCCAGCTCGATGCGTGTGCGTGAATCCTCGCTCTGTTCCTCGGGCGGCTCCGCCGTTTTGACCCGAACGATCCCGGCCGCCAGCAGAAAGTACATCATCTGGATGGCATGGAGGGCCGGCAGCGTCGACGCGCAGACGAGATCGCGGATCGTCCGGGCCCCATCGATCAGCAGCAGCAATTTCCGTTCCGGCGGCGTGACCGCGACCGGCTGGAACAAATCACGGGGATCGGTGCTCATCGTCACGACCGCGCTAAAGGGCGGGAGCAGCCGGCAGAGCCGCGTGAAGTCATGGATCCGGCGGATGCCTTCATAAATCAGCGCGCCGGAACTCATTCGAAGCGTGATGATATCGGTGGCCGGAAGCGCGCCTTCCTCAAACCGATAGTCGCCGTCCAACCACGTGAAGAGACTGAAGATGATCTCCTTGACCTGCGTGGTCACAGCCTGGAACAATTCCTTGGGCGTCAAAAACCCCTGTTCGACGAGGATCGCCCCCTGCCGTTTCTTCGTCTCCTTGAGCAGACGAACGGAGGTCTCATACTGGGTGTAGCTGATCTTGCCCCATTTGAGCAGCATTTCGCCCAACCGGTCGTCTTCGTAGCGGGACGAGGCGCAGACCATATCGCCCTGTTTGAAGTAGATGAGCTTGGTTTGATCGTTGCGGGTGACCGTGAGGACGCCGGTGGCCTTGGCATCCTGCAGGGCCCGCAGCACCCGGGGCAGCGGAGTCTCACCAAGTCGGCCGGCTGTCGGCACGGCAAGCGCCACCCTCATCCTCCTTCCGCGGTTTCCAACGCACCGGCGGAATCGTCGGCACGCGTCCTGCTACAGCCGAATGGGGCCCCGCCAGAGCATCACGAGCGGGCTGGCCACAAAGATCGACGAATAGGTGCCGATGACAACGCCCAGCAACATCGCAAGGGAAAAATCGCGGAGCACGTACCCGCCCCACCAATAGAGCGCCGCCACCGCCAGCACCATGCAGAGGGAGACCACAACCGTCCGGGAGAGGACCTGATTCACGCTGGCGTTGATGACCTCCGTGATCGACTCCTGGCGACGGCGGCGCAGGTTTTCACGAATCCGGTCGAAGACCACCACCGTGTCGGTCAGCGAGTAGCCCGCCAGCGTGAGCAGCGACGTGACGACCAGCAGCGTGAACTCCTTGTCCAACAAATAGAAAATACCCAGCACGGCCAGCACGTCATGGATCGTCGCGATCGCCGCCGCCACGCCGAACCGGAACTCGAACCGCAACGCGATATAGATCATGATGCCCAAGAGCGCGATGGTCGTGGCCAGGACGGCGTCGTCGCGCAACTTCTGGCCGATGGTCGGCCCGATCTCGGTCGTGCTCTCCACGATCAACTCGTTGCCAGGAAAGTGCTCCCGCAGCAGCGCGCTGATCCGCTCCGCGGCCTTCTCCTCAATGCTGGTCTGACGCTTGACCCGCACCAGCAGCGCGTTGCCCCCGGCCGCCTTCCCGCTCGTCTTCGATGTGATCTCCTGCAACTCCGCGTCCGCAAACCCGCCCCCGGACAGCGCGGTTCGCGCCTCCGCCATCGACACCGGCTGGGCGAACCTGACCTGTAGCGCCGTCCCGCCGGAGAAATCAATGCCCAAATTTGCGTGGCCCCTGGAAATCTGGACCAACCCCGCCACTCCGGAGAGGATCAACACACCCGACAGCGCGAACGCCACATAGCGTTTCGCCATGAAATCGATCTTGGTCTTGCCCAGCAGTTCCAGCACGTCGTCAGCTCCGGTCCCTGTCTATCTCAATGGTCGGTCTCAATGGTCAGTCTATATGCTCAATCGTTCCAGTTTGCGCCGGCCGCTGATCCAGTCGAA
>JBGPIL010000179.1:0-4392 GCA_041484905.1 Nitrospiria bacterium
CCGGCGCCGACAACGACGCGACCTGTTTGAGCGGCCGGGGCGTGCCGTAATAATCGACCATGATGCCGTCGAGCAGGGCAACGGAGGCCCGGCCGGTCCTGACGCCGCCAAGCTGCAGGATAAAGTGGGCGATGGCCTGGTCCATCTTGGTGCGCGCCTGTTGGGCGGCCGGTCCGCTCATCGTCAGCCCCCGTCCACCACCGTGCCCAACGGCTCGCCCTGGACGACCCGCCGAATGTTGCCTTTTTCCTTCACGTTGAAGACGATAATCGGCACGTTGTGATCCATGCACAAGGTGACGGCCGTCGCATCCATGACCTTGAGATTTTTCTCGATCACGTTGTGATAGGTCAGCCGGTTGAATTTTTTCGCGCGGGGAAACTTGATGGGGTCCTGTTCGAAAACGCCGTCCACCTTGGTGCCCTTCAAGATCACCTGCGCGCCGATCTCGGTGGCCCGCAGCGCGGCGGCGGTGTCCGTGGAGAAGTAGGGGTTGCCCGTGCCGCCGGCGAAGATCACCACGCGCTTTTTCTCCAGGTGGCGGATCGCGCGGCGCCGGATGTAGCTTTCGGCCAGCTGGCGCATCTCGATCGCGCTCTGCAGCCGCGTGACGACGCCGAGCTGCTCCAGAAAATTCTGCATGGCCATCCCGTTGAGGATCGTGGCCAGCATGCCCATGTAGTCGGCCGAGGCCCGTTCCATGCCCATCGCGCTGGCCGTGGTGCCGCGGAAAATATTCCCTCCGCCGATCACGATGGCCACCTCGACCCCCAGATCGACGACCTCCTTGATCTCGCCGGCGATCGTGCGAAACACTTCGGGGTCCAGCCCCTGGCCGGCCGGCCCGGCCAGCACCTCGCCGCTCAGCTTCAGCATGACGCGATGATAGGGGGTCGGCATGGGCGGTCTGGCTGTGCGGGGCGGGTTATCCCGACGCGCCCAGTTGATAACGGGTGAAACGGCGGACCGTGATATTCTCGCCCAGTTTCGCGATCGTCTGCTTGATCAGATCGCCAACGGTGACGGTGGTGTCCTTGATGTAGGGTTGATCCAGCAGGCAGATCGAGGCACAGAATTTGTCCACCTTGCCTTTCACAATCTGCTCGACCAGCTGGGGTGGTTTGTCCTTCACCTGGGCCCGGTAAATCGCCGCTTCCTGCTCGAGCCGGTCCGCGGGAATCTCCTCCCGCCGGACATATTCGGGGGGCGGCGAGCCGGCCGCCACCTGCATGGCCAGCGATCTGACGAGCTGCTGAAAATCGTCCGTCCGGGCGACGAAGTCCGTTTCGCAATTGACCTCGATCAGGACGCCCAGTTTTGCCCCGGCATGAATGTAGGTGCCGATGACGCCATCCGACGCGGCGCGCCCGGCCTTCTTGGCGGCGCTGCTGATGCCCTTTTCGCGCAGGTAGACGATGGCTTTTTCCTGATCGCCGTTGGTCTCGCGCAACGCGGCCTGGCAGTCGAGCACACCGGCGCCGGTGCGTTCACGCAGTTGTTTGACGAGCCGGGCATTATTTGCGGACACAGTGTCGGTTCCCATCAGGAGGCCGGTTGGTAGGCGACGGCCGCTTCGGGCTCGACCGTCCCGGTTGCCGGCGGTTTCACGATTGCCTTGATCGCCTGATCGCGCCGCCGGCTGGCCGATTCCTTGCCTTCCAAGATGGCATCCACCAGTTTGGTCGTGATCAACTTGATGGCCCGGATGGCGTCGTCGTTGCCGGGGATCGGATAGGTGATCGGGGTCGGATCGCAATTGCTGTCGACTAGGCTGATGATGGGGATCCCCAGCCGGGTCGCTTCTGCCACGGCGATATATTCCTTCCGGGTGTCGACTACATAGATGGCTCCGGGCAGCCCGGTCATGTCGCGCACGCCGCTCAGGTAGCGGTCGAGCCGCAGCCGTTCCTTCTCCAAACGGGCCACTTCCTTCTTGAACAGCCGGTCGTGGGTGCCGTCGGTCTTGGCCCGCTCCAGTGCGTTGAGCCGGTCGACACTTTTGCGGATCGTCTGAAAGTTGGTGAGCATGCCGCCCAGCCAGCGCTCCACCACGTAGAACATGCCGCCGCGCACGGCCTCTTCCTTGATCGTCTGCTGGGCCTGCCGCTTGGTGCCGACGAACAAGATCGACTGGCCTTCCGCTGCGGTGCGCGTGGCAAACCGGCAGGCCTCGTCGAAGCGCGTGAGCGTTTGTTGAAGATCAAGGATGTGAACGCCGTTGCGTTCACCATAGAGAAACCGTTTCATCTTGGGGTTCCACCGTTTGGCCTGGTGGCCGAAGTGGACCCCCGCTTCGAGCAATTCCTGTAGCGTGGGTTGTGCCATCGTCTGTGCTCCTTTGTCCGGGTTAATCCTCTGCGTGCGTCTTGCTCGGCGTTCAGCCGGTTAATGGCGAACCGGCCACCCTTGCCGATTTTTCACACGCATGAGAAGTGTACAGCGCGCGGGAACGATACCATACCCGTTGGATGATTTTCAAGAAACCAGGGAAAAAGGGGACAGGCTACTTTTTCATTCATGGCATCCGCTGTTGGACGATGCAGAAAAAGTAGCCTGTCCCCTTTTTAGGTGCGATAATGCGCGTTGATCCGGACGTAGGCGTTGGTCAGATCGGACGTCCAGATCGTCGCGCGCCCGCGGCCGCGGCCCACCGTGATCCGGACGGGAACCTCCCGGTTGCGCAAAATCCTGGCAGCCTGCCGTTCCACGGCCGCCCCGGCGCTCTGGCCACCGCGGACCATGGTGACCGGCCCGAAGGCGATCGACACGTCGCGCTCACGGACGGCCGCCCCCGACGCCCCGATCGCGGCCATGATCCGCCCCCAGTTGGGATCCTCTCCGTAGAAGGCGGTTTTGACCAGCGGCGAACGGGCCACGGCCATGCCTATCACGCGGGCCTGTGTTGACGTCGCGGCGCCCTGTACCGTGATCTGAATGACCTTTGTTCCCCCCTCGGCATCCCCCACCATCTGGAGTGCGAGATGATGACAGGCCTTGGTCAGCAGGGTGGAGAACTGCCGGTATGACGCGCTCTGCGCACGCAGGGCCGGTCCCCCCGCGCCGCCCGTCGCCAGACAGAGGACGAGGTCGTTCGTGCTCATGTCATCAATCGTAATGGCGTGAAACGACCCATCGGCCGCTTCGGCCAGGGCGCGCCGGAGCAGGGAGGCGGACAGTGACGCGTCGGTGGCTAAAAAAGCGAGCATCGTCGCCATATTGGGATGGACCATGCCGCCGCCTTTGGCGATCCCGCCGATTCGGATCAGCCGGCCCCCGATCCGGGCCTGCAGCGCCACCTCTTTGGGGCGCGTGTCCGTGGTCATAATGGCCCGGGCGGCGTGACGGCCGCCTGTCGGTGAGAGAGCGGCCACCAGCCGGGGCAATGCCCGGCGAATACGGTCGATCGGCAACGGTACCCCGATCACACCGGTGGAAGCGACGGCGACATCCGCAATGGGCAATCCGAGCAAGCGCGCGGTTTCCCGGGCCATGGTTTCGGCGTGGCGCAGCCCCGCGGCGCCCGTGCAGGCGTTGGCGTTGCCGCTGTTGATCACGATCGCCTGCAACCGGCCGTTGCGCAAATGGCGTTGAGTCAATTGCAGTGGCGGCGCCTGAAAGCGGTTGCGGGTGAAGAGTCCGGCAGCGGCGGCCGGTCGGTCGCTGACGATCAACGCCAGGTCGGGCGCCTTCGTGGGTTTGATTCCGGCCCACAGGCCGGCGGCCCGTATGCTTTCCACGGCCGTCAAACCACCTTGAATAGCCTGGATCCGCATGACGGCGTCGTTAGGCGATCAGGCCGGGCAGGTCCAGCCCCAACGTCTCCGGCCAGCCCATCATGAGGTTGAGATTTTGCACCGCCTGACCCGCAGCCCCCTTACCCAGATTGTCGATGGCGGAAGTGATCACCGCCTGCTTGGAACCGGGCAGCACGGTCACGCCGATATCGCACAGATTGGTGCCGCGCACATATTTCGGGTTGGCCGCGCCGTCGTTGCGGATTCTGACGAACGGCGCCGTGGCGTAGGTCTCCCGATACAGGAGGCGCAACTGGGCCGTCGTGAGCGACCGGCGGAGCGGGACATAGATCGTGGCGAGCAGGCCCCGGCTCATCGGCACAAAATGAGGCGTGAAGACCACCGAGAGGCGGCGGCCCGCCAGCCGGCCGGCCTCTTGTTCGATTTCCGGAGTATGACGGTGCGTGCCGATCTGGTAAGCCTCCAAGCTCTCATGCATTTCGGGCAGCTGAAACGCCAGATTGGCGCTTCGGCCTGCGCCGGACAGCCCGGACTTGGCATCGATGATGATCGGGCCTTTCGGAGAGGCCAGAGCACTCTGCATCAGCGGCGCCAACCCCAAGAGGGCCGCGGTGGGATAGCAGCCGGGATTGGCCAC
>JBGPIL010000180.1:0-4367 GCA_041484905.1 Nitrospiria bacterium
ATCAGCGCTAGAATGATCGCCATGGCCAGGGCGCCTGCGCCGATCTGCCAGAGCAGATGATGCTGCTCAGGATTCGCGACAAATAAAATAGTTATGCCGATGACCTGAAAGACCATCTTGAACTTTCCCATGTTCTCGGCCTGCATCACCAGTCCCCGGGACGAGGCCATGGCCCGCAGGCCGGTGACGGCGATCTCCCGTCCGATCATCAGAATCGCCACCCAGGCCCACAGCTTGCCCGACTCCACCAGCAGCAGCAGCGCGGCCATGACCAGCAGCTTGTCCGCCACCGGGTCGAGCAGTTTGCCCAGATTGGTGATCTGCGACCGCCGGCGGGCGATGTAGCCATCGACAAAATCGGTGGCCGCGGCGATCAGGAAGGTGATCGCGGCCAGTTTCTGATGATGCGATACGGGCACGTAGAAGAGGCTGACCAGCACGGGAATGCAGGCCAGACGGATGGC
Organism: Nitrospiria bacterium; assembly: GCA_041484905.1. Lineage (GTDB taxonomy): Bacteria > Nitrospirota > Nitrospiria > JACQCE01 > JACQCE01 > JACQCE01. Next base: position 465 of record JBGPIL010000180.1, read on the forward strand.
GGTCAGCAGATTGGGCAGGTTGAAGGGTTGGTCCACGATCGATCCCGATTTGACTCTGACGCTGTTCCTGGTCCGATATCGGTCCGGCCGTCAACCGTTGCGCGTCCGGCGCTTTGTGAGGCGCTCTCTGGTCGAGAGCAGCAAATCGGTGACTTCCCGCACGGCGCCCTTTCCGCCGGCAAGCCCGGTGACCCAATGCGCGGCCCGTCGCACGTCCGGCTGGGCCGACGCGACGGCGACAGCCAGCCCCACCCGCCCCAACACGGACAGATCGGGCAGATCGTCGCCCACGTAGGCGACCTCGTGATCGCTCAGCCGGTGCTCGGCCAGAATCCGTTCGTACACCGCCAGCTTGTCGTCAACGCCTTGATAGACGATTGTCACGTCCAGCTCCTTCGCCCGGCGCTCCACCGCCGCGGAGGCCCGGCCGCTTAAAAACCCAACCAGGCAGCCCGCCGCGCGCAGCCGGTTGATTCCGAGGCCGTCGTGGATATGAAACGCCTTCGATTCCCGGCCGTCGGCATCGTAGATGATCCGTCCGTCGGTCAGCACGCCGTCGACGTCGAGCAGCAGCAATCGGATCGGCTTCGCCCGGTTGATGAGCGTACGCGGCGGGGTGCTGCGGGACCAGAGTTTAAACGTCACCGGCGCCATGTCAGACCACGCCCAGTTTCAAGAGATCATGCAGGTGGAGAATCCCTTCCACCTGCTGTTTTTGATTGATGACGACCAGGACAAGAATTGAGTGCTCCTCCATGACCTGAACCGCCTTGGCGGCCAGTTCGTCCCGCGCGATTGTCTTGGGCTCTGCGGTCATGATGTCCGCCGCGGTCAGGGCGAAGGCGGTATCCGGCTTGTGCTGAAGCAGCCGGCGCAGATCGCCATCGGTGACGATCCCGGCTAAACGGCCGCCGGCGTCGCACACGGTCGTGCAGCCGAGTTTTCTCGAGGTCATTTCCAAAATCACGTCCTTCATGGGCGTCGAGGGCCGGACGCGCGGAATGGCGTCGCCGACATGCATGGCATCCTCCACCCGCAGCAACAGCCGGCGTCCCAGCGTCCCGCCGGGATGGAGCATGGCAAAGTCTTCAGCTTTGAAGCCCCTTCGCTCCATCAGCGCAACGGCCAGGGCGTCGCCCATGGCCATCGCGGCGGCCGTGCTGGAGGTCGGCACCACCTCAAGCGGCGCGGCTTCCTCCGTGACCCCCACGTCGATGACGACGTCGCTGTATTTGGCCAGGGTTGATGACGCGTTGCCCGTCAGGCAGATGAGCGGGCTTTTGAGCCGCTTGATCATCGGAAGGATTTTGACCAGCTCTTCCGTCTCGCCGCTGTTGGACAACGCGATCACGACGTCGCTCGAGCCGAGCATGCCCAGGTCGCCGTGGATCCCCTCGGCCGGATGGAGAAAAAGCGCCGGTGTGCCGGTGCTGGCCAGCGTGGCCGAGATTTTTTTGCCGATGATCCCCGACTTGCCCATGCCGGTGACCACCACCCGTCCCCGGCAGCCGACCAGCAGATCAAGGGCGCGCAGAAATTGGTCGTTCAAACGGGGCACCAGCGACCGGATCGCCTGCGCCTCCGCTTCCAACACGCGGGCGGCCAACGCCAACGCGTCATCGGATGCGGTGGGGGATGCGGTGGGGGATGTGGTTTTGGAAGCGGTGCGGGCTTCCGGCTTCGCACCACCGGCCGGCTGCTTGCCCGTCCCCCGTTTCTTCGGATTAGGAGGACATCTCATGGCCGGGTCACTCTCACGGCGGCTTCGATCGCTTTGACCTGCCGCAACAATCCTTCCAGCTCCGAGAGCGGGATCTGGGTCGGCCCGTCGCTGAGCGCATGTTCGGGATCGGGATGCACTTCCATAAACAGTCCGTCGCATCCGGCCGCCACGGCGGCGCGTGTGAGCGTCGGGATGAATTCCCGCTGCCCGCCCGAGCTCGTCCCCTGCCCGCCGGGCAGCTGGACGCTGTGAGTCGCGTCAAAAATCACCGGATAGCCGAAACGCTGCATGATCGGAATCGACCGCATGTCGGTGACCAGATTGTTGTAGCCGAAGCTCGCGCCCCGTTCGGTGAGGAGGATTTTGTTGTTTCCAGCCGATTCGATCTTTTTGACGATGTTGCCCATGTCCCACGGTGCGAGAAATTGCCCTTTCTTGACGTTGATGACCTTGCCGGTCCGGGCTGCCGCCACGACCAGATCGGTCTGCCGACAGAGAAACGCGGGGATTTGCAAAATGTCCAGCACCTCGGCCGCCGCTTCGACTTCCTCCGGATGATGCACGTCGGACAGAAGGGCCAGGCCGTATTTCGCCTTGACCTGTTGCAGGACCTTCAATCCGGCGATCAGGCCGGGGCCGCGGTAGGAATCAATTGCGGTCCGGTTGGCCTTGTCGTACGAGGATTTGAAGATGATCGGGATGTTGAGCTGTTCCCCCAGCCGTTTGAGCGCGGCGGCCGTCTCCATGACCACCGTCTCATTTTCAATGACGCACGGGCCGGCGATCACGAAGAGCGGCTTGCCCTCTCCCATGAGGATATTGCCGATGGCGACCGTGTGGGGCGGTATCATCTGTTGGCTCATCTCTTGGCGCGCCGGAGCGCGGCGGCGATAAAATCTCGGAAGAGCGGATGGGGCGCCAGTGGCTTGGAGCGGAACTCCGGGTGAAACTGGGTGGCAAGGAACCAGGGATGCTCTTTCAGTTCGACGATTTCAACCAGCCCCCGCTTCGGCCAGACGCCGCTGACGGTCAGCCCCGCCTTGGTGAAACGCTCCAGATAGCGGTTGTTGAATTCGTAGCGATGCCGGTGCCGCTCGTCCACCTTTGTGGCGCTGTAAGCGGCCGCGGCCTTGGTGCCGGGCGTCACACGGCAGGGGTAACTGCCCAAGCGCATCGTGCCGCCCTTGTCGGTCACTCCCTGCTGCTCGGCCATCAAACTAATAACCGGATCGGCGCATTTCGGGTCGAACTCGCTGCTGTTCGCCTTCGTCAGGCCGACGACGTGGCGGGCGAATTCGATCACCGCGCACTGCATCCCCAGGCAGATGCCGAAGAAGGGCACGCCCTGCTCCCGGGCATGGCGGATGGCCGCGATCTTGCCTTCGATGCCACGCTGGCCGAAGCCGCCGGGCACGAGGATGCCGTGCACCTTGTCGAGCGGGCTCGCGTCCCGTTCCAATCCTTCGGCGTCCATCCAGTGGATGTCGACCCTGGCATTGTTGGCGATGCCGCCGTGCGTGAGCGCCTCGCAGAGACTTTTATACGAGTCCTTCAGCTCGACGTATTTGCCGACCAGCCCGATGGAGACCGTGGCCTTCGCCTCGCGGATGCGCCGGCCCAACGCCTCCCACGGCGCGAGCTTCGGTGTGGAGGCGGGCAGATTCAGCCGGCGGACGATCAGGTCGTCCAGCCCCTCGCGGTGGAGCAGCAGCGGCACGTTGTAGATGCTGTCGACGTCCTTTGCCGTGATCACGGCATTCGGTTCGACGTTGCAGAAGAGGGCGATCTTTCGCTTCAGGTCCGCGGGCAAATCACGATCGGTCCGGCAGAGGAGAATATCGGGCTGGATGCCGATCTCGCGCAATTTGTTCACGCTGTGCTGGGTCGGCTTGGTTTTCAATTCCTCGGCCGCTTTCACGAACGGCACCAGCGTCAGATGGATGTAGAGGACGTTCTCCCGGCCGAGATCGAACGGCAACTGCCGGATCGCTTCGAGAAAGGGCAGGCTTTCGATGTCGCCGACCGTGCCGCCGATTTCGACGATGACCACGTCGCAGTGGTTGCCGGCCGCCCGGACGCCCCGCTTGATCTCGTCGGTGATGTGCGGGACCACCTGCACCGTGCCGCCCAAATACTGGCCCTGCCGCTCCTTGGTGATGACGTCAAAATAAATCTTGCCC
>JBGPIL010000181.1:0-4350 GCA_041484905.1 Nitrospiria bacterium
CGTCTGGCAACGATGACAGTAGAGCAGGTGGCGTTGATGCGAAGCGATGCCCGGCCTTGGGGATCTATATATACTCCAGTCGCAGTTTTTCCGCTGGCGTGAAAAAGGGGACAGGCTACTTTTCTACGCTGGATGAGCTTCAATGGGAAAAGTAGCCTGTCCCCTTTTTAAGCCCATTGCGACGGTTGGCCAAAGGGACTATAATAGGTGACCATTTAACAAGGAGCGGCATCATGGCAGAGTTGAGAGAAAATCCGCGTGTGGACAGCCAACGCGCCAAGGCGTTGGAGCTGGCGCTGAGCCAGATTGAGAAGCAGTTCGGTAAGGGCGCCATTATGCGCCTGGGAAGCGACGGGGTGATCGCCGATATCCCGACGGTCTCCAGCGGTTCTTTGGGGTTGGATATCGCTCTGGGTGTCGGGGGTTTGCCCCGCGGACGCGTGCTTGAAATCTTCGGGCCCGAATCGTCGGGCAAAACGACGCTGACGCTCCACGCGGTCGCCGAAACGCAACAGATCGGAGGGGTGGCGGCGTTTATCGACGCCGAGCACGCGCTCGATTTGAATTACGCCAAAAAACTGGGTGTGCATGCGGATGATCTGCTGGTCTCGCAGCCCGACACGGGTGAGCAGGCGCTGGAGATCGCGGAAACGCTGGTCCGGAGCGGCGCGGTCGATCTGATCGTGGTCGATTCGGTGGCGGCGCTGGTGCCGCGGGCGGAGTTGGAAGGGGAGATGGGCGACGCCCATATGGGGCTACAGGCCCGGCTCATGTCGCAGGCGCTCAGAAAATTGACCGCGGCGATCAGCAAATCGAACACGACGGTGATTTTCATCAATCAGATCCGGATGAAGATCGGTGTGATGTTCGGCAACCCGGAGACGACCACCGGCGGCAACGCGCTGAAATTTTACGCCACGATCCGGCTCGACATCCGGCGGATCGAATCACTCAAAGAGGGGCAGGAGGTGATCGGCAACCGCGTCCGGGTCAAGGTGGTCAAAAACAAGCTGGCGCCGCCGTTCCGGCAGGCGGAGTTTGACGTCCTCTTTAATGAGGGGATTTCGCGCGTGGGCGAGCTGATCGATCTGGGAGTGGACAAGGGATTCGTCGAAAAGAGCGGGGCCTGGTATACTTACAAAGGCGAGCGGATCGGCCAGGGACGGGAGAATGCCCGGCTCTTTCTGCGCGAACATGCTCCGATCGCCAAGGAATTGGAGCTGCAGATTCGGGAGGCGGCCGGTCTCGTGAAGGGCAAGCCGAAAGCCCCGGAGCTGAAGGCAACGGACGCGAAAGGCAAAGCCTGATCGGGCCGGACCGGCTATAATAGACAATAGAGGTGCGAGAATCGGACGATGCCTCTCATCTTCGATTCGAGGTAAACGGTACCGGGAATCGGATGATTCTTCTCTCCGCCGAAAGCGGATTCGAGGAGAGTGGTACTGGAAATCGGATGTTACCTCTCGCCGCTAGGCGCGGCTTCGAGGTGAAGGAGCGTGGATGGATATTAATGAACTGCTGAAAGCGGCGACCGAACGGCGGGCGTCGGACCTGCACTTCAAGGTGGGCAATCCTCCGATTGTCCGTGTTGACGGCAAACTCCAGCCGTTGGAACAATATCCCAAGATCGCGCAGGAAGACGTCGTCACGCTGGCCTTTTCGGTGATGAATACCGGTCAGAAGCAGCGGTTCAAGGATCATAATGAAGTGGACCTGGCTTACAGCGCCCCGGGCTTGGGCCGGTTCCGGGTCAACATTTACCAGCAGCGCGGCTCCATCGGCATGGTCTGCCGGGTCATTCCGACCAAAATTCTGACGATTACCGATTTGAGTCTGCCGGCCGCGGTGGAAAAACTTGCCGGGGAGCAACGGGGCCTGATCCTGGTGACCGGCACGACGGGCAGCGGCAAATCGACCACGCTGGCCGCCATCATCGATCACGTCAACCGGTCGCGCAACGACAATATCATGACGATTGAGGATCCGATCGAGTTTCTCCACCGCGACCGCAAGTGTCTGATCAGCCAGCGGGAGGTGGGCAGCGACACCGAATCGTTCAGCATCGCCCTGCGGAGCGCCCTGCGCCAGGACCCGGACGTGATCCTCGTGGGGGAAATGCGAGATTTTGAGACCATCTCGACCGCGCTGGTCGCCGCCGAGACGGGCCACATGGTGATGTCGACCCTGCACACGGTCGATGCGGCCGAAACGGTCAACCGGATTATTTCCGTCTTTCCGCCCTATCAGCAGAAACAGGTGCGGCTCCAGTTTGCCTCCGTCATCAAGGGGATCGTCTCGATGCGGCTGGTGCCCCGGGCCGACGGCAACGGCCGGGTGCCGGCCGTGGAGGTCATGGTGGCCACGCAGACCATCCGGGAGTGCATCATCGATCCCGACAAGACGCGGAAAATTCCGGAAGTGATCGCCGCCGGCGCGTCGCAGTACGGGATGCAGACCTTTGATCAGTCGCTCTACCAGCTCTATCAGAAGAAGCTGGTCACGTACGAGGAGGCGTTGCGGTGGTGTTCCAATCCCGAAGATTTCGCGCTCAAGGTCAAGGGCATCCAGTCCACGGCCGATCTCTCCTGGGAACAACAACAGGGCGGCGGTGAGCGCAAAGAGGCCACCGATAAATTCAAGGTTGAGCGGTTCGGCCGGTAACCGATCCCGCGCCGCCTCGCCGTCGGCCCCCCCCGCCGGTCCTACGGGCCGTCGTGGTTCCCCCCGCCTATCCTCCCCCCGCCAACTGGCCTACCGCTTTCTCGCCCGCCGCGCCTACAGCGAACGGGAACTTGAAGCGCGATTGCGCCGTCATGGCGTCTCCGACGCCGAGATTGCGATCACGTTCGACGGGCTCAAGCGGCTCGGCTATCTTGATGACGCCGCGACGGCGGCGCAGTGGGCCCGGTCGTGGCGTACCTATAAAGGATGGGGCCCGGTGCGCGTTCGGGCCGAACTGGCCAGGCGGGGCCTCGACCGGAAGCTGGCGGAGCGGATACTCACCGAGTGTTTCCCCGATGACGAGACGGAGACGGCGGCGCTGCAGGCGGCCGTCCGTTTAGTCAGCCGGCCAGCCTTCTCCAGGGCCGGGCGCCGCCAAGCGCAGTGGCTGGCCGCACAGTTAATGCGCCGGGGTTTCCCCCCGGGAACGGCCCGCCGCGTCGTGGGTCGTTACTGTTCGCGCCGGGACGAAGATGATATGATAGATTCCCAATGAAGGGCGCAGCTGAAATTCGCCAGGAATTTTTGGACTTTTTTGCCGGCCATGGCCACACGGTTGTGCCCAGTTCCCTGTTGATCCCGCAGGCCGATCCGACGCTGCTGTTTACCAATGCCGGCATGGTGCAATTTAAAAGTGTCTTTTTAGGCCAGGAACGGCGCGCCTACACCCGGGCCGTGTCGGTCCAAAAGTGCATGCGGGCCGGCGGGAAGCACAACGACCTGGACCAGGTCGGCTGGACCGGCCGCCACCACACGTTTTTCGAAATGCTGGGCAATTTTTCGTTCGGCGACTACTTCAAACCGGACGCCATCGGCTACGGTTGGGAGCTGCTGACGAAGCGGTGGGGGCTGCCCGTCGACCGGTTGTGGGTGACGGTCTTCCGGGATGATGACGACGCGGAAGCGCTCTGGAAAAAAATCGGCGTGCCTCCCTCACGGATCGTTCGAAAAGACGAGGCGGATAATTTCTGGCAGATGGGCGAGACCGGGCCCTGCGGCCCCTGCTCGGAGATCCATTTTGATCAGGGGGAGGGCGCCGTCCCAAAGGAGCACCTTGCCGCCTGCCGGGGCATTCATTGCGACTGCGACCGCTATCTGGAGATCTGGAATCTCGTCTTTATGCAGTTCAACCGTGACGCGACCGGCGCGCTGACGCCGCTCCCCAAGCCCAGCATCGACACGGGCATGGGTTTGGAGCGGGTCACGGCCGTGCTTCAGGGTGTCACCGACAACTATCGAACCGATCTGTTCACGCCCTATTTCCAGGCGCTCGCCGGCCTGGCCGGTCTGAACGCCCCCGCCGTGGCGGAAAGCAAGGGAGGACGGGTGATCGCCGATCACATCCGGGCGATGACCTTCTTGATCGCTGATGATGTCCTGCCTTCGAACGAGGGGCGGGGTTATGTGTTGCGGCGGGTTGTCCGGCGCGCGGTGCGATACGGCCGGGAGCTGGGATTGACCAAGCCGTTCCTGCATCAGCTCTCATCGACGGTGATCGACACGATGAGAGGGGCGTATCCCGAGCTGGAGAAGAGCCGGTCATTGGTGGCGGACGTGCTCAACGGCGAGGAGGAGCGGTTCCTCCAGGTGCTGGATGAAGGGATGGGGCGGTGGCGCGAGGTGGTCCAG
>JBGPIL010000182.1:0-4322 GCA_041484905.1 Nitrospiria bacterium
AAACTCAGCGTGACTTTGCCCTGCACCTCATCGCCGAAGACCACGTTCACTTTATTTTCCTGCCCGAGGGCTCTGAGCACGTCCCTGATGTCGGCGTCGCGGAACTCCATCGAAAAGCGCGGGGCCTGGTGGGGCGCAGGCGGCGCGGCGGCCGCCATCACCTCCATGCCGGAAAACCAACCCCACACCGCCACCATCACCGCGAACGTCATCGCGCGGGCCTGCCAGTTTCGCATCTAGGGCTTCCCCTTCTCCGCGGTAAACCGCGGAACCTCCAACCGCCGGATGGCCTTGCCTTCGCGCACGATCACATGGTCGCGACCGATGGCCACCACCTGCCGTCCGTCCACCTCATCCCCAACCCGCACCACCTGCCCGTTCAGAACGGCCACCGCGGATGACTGATGATAGAGAATCGCCGTCAACGACAGGGTCCCCGCCATGACTTCCTGCTTGCTGGGCAGCGCAAACGGATCCCGGCCCCATTGGGGCGACTGCAACTGCTCCAACGCCTGAAGATTCACTTCGGACAGACCCGCCGACAGGCGCTCCCGCCCTCCGGCCACAGAGGCGCTGGGCGCATCCACCGCATAGGCCACCGCCAACCATCCCCCCCCCAAGACAAGACTCGCCAGCCCCAGCCTGACGAGTCCCACCATCGAGATCCCCGGAGACCTTCCCATCAGACCTTCCCCAAAAAGCTCACCGTCTCCACCTCCACGGCCAGCGCCGACCCTTCAACAGCCGCCGGTCCCACGCGGACCCGGCCGACCAGTACCACCTGTTGCAGGTGTTGCATCTGATGGAGATATTCGCCCAACCCGCGAAACCGGGCCCGCAAATCGATGGTCATCGGCAGCTCAATGTAGCCGCCTTGATCCCGTGGCTCGCCGGGTTTGATCGAGACGATGTCCACTCCTTCCTCCTTGGCCACGCGCATCAATTCAGTGACCAGTTCGGACACCCGCCCCCCTTGCGACAACTGTTCCTGCGTATGCGCGGCTTCTGACGCCCGGGTTTTTGCTGCCACCTGTTGCGCCGCCGCCTGATCCACTTCCTTCTGCCTGACCTGGACATCCGACATCAACGTCCTGATCTCGGTTTTCACACCGTTCAATTGGCTGTTCAGCGCCAGCAGTTTCTTCTGCTGCCAGTCATGGAGCAGAAACCCGCCGATGCCGATCAACACGGCCACCGTCATCCACAGGATGATCTGTTCGCGCGGCGCGAGTTTCTGCACCAGCGCCGACAGTTTCATCGCGCCCTCCCGCTCTGAATCCCTTCCACTCTCACCGCACACTCATAGGAGCAGCCCGGCAATTTCAAAATTGACCTGCTCACCCGGCTTGTCGGTCTTGCGCTCGGCAGATTTCAAGGCCACCGATGTAAATTTCGGCGATTGCTCCAGGGCCATCAACAGTTGGCCGAGGGTCAAATAGGATCTCGCAAACCCGGACAACGCAATCGTTTTCTTATCGGCCACCCTGGTTTTTCCCTTGCCCGACGGAATAGTCATCGTTTCCACTTCCATCCGGAGCAACCAGACCCCGTCCGGCACCCGCACGCTCATATCCTGAAACAACTCGATCCACTTGGTGCGCTGGTTGATCAGGGGAAGCAGCTCGGCCGAGGCGGTGGTCACCTGCGCATTCGTCCCGCTGGTCAGCAGCTTGAGTTGATCCGACAGCGTGGCGATCTGTGCCTGGGTCTGATCCCGTTCGGCCTGCTGGGCGGCGATCGCCCGACCCAATTCCCATCGCTTCTTCAGATCCAATGCTGCGACCGCCAGGATCGCGCCCACCAACAGCACCAGCCCCGTGATCACCAAGGAACGCTTGGGCGCGGAGACAGAGCTGGAGCCCAGCACCGGACGATAGAGATTGATGCGGTGTTTAGCCCGGGCCACTATCCATCCCACTGCGCCAGCCCCATGGCGGCGGTGAAGCGAGGCCCCTGGGCCCGGATCAAGTCAAAACCCGCCTTCTCCGTCTGGAACGCGGCGAACGGATCGTCCAATTCGATCGGGGCTTCAAAGTAGCCGGCCATGTAGCCGCTCAACCCTCGCAGGAGCGAGGTGCCGCCACCCAGCAGCAACCGCTGCAGCGCGCTCTCTCGATGCTCCACGCGATAAAACTCGATCGACCGCTGCACTTCCAAAATCAACCGGTTGACTTCCTGTTTCACCACCTCTGCAAACTTGTCGGCACGGGTTTTCTCCAGTGCTTGTCTGGGATTTTCCAACCCGATCTGTCGTTTCAACAGTTCTGCCGATGCGGCGGAGATCCCCAGCTCCCGCGCGATGGCATCGGTAATGCCCTGCCCGCCGCCCGCCACCCGTCGCGTCATCCGCAGGGCGCCGTTTCGCACCAGGTTGATGTCGACTTTTCCCGCCCCCAGGTCCACCAACGCCACGTTACCTTCCAGCAATTCCGGCGCCCGCCGTTGGATGGCTGACATCCACGCCAACGGTGTAGCGTCAATCGCCGTGATCTTCAATCCCGCCTGCTTCAGTGGATCCAGATCGGCCATCAAGGCCGCCCGCTCCCCCGCCACGAGCACCACCTCCACCGTGGCACCCTCCGAGCCGCCCTCCCGGCCGACCACCAGGTAGTCGATCACCAGTTCATCGATCGCGCAGGAAAAATGTTTTTTCGCCTCCCATCGCAGGGCCTCGGCCAACTCTTCATCAGGAATCGCAGGCATCGTCAGGTAATTGATCAGCAACGCCCGTTGCGTGAAACAGACCGCCGTCGGTTGACGGGCCAGACGATATTCCTGGCCCAACGAAGCAAGTCCGGCGCTGATGCGGGGGCCGGCCATCGTCGCTTCGGGCTGGGACAACTCGACCAGACCGGCAAACAACAAGGAGGAGCGTCGACGACCGGTCAGGCTCACCACCTTGATGGAGCCGTGGCCAATATCAAGACCAATCAGGGGAGGGCTCAGCCAACCCACGGCAACCTTCCCGGCCGGCCCCAAAAAGGAATGGCAGTCCCACGTGTGGACAGACCTGCAAGTCGCTTTCCAGTTTGAGCCATTCGAATTTAATTATTGATACGCTAGAAAATAGCCAATGTCAAGAAGAAAATCAAGATGTTGGGGCATTTGCCTAAGGCCACATCTACATCTTGGTCCTGGAGGGCTTTAGTAGTTCTCCCGCCAGTCGGTCACGGTGCTCTGTTGCGGCAAGATGTCGATCCCGCGCAAGTGGGTCGTGCCGATCGCGGGTGTCGTGCTCTTCTCGCCGGGCGGCACCCAGGTGCCGGCAAATTTTCGAATGACCGTCCCCTCCTCACCCGTGCCCCAGGCTTTCGCATCGGAAAACGCCTTGACCGATGTCAAATCAACCGTGGGAGGGCACGACACCTGGCAAACCGCCCAACCGGCGCCGTCATAACTGAGCACCACGCCGTTTTTCCCCACCGCGATGCCCCGGCCATTGGCCGCGATCGAGACGGCGGTCAGATCCTTGCTCGTGGGAGTGGAGGCGATCCAATGCCCGCCGGTAAAATGGAGCATGGTGCCTCCATCCCCGACCGCCCAACCCTCGTTGCCATCACGCATTGAGATCGAATTCAGCCCCTTCGTTGGGAGGATCGCCCCCCCCGCGGCCACATTGTCCCACAACAACCAGGTTGATCCGTTATAACGGAAAATCAGCCCCGCCTGCCCAACAGCCCAGCCGTCATCGGCCACGGCATCACCGTTGGTATCCAGCATTGAGACCGACGTCAGATTCGGCCGGCGGCTCACCCGATAGGTGACAATCAGCCGCGGATGATCGGCCGTGTACGGCGCCACCGCATCGACCGAATAGAACGAGAGAATCCCTTTGGGACTCGGATCGGTTTCGAGTGGTTTTAACCCCACCCGCAGGACCAGCCCATAGTTGGGATAAGTGTCCTCCACCCATGTTTGGACCAGCCGCGTGACATTCCAGTAGAGCCACTTCGGCAGCCCCTCCGTGCTCACCAGCGTTTCGGCAAAAATATCCGTGCATGATAAGGCCCCGGGAGACGCACAATTATGCTGGCTGTTCCCGCTCAATCCGGGAGGAATCAACTGGCCATCGGTCCACAACGAATCCGCCCGGTACACATCCACCGCCCGCTCCCCCCATCCCGACTCTTCTTCAACCTGTTCGTTCGTCAGCGCGGCGTTATAGATACGGGTCTCATCCAGCCATCCCTTGAAGTTGCCGTTTGTGCCCTGCGCTCCCCCGATGCAGAGCGCATCGGCCGAAATCCGTGTCGTCGTCCCTGCATAATACTGGTATCCGCCGCACTCGCCAGTGCTGGGCGGCGGCGGCGGAGGAGGAGGGC
>JBGPIL010000183.1:0-4307 GCA_041484905.1 Nitrospiria bacterium
CGGCAATTCCCGCAAAATTGCTTGAATGGCCGGGGGGCCGCCGGTGGAGGCGCCGATGACGATCAGACGGACCGGCGGACCACCGCTCTCCGCCGAAAACGGATGAGGCGCCCGCGGGGAAACCGGCGTGGCAAGCAGACGGCTGCGTTGTGCAATGGCTTTCAACCCCACGGTGGAAATCTGTTCCAGCTTGTCGCAGAGTTCCTGTTTCAGGGAGAGAATCTCCAGCGACGCCCTCGGTGACGGTTTGGCCATGAAATCCGCCGCGCCGAGCTCCATGGCGTGAAAGACGCTGGCGTGGCTGTCGTGGGAGCTGAAGACCAGCACGGGCACCGGCTGTGTCGACATGACCCAACGCAGAAAGGCAAAACCGTTCATGCGTGGCATTTCCAGGTCCAGCGTGACCAAATCGGGCATGGCGCTTCGCATCAAGGCCATGGCATCCACGCCGTCGGCCGCGCGGCCGACAACCTCAAACCGGCCGGAGTCGTTCAGCATCTCGGCGATCGACTGGCGAAAGAACGCCGAATCATCGACCACCAGCACACGCCATTTCCTGCGGCCGCCCCCCTGGCGGGGAATGCCCTTCCTCTGCTCGTCCCGTCCCCTGCCCCTCATGCTGTTCCCCCCGGTCCCCGTTGCGGATGGCTGGCTGTCATCGTGATCACTCGGCCCGTTTCCGCCGGTCGGCAAGCGCGTTGGCGGACGACCGCGCTGCGGGCTTTTGATAGACCAGATCGTGACTGAGGTGGCGCAATTGGAAGTCCGTGGAAATGCTCAGCAACGATTCGGCGTGGCCAAGCAGCAGCCCGCCGCCGGGATTGAGTTTGTCGTAAAAGAGTTCTGCGACCCGTTGTTTGGCCGTGGCATCAAAGTAGATCATGACGTTCCGGCAGAAGATAAAGTCCATGCCCCAGATCAGCCCCTGCCGTTGTTGATCAAACAGATTGAGGCAGAGAAACGTGACGAGTTGTCTGGGCGGATCAAGCAGCTTCATGCCGCCCTGCGCCGGCTCGAAATACCGGGAGTGATAATTCGGGTCCATAACCCTGAAGGAGCTCTCCCGATAAATTCCCCGCCGCGCCTGTTGCAGCACGCGGGGGCTGATGTCGGTGGCGATCAGACTGATGTCCCACCCGTGCAGGGCCGGCTCATCGAGCAGCAGCATGGCCAGCGAGTAGGGCTCCTCGCCGGTCGAGCAACCGGCGCTCCAGATCCGCAACGTCTTGGGCTGGTTCGGGCGCTGGAGAAATTCCGGCAAGAGTTCACGCATGAAATCCTGAAGCTGGTTCATCTCCCTGAAAAAATAGGTTTCATGAACCGCTACCAGATCGATGCATTCCGCCAGCTCTTCCTCGCGGCGCCGGTCGTAGCGGAGATAGAGGTAATAATCGCGAAAACTGGCGCACTGGCACTGCCGCAACCGCGGTTGTAAACGGGATTCGAGCAGCGGCTTGTTCTGGGGATCGAAGCGCAGCCCGCAGTGCTGATAGATCAGTTCATGGAGCAGGGCAAACTCCTCATCGGACATCGGAACCTTCGGCGGATGAAGCGGATTGATGGCGTTCATGATCGTTTCGAGCGCGCTGATTGAGGGTGGTTGCGGCGGGTCCGTCGCGCTGACAGCAGGCGGGACGCCTCCTCGCGAACGGTGGGATGGGGATCATCCGAGGCGAGCTGTTTCACGTGGCGCCGGGCCCGCTCGGGATCGATCAATGCCAGCACCCGCATCCCGGCCGCGCGCACCGTCCAGACCGGGTGCACGAGCATCGGCAGCACGTCCTCGACCAGATGCGTTGAACGGTCATTGGATTTCGCTGGGGATTCTGATCCCCGGGCCGGTTGACGGGCCGTCATGGCCGCGAGCGCCGCGAGCGCCGCCGTGACGACATCGGGATCCTCATTGCGCAGGGCCTCCCGCACCGCCGCCGGGTCACCGGCTTCGGGATGTTCGGCCACGCCCTCCAACGCGGCGATCCGCACGGCGCCGCTCTCATCGCGCAGATATTGGTGCAGCAGGGCCGCGTGCGCCTTTCCGCCCGTGGCCGCCGATCTCGCCGCAACGGCCCGCACCCATTGATCCGGATCATCAGCCAGACACCGCCACCAATGCACCGGCAACGTCGCTTCGCGCCGCTGCAGCGCCCGGGCCGCTTCCAGCCGGACGCTCGGCGCCTCATCACCAAGGGCCAGGAGAAAATGGTCCTTCAGGGTCGTCACCCCCCATCTCTCCCCAAGGCGATGCAATGACACCACGGCCGCTGCGCGCACGGCGGCATCCGGATCGCGCAATGCCCGCGCCAACGGCTCCTGTCCTTCGGCGGGCCGGATCAGTCCCAGTGTTCTGGCCGCCAAAGCCCGTATGGCCGGCGATTCATCTCCCAGCAGTGCAATCACCGCGGCGACAGCCGTCTCGTTTTGACATCGTTCCAGAGCCCAGACCGCGGCCTCCTGCACCTCCGGGTCTCGATCCAGGAGCAGTCCGACCAGCGCTGGCGCCGAATCGCGGTCATTCTGCGCGGCGATGCCAAGCGCTGCGGCGCGTCTGACGCGGGCATCCATCGAGCTGAGTGCTTCCTTCATGACGGACAGAACCTTTGGATCAGCTGTTCCGGCCAGCAATTCGATTAAAGCGGAATAAATTGTCGGCGTCGATCGAGGGAGCAGCTCCAGCAGCCGGTCGACGTGATCGATGGCCATCATCGACAGCGCCTGCTTCGCCTCGGCAGCCAATCCACCGGCCAACAGATTCATGAGGGGCATGACGGCCGCGGGCTCACGAACCCACCCAGCCAGACTGATGGCGGCCCGTTGGATGATTGGATCGGACGCCTCCATCTTGGTCAGCAGGTCGGCTTGATGGAGCGGACGATACCGGCGCCGAAGTTCGACGGCCCATTCATCCCGCTGTCTCTGGGCCATTCGGCGCATGATGCGATCAAGCGCAGCCAGGGCACGGGTACGTTCCTCCTCCGTCCCTGTCATCCACCATTCCCACATCGAGGGCACCGCCTGCCCGCCACCGATGTGACCGAGGACTTCGATGGCCTCAAGCCGGAGGGCGGGATCCTTCATCGCCTGCAATGCGGCGGTCTCCGCCGAGGGATCGCCCAGGTGTTGCAGCGTGGTCAACGCGGCGAACCGAACCGAGGCCGCACCCGCGCTCAGTCGTTTCAGTATGGCGGGAAGGGCGCGCCGGTCGCCAATTTTGGCCAGGGCATCCAGGGTCGAGATTTGCAGGTTGTCATCATCAACGCTCAATTGTTCGATCAAGGGACGGACGGCGCCGCCAGCCCCCATCAGCCCCAGCACTTCGACCACAAACTTCCGCTCTTCGATCCCCGTGGTTGCCAGCGCGTCGAGCAGGGACGTCGTGACCAGGCCCCCGGTCTCGTCATCCGCTCCGAGGCTGACGGTCACGTCGATGGCGGCCATTCGCCTCCACGGATCGTCGCTGGTCGTGATGGCGGCCAGGAGACGATCCAATAAGAACGGAGACGGTTGACGCCGTTTTAACCTGTTGGCCGCTGCTTTGCGAACGCGCCATTCCATATCCCCCAGCATGTCAACCAACAGGGGCACTCCCTGCGCATCGGGAAGCCGGGCCGCCTGTTCGATGGCCTCGATTCGAACGTCGGGATTCTTATTGTGGAGTGTGGAAATCCAATGAGACGAACCAGGCACCCGCAAAGCCCTCCCCACGCGTGACGGCTACCGCCCTGTGGATGACCGTGGATCCGGCTGGTCGTTCATCACACGCGTAGCATCGGGATCGAATCCGGGCGCGGAAGGGGCCCCGAGGGACGGCGGGGCTTGCTCGAGCAGCGCTTCCACCCGTTTGACCAGGTCCCGATACAATGTGGCGCGCGGCAGCATGGCGTCGGGTCCATACAGCATCGACGTCTCCTCCTGCTCGTTGCCTTTATTGTGCCAGTTGGTCACCAGCACGACTTTCAGGCTGTGGTGCCGTTTGCTGCGTTTGAGCAATTCACACACGTCCATGCCGCTCAAATCCGGCAGGGCGTCATCCACGATCACCACATCGGGCTGAAGTTGATCGACCAGGTGGAGCGTTTCCCGCCCTGTTTCGGTCGTGGCCACATCAATCTTGGCGGCCGCCAGCAACTCTTTGACGATTTCAAGACTGGCTCTTCCGGGGAACACCGCAACCACGCGGGGGGACGGCGTGGATGGGTTTTCGTTCCCCCCAGGCTGGTGGTGAGAGGGATCGACGACCGACACGGTCATGGTCAGTTTGAGCAGCGTGTGGCACTGTGTGCACAGGAATTCCTCCACACCGTGCTGCA
>JBGPIL010000184.1:0-4189 GCA_041484905.1 Nitrospiria bacterium
AGGACCTTCCCCGACGCGTCGATTCCAATGAATGCCTTACCGTTTCGAAAACTGGAACCGTCGTCGGGCTCCTTTCTGCCCGTACTTTTTCCGCTCCTTGACGCGGGAGTCACGCGTCAACAAACCCTGTGCGCGCAACGGCTTCTTCAGCGCCTCATCGCTGAGCACCAGCGCCCGCGCGATGCCGTGGGAAATGGCGCCCGCCTGGCCCGAGAGGCCGCCGCCGTAGACGTTCGCCAGCACCGTGTATTTATCCTTGACGTTGGCGGTCTCCAGCGGTTGCATGATTTGTTTGACCCACGTCCCCCGGGGAAAATATTCCTCCAGGGGCCGTTTGTTGATCAGCACTTTCGGTTCGCCGGGCACCAGACGGATGCGAGCGACCGCGCACTTGCGTTTACCTGTCGCGGCGAATGCGGCCGTGGTCATGACGCTCTCGCCGTCCACCGCAGCGGCCGGGCCACCGGCCCTTGGGCCCGGTGCAGATGCGTCGACCCTGCATAGACGTGCAGCTTCTTGATCATGGCGTGGCCGAGCGGTGTTTTCGGCAGCATGCCGACGATCGCCTTGCGGATGATCTCCTCGGGTTCCTTCTCCATCAAATGACGGGCCAGGATGGCCTTCAGACCGCCGCGATAGCCGCTGTGCCGGTAGTACGTCTTCTGGTTCAGTTTGTCGCCCGTGAGCCGGATCTTCGCCGCGTTGACCACCACCACGCAGTCCCCTGTGTCGACATGGGGCGTGAAGGTTGGCTTGTGCTTGCCGCGGAGAATCGTGGCCACCTGGGAGGCAAGACGGCCGAGAATCTGTCCGTCCGCATCGATGATGTGCCAGGCCCGGCTGACCTGCTGGGCGTTGAGCATGCGCGTCGCTTTAATCATGAGTAAATGGTTGTTCGTTGAACGAGCGGTCACTATGCCACACGGGAAAAAGGATTGTCAAGCGGGAAGCGATCAGGCGTCGTAATGGCCGACGTCTTTGGGCCGGAACTGCTCGAGGATGGAATCCAGTTGCTCGAACCGCTGCGCGTCCATGACCTCGTCCGCCGCGAAAATCGGCGCCGGCACGCGCAGGGCTAGGGCGATGGCGTCGCTCGGCCGGCTGTCGATCTTCAGCCGTTTGCCGTCCACCTGCAGCCACAGTTCGGCAAAATAGGTGCTGCCCTTGACCGCCGAGATGACCACCCGCTCGAGTTGAACATTCAGGTGGCCCAGCAGGTTGCGGAACAGATCGTGCTGCAGCGGGCGGGGCGGCGCGATGCCCTCCATGGCGAACTTGATGGCGTTGCCTTCCGGTGCGCCGACCCAGATGGGCAGCAGCATGGTTTCATCCGCCTTCAGGATGACCACGTGGGCGTCGGTGTTCGGGGCGGAGAGAACCGCGTCAACCGTGAGCGGCTTCTCCATCGAGGAGCCTTTTCGGTGCGTGGTCATCGCGTGGCTCCCATGCCCATCGGGCAGAGAATCTGCGCCAGCCGGGGGCGCGTCTGCGGCTTGCGCGGGCCGTGGCCGTTCCCGTTTCCGTTGCCGCCATTGCCATTGGTCCCGTGGTCATAGTAGTAGGCCGCGATCCGGAAATGGTAGCGGTCGATCCAGCCCGAGAGCGTGCGGTCGACGTTGATGGACCAGCTCCACGTCCGTGGGTGTTCCTGCTGGTTGATGGCGACCACGATCTGCAACTCGTGCGGCTCCATGTAGGTGATGTCGTCGTCACTCAGCGTGATGCTGGCCCGGATGTCGCGGTACATCGTGTGCGAGTGATAATCGCCCAGGACGTCCAGCTTCGGAAAGTTGCGCAGAATGCCCTGCATGATCTTCCACTTGTCGCTGCGCAACTCGGTCCAGTTATGGCCGCGCCGGACGCTCTGGTAGGGAATGGCGTGTTCAACGATATACTTGCCGTCGGCGCGGTAACCGAGCAGCATGCCGAAGCACTCTTTTTTGAACACCTCGACCGTGGAGAGCACCATGCCCATCAGCACGTTCTCGTTCAGATAGACCTGGACCGGCTGGGATCGTACGGGCCTGGCCGTCGCGGGCGCCGTGGTCAGGGCGCCGGTGCCGTTAGGCATCGTATTTTCCGAAGTCTTCCGGCTTGAGATTTTCAAGCCAGCGGTCGAGCTCTTCCGCGCTATGTTTTTTGATGACTTCTTCATGGGCGAAGATCGGCGCCTCCGTGCGCAGCGCCAGCGCAATCGCGTCGCTGGGCCGCGAGTCCACCGTGTACTCCGAATCCTTGAACATGAGATGCAATTTGGCATAGTAGGTGCTTTCCTGCAGGTCCGTCAGCACCACGCTGATCAGCTTTGCCTCCACGCCGTCCATCACGTTCTTGATCAGATCGTGGGTCATCGGCCGGGGGGTGGCGATGCCCTCCAGCGCAAAACTGATGGCGTTGGCCTCCGGCTTGCCCACCCAGATCGGCAACAACTGCTCGTTGTGCTCATCGCGCAGGATCACAATATAGGCGTTGTTGTAGGGGTCAAACATCAACCCGCGAACTTTCATCTGAGTGAGCATCGAATGACGCCCTTCGCCTGAGGAACTGCTGTGGTTGTTGTACCATGCTCCCGGCCAACCTGTCAACGCGACCGGGGGCGATTTGCGCGGTCGTGAACGGATAAATAGGGTATGGGTTCAAAAACTTAAAATATTAATTAGATTAATGTATTAGAATGATAAATCGGCCAGATTTTTTGGGGTTTTTCCCTTGCTCAGCTCAGAGCCACAACCTGCCGCGTCCCGGCGGTTGAAAACGGGGAGACGGCAGGCGGGCCGCAAGGCGCACAAAGGGCTGTCTTGCTTGACACTTTTCGGCATCCGTCCCTATAATAAACCGCGCCCGGTCGTGGAGCCGTTTCTTTCCCCCCGATGAATGACCAGAGAATGAAATGGATGACCCGACAATGACAGGATTGGAGAACGGCGAATGACACTCCCCTTCGTAATGAAGGCGGTCCTTGCCCTCTATTTTCTGGCGACGCTCCTGTTCCTGACCTTCCTGATCAGCCGCCGGCATGCGCTGTCGGTCATGTCCGTGGGGGTGACCGCGCTCGGTTTTCTCGGCCATACGGTGCTGCTGATCAGCGAGGTGGCTGCATCGGGCGCGCTGCCCGTAGCGACGCTCGATCAGGCGCTGGCGTTTGTGTCGTGGGCGCTGGTGCTGGTCTTCCTGGCAGTGGAACTGCGCTACCGGCTGCACGTGCTGGGCTCGTTCGTCCTGCCCCTCTCCTTCCTCCTGTTGCTGCCGGCCGGTATGCGTTCGGCAGCCGTCCCCGACGGGGCCACCCCGGTGTTACTCAGCAGTGTCTGGTTGGGTATTCATATCGTTTGTTCTCTGCTGGGGTTCGTCGCGTTTGCCGTGGCGTTTATTATCGGCTTGATGTATTTGATCCAACACCACCTGCTCAAGACCAAGCGGTTCAACCTGCTCTACGAGCAACTGCCCTCGCTCAACCTGCTGGACGAGATGAACCAGGCGACCATCCTGCTCGGCTTTCCGCTGCTGACGATCGGGATGCTCGCCGGCGCCGTCTGGGGGGCGGGCCAGGGCCACGGCGGCATCTGGAGCGGATCGCCCAAACAGGTGCTCACGGTGGTGACGTGGCTTTTTTATCTGGTGATTCTGCACGGCCGGATGAACTTCGGCTGGCGGGCCAAGCGGGCGGCCTCGCTGGCGCTGATCGGTTTTATCGTCGTGGGAGTGACGTTTCTCTATGCGTTTTTGTGAAATGAGTCAGGCAGAAATCTTCATGCGTACGGCGATGGGGGTTGTCAGGGGGAGCGTGAGCATCGCTCCCCCTGACGTGAGCGAGCGTTCTGTGCGAGCGGAACAATCGGCGATGGGGTGTTGTCGGTGAATATCATCATTGTTGGTTTAAGCCACAAGACCGCGCCGGTGGAAGTGCGCGAGCGGCTGGCGATTGCTGACAAACAGCTCGGCGAGGCGCTGGCCCGTTTACGCGCGCAGCCGGGGGTGCAGGAGGGGGTGATCCTCTCGACCTGCAATCGGGTGGAAGTCTGCGCCGTGGTTCAACAGGTCCAGACCGGTTTCCAGCGGATCAAGGAGTTTTTTGAAGACCATCATACCGGCCTGTCCGCCGAGGAATGGAACGCGTGCCTCTATCTGTATTCCGCGGACGAAGCCATCCGGCATGTCTTTCGCGTCGCCTCCAGTCTCGACTCGATGG
>JBGPIL010000185.1:0-4185 GCA_041484905.1 Nitrospiria bacterium
AAACACCGCCGTGTAGGCCGCACGAAGCGGCGACAGATCCTGCGCCAGCCGCAGCATCAGCAGAGCGGCGGCCGTCCCCTCAATGAAGAGCGTGCACAACACCAACCATCGCAGAAACTTCACCAGCCCTTCCAGCGTGAGCAGGCTCATCGCCTGCTGGAATACCATCCGATCCCGCAGCCCGATTTTCCGGCCGAGTGCAACACCCAGGAGCATCGCCGAGCCCGCGTAGCCGAACCCGCCCAGCTGGATCAGCACCAGAATCACCAACTGCCCAAAGAGGGAAAAATCGACCGGCGTGTCCTTCACGATCAAGCCGGTCACACACACGGCCGATGTCGCGGTAAATAACGCATCAATCGGGCCGATGCTATGATGCGTGGCCGCCGCCCACGGCAGGGCCAGCAACACGGTGCCGATCAAAATGATGACGATGAATCCCCCGATGAGGACCAGCGCGGGGGAAAGCTGGATCGGTTTCATCCGCTCGCGCTGCGGGCCGGCTGCAGCGGCCGGCGCTGCTGTCTGAGTGGGCACAGGCTTCGTCAGGAGCCTGATGATGGGAGTCGTTTAAGCAGCGGCGTCAGCAGATCAATCGGCACGGGGAAGATGATCGTGGAGTTTTTCTCGGCGGAGATTTCGGTCAGTGTCTGCAAAAACCGCAGTTGCAGCGTGGTGGGGTTGACGGAGACGATATCGGCTGCGTCCGAGAGTTTCTGCGCGGCTTCAAACTCGCCCAGCGCATGGATCACCTTGGCCCGCCGTTCCCGTTCCGCCTCCGCCTGCTTGGCAATCGCCCGAATCATCTCCTGGGGCAAATCGACATTTTTGACTTCCACCGTCGAGACCTTGATGCCCCACGGCTCTGTTTGCTGATCGATAATCCGCTGCAACACCCCATTGACTTCCTCTCGCTTCGCCAGCAACTCGTCCAACTGGCTCTGTCCCAGGACGCTGCGCAGCGTCGTTTGGGCGATCTGCGAGGTCGCGTAGAGATAATCCTCGACCTCGAGAATGGCGCGTTGAGGGTCGACCACCCGAAAATAGATGATCGCATTCACTTTGACCGTGACATTGTCCCGCGTGATCACATCCTGCGGCGGGACATCCATGGTGACCGTCCGCAGGCTCACCTTGACCATCTTGTCGATGAACGGCAGCAGAATGATCAAGCCGGGGCCGTGGCCGCCGATGAGCGCCGTCGTCACGCGTCCCAACCGGAAGATCACGGCCCGCTCATATTCCCGAAGCACGCGAACCCCGTTGAACAGTAAAATCACGACAACAACCAGCACAATCCCGATCGGCCCGAACACCATAGTCATCCCTCCTGGGCCGGCGAATCCGCCGCCCGCTTGACCCGCAACCGCAATCCCTCGACCGCCGTGACTTCGATCGCATCCCCCTGACGGATGGTCTCGTCACCACGCGCCGCCCATAATTCTCCATGGACAAAGACCGTTCCCGCCGGAGACAAATCGCTCCGGGCGATCCCATGCCCGCCGACCAGCCCTTCCGCGCCGGTCACCGGCCTGGCCCCGAACGTCCGCACCGCCATGCCAACCACAAAGAGGAAAAAGAGCGCCGTGCCCAGCACGGACGGAATGATGACTTTCAGCGAGACACGCAGGTAGGGCAGGTCGCTTTTCATCAGCATGACCGATCCCAAAAACATGGCAATGATTCCGCCGACCGTCAACAGGCCGTAGCTGGGGACTTTGATCTCGGCCACGAACAGCACAATCGCCAGGAGAATCAGCAGCAGGCCTGCGTAGTTGACCGGCAGCGTTTGAAACGCATAGAAAGCCAGAATCAGGCAAATGCTCCCGACCACGCCGGGCAGAATGGCTCCCGGACTCATCAATTCATAGAGCAGACCGTAGGTGCCCAACAGCATCAGCACATAGGCCACATTCGGATCGATGAGCGCGTTGAGCAGCCGGAGCCGCCAGCTGAGCGGCGCGCGGACAATCTCGGCGCCCTTGGTGGATAACCGTTTCGTGCCGTCGCTCGTCTCCACCGAACGGCCGTCCACCGCGGTGAGCAGCGCCGCGACATCATCGGCCACGAGATCGACGACCTTTAACTTCACGGCCTCCCGTTCGGTCACGTTGACGCTCTTGCGCACCGCCTCTTCGGCCCACGCGGCGTTGCGTCCCCGTTTTTCCGCGATCGATTTGATGTAGGCTGCGGCGTCGTTCTCGACCTTTTTTTTCATCTCCTCGTCCATCTCGCCGCCGCCCATCGAGACCGGATGGGCCGAGCCGATGTTGGTGCCCGGGGCCATCGCGGCGACATGGGCCGCCACGGTGATAAACGTCCCCGCCGAGGCGGCGCGACTGCCGGAAGGTGCGACGTACACGATCACGGGCACGGTCGATGCGTTGATCGCTTTAATAATGATCCGCATGGAGGTATCCAGCCCGCCGGGCGTGTCCAGCTGCAGGATCACCGCCTCGCGATGCGCCGACTGGGCTGCGGCAATACCGTCCGAGATATATTCGGCCGAAACCGGATTGATCACACCGTCATAGGTCAGCAGATCGACGATTGGACGGGCGGGTGGCTCGGCTGCGGTGAGCGCGCCAATGACAACCCCCAACCCCAGCATGCTCCCAAACACACCCCCAAATACACCTGATGACATAACAGGAATCGCCCTCGTGAGCACAGGGATTCGCATTCGGCAGGCATCTTAGCTCGTTTGCGACGAGAGTGTCAATTTGAGTCAGGGGAAGCTGCTCAGCTCCCCCTGACAACCCTCATCGCCCATACGCAGTCCTGGCATACATCCGATGGGGAAGCTCCACTCCTCTCCCCCTGACCACCCCCATCATCCATACACAAAACCTACAAAACGTACATCCGATGGGGATGATCAAGGGGAGAGCTGGGGCATGGGGGCATCGGAGGACCAGCAATTTGTCTGTCCGCACGGGCCCCCATCCACAATCACCTCTCCCCTTGATTCCAATACCCGCGAGCGGATGACCACGTTGAACGTTCCGCAGTGGCGTGATATATAGATTGTATGCCAATGCAGTTGCTCCGACGTCCTCTGCCCGCCGTGGTTGTCTTCATCGTTTTGCTGCCCCTGTTCCTCTGGGACTGCTCCCGTTCGGATTCCCGATGGGTCGTCGGGTGGCGGACCACGGAATCGATGATCGTGCCCAGAACCGGCGCCGGCGCCGTGGTTGCCGACGGCCATCTCTACGCCGTCGGCGGCATCCGGGGCGGCGGACTGGAGCAGGGCTTCGTCAAAAGCGTCGAATTTGCCGCCATTCAACCGGACGGATCGGTCAAGGACTGGCGGTTGACCAGTTCGCTGACCGTGCCGCGCGGCTTTCTCAAGGCGGTCACTAGCAACGGCTTCATTTATGCTGTGGGCGGCGAGACGTATCGCGACGGGCTGGTGCTCCTGAACACGGTGGAACGGGCGAAGATTCTACCAACCGGCAGCTTGGGGCCCTGGGAGGTCATGAGCCCCATGACCACCCCCCGCCGTTCGCCATCGGCTGTGATTGCCCACAACTATTTCTACGCGATCGGCGGCTACAACGGTCTATTTTTAAAAAGCGTCGAACGCGCCGCCATCCGTCCCGATGGCTCCCTGGGGGCATGGGAACTGCTGTCAGCGGGCCTGACGACGGACCGCTATATCCACGGCGCCGGCCACATCGGCGATTACATCTATATTGTCGGCGGCCATATCCAGGATATCGGTGGCGGCAAGAACAGCACCGAATGGACGAAGATCCAGGCCGACGGCAGCCTCTTGCCGTGGCAGTTGACCGAGACGATCAAGACCCCCCGCTTTCTGGCTTCCACCATCGCGGCCGGGCCGTTCGTTTTTACACTGGGGGGATTTCAGGACGGCTATCTGTCGAGCGTCGAACGGGCAACGGCGCTGCCGAACGGGGCGTTAAGTCCCTGGACGGACACCACCCCGTTGCCCCAGCCAAGGGAGGGCGCCGCCGCCGCGGTCGCCGAACCGACTCCTTCGGCGTCGGGCCAGTTGCCCAATCTCGCCGGCCGTCGCCTCTACCTCCTCGGCGGCTCGCGGAAGAGCGAGTACCTGCAGGAGGTCGCGTGGGCGGTTGTCAACGATCGGGGGGAATTGGGGTACTGGGCTCGTCCGACTTCTTCCGGCGGCTTTTCTTCGAAGCCTGGGGAGCCGGCGGCGCC
>JBGPIL010000186.1:0-4169 GCA_041484905.1 Nitrospiria bacterium
GGCGGCCTTGGATGCCGTTCACGACCGGCACGGGGAGGGGGCGCTGGTGTGGGGTGAACTGCTGGGGGGCGGTTCTTCGACTCGAGCCACAGTCGCTGGCGGCCGTGGCGCCTCGCTCAGGACAAACCGTCGGCAGGGCGTCGTCATTTCGCCGGCCTGGCGCCCGAACGGCATTCGAGATTATAGTTAGTTGTGACAAGATAACATATTGTTTTAATTTAAGTTAAATAATGGCTAGTTCGAGGGTGGCGCTACCGCGAAGCCGCCTGCTGGAGCATCGAGAACACGACGCGGCCGGTCTGGACAAATTCTTCCAATAAAAGATATTCGCCCGTTGTATGAATCTCCCGCATGCCGGTGCCCAGATTGGCGATCCGCAGGCCGTGCGCGTTGAAGACGTTGGCGTCGCAACCGCCGCCGGTCGACTCGCACCGGATCGTTGCCTTCATCTGCCGGGCCGCTGCGAGCACCCACTGCACGACCGGGGCCTGATCACCGAGTCGCATCCGGTTGTAGTCGCGGGTGACCTTCGCCTCGATCCGGGCCTGCATGATCTCCCCGCCGGTTCTGACCGCACGGGCCGCGGCTGCGTCATGAAAGCAGCGGACCATCTGGGCGGACTGGGTGGCGAGTTTCTCTTCATCATGGCTGCGGGCCTCGCCGCGCACCGTCACGCGGTCCGGCACGATGTTGACCGCCGTGCCGCCCTCGATCAGGCCGATATTCGCGGTCGTGTCATGATCGAGGCGGCCCAACGACATCCGCGCGATCGCATCGGCTGCCACCTGGATGGCGCTCAGTCCCCGTTCGTGGCAGACGCCGGCGTGGGCGGCCCGCCCGTGGACAGTCACTTCCAACCGGTCGGCGGCCGGCCCTCTCACGAACAGGCTGGAGGCCGGGCCGGAGTCGAGCACCAAGCCGTCTTGAGCGGACAGCCGGGTCAGATGCAGCGCTTTGGCGCCCATCAACCCCGGTTCTTCGCACACAGTGAAGACCACTTCGATCGGCGGGTGGGGCAGCGTGCGCTCCCGGAGCGTGCGGAGCACTTCCAGAATAATCGCGAGGCCCGATTTGTCATCGGCGCCGAGAATGGTGGAGCCGTCGCTGCGGATGCGCTGCCCGTCGCGGACCGGCCGGACGCCCCGGCCCGGCGAGACAGTATCCATGTGGGCGGAGAGCAGCACCGCCGGGCCACGGCCTGTGCCGGCAAAACGGGCAAAGACGTTGCCGGCGTTACCGCCGACGGCCGCGCCCGCGTCATCCATCATCGCATCGCCGCCCAGCGCGCGCAGTTCGCGGACCAGATGCTCGGCGATCTCCTGTTCCTCAAACGATGGACTGTCGATCCGGGCGAGCGTCAGAAAGGTCTCGGTCATTCGTTCAGGTTCGATCATCCGCTCGTGCTCCGCACTCGCTCAAACGGGGGGAGATGCCTGCCCGCAGGCGGGGATGCTTCTCCCGGACATCGATCTGTGGGGGCTGCCGCCCCCCCCCGGCCCCATCGCCGTACGCTTTTCATCGGCCAGCTCCCGGCCGCTCACGCACCATGCCCTGCTCGGAGCGCACAAAGCCGAATTTTTCATAAAAGCCAAATTTGTCCCGCGTGTTGAGCCAAAATTTTTCTACCCCGGACAGGACCGGGTGCGCCAGTATCCGGTTCATCAACTCCTCACCAACGCCGCGTCGTTGATGGTCGGAGTGGATGACGACGTCCCACAGGGTGGCCCGGTAGATGCCGTCGGTCAACACGCGGGCGAAACCGACCAGCGTGGCCCCGTCCCACGCCGAAAAATGGTAATCGGTGCGGGCGAGCATGGTGCGGATGCCGGCGACGGTGCGGCCGCGGGCCCAGGGCGCGTGCTCGTAAAGCGACTGCAACGCGGAGGGGTCGATCGTGGCGCCCTCTTTGATTTCGATGGCCATGGCAGGTGTCCTTATCACAATCGGCCGCCGGGATCAATGCAACCTCTTTTCCCCACCTCTTTTCAATAACCGTCGAATCGGGTAGTATGCCGTGACGAGGGTGTGATGCCGCACATCGAATTCATCCGAGATCTGGTGGTCATTTTCGGTGTTTCCGTCGCCGTGGTGCTGGTCTTTCACCGTTTGCGTCTGCCGTCGATCGCGGGCTTTTTGCTGGCCGGCGCGCTGGTCGGCCCGTCCGGCTTGAATCTGGTTGACGACACGGCCCGGGTGGAGTTGTTGGCCGAAGTGGGCGTGGCCCTGCTGCTCTTCTCGATCGGCCTGGATATTTCGCTGGCCCGTTTAGCCCGCATCCGGGTGTTTGCGCTCAGCGGGGGCGGTTTACAAGTCTTGCTGACCGTGGCGGCCGCGGCGGCGGCCGTGTTTGCGCTCTCACGGACGTCGCTGCCGGCGGCGATTTTCTGGGGTTTTCTGGTGGCCCTGAGCAGCACGGCGATTGTGTTCCGCATCCTCATGGAGCGGGGCGAGCTGGACGCCCCGCACGGGCGGCTGGCGCTGGCGATTCTGATCTTCCAGGATTTGATCGTCGTTCCGATGATGCTGGTCCTGCCTCTGCTGGGCGGGCAGTTGGGCAGCGGGGCGGTGGAGATTGCGGTCACGCTGGGCCGGTCGGTGCTGCTGATCGGGGCGATTTTGCTCGCTGCGCGCTGGCTGGTGCCCAAGGCGCTGGGTGTGGTGGTGCGCGCCCGCAGCCGGGAACTGTTTGTGATCGCCATTTTGCTGATCTGTGCGAGCATCGCCTGGGTGGCCGATACGCAGGGATTGTCGCTGGCGCTGGGCGCGTTTATCGCCGGCATGGTCATCTCCGAATCGGAATACAGCCATCAGGCGCTGGCCGACATCATGCCGTTTCGAGACAGTTTTATCAGTCTCTTTTTCGTGTCGATCGGCATGTTGTTCGATCTCAGGTCCTTCATGGCCGCGTGGCCGGTCCTGCTGCTGACGACGGTCGGCGTGCTGGCCCTCAAATCGTCCGTGGCCGGCGGCGTGACGCTGGCGCTGGGTTATCCCCTCCGGGTGGCCGCGCTGGTGGGGTTGAGCCTGTCGCAGGTGGGGGAGTTCTCCTTTGTCATGGCCCAGGCCGGGCAGCACTACGGCCTGCTGTCGGCGTACGGCTATCAACTGTTCCTGGCGATCTCGATCCTGACGATGCTGGTGACCCCGCTGCTCATTCAGTGGGGACCCGGAGTGCTGATGCGGGCCGAATCGACGACCGCATTGCCCGCCTGGTTGAATCGGGAGTCGACGACCTCGGGGCCCTCCCCGGCGTCCCTGCATCGGGACCACGTCATCATCGCCGGGTTCGGTCTGAACGGCCGGAATCTCGCGCGCGTGCTCAAGGAGGCGAACATCCCCTATGTGATCGTGGATCTGTACGCCGACACGATCCGCCGCGGCCAGGAACAGGGCGAGCCGATCTATTACGGCGACGTCACACAGCGCGAGGTGCTGGAGCGGATGGGCATCGACCGGGCCCGGTTGTTGGTGCTGGCGGTCTCGGACCCCTTCGCTACGCGACGGGTGATTCCGGTGGCCCGGCAGGCCAACCCGGAGGTCCACATCGTGGCGCGGACCCGTTATGTGCGCGAAGTGCAGGAGCTGCTCCGCCTCGGCGCGGACGAAGTGGTGCCGGAGGAGTTCGAGACCTCCCTGGAAATTTTTGAACTGGTGCTGCGGGAATATGGCGTCTCACCCCGGGAGATCAAAGGCAAGCAGGAGGAGGTCCGTCGCGAAGGGTATGCCCGGCTGCGGCGCGAGGCGACGGAGCCCTATACGGGGCACGGCGAACTGCCGATCGAAGTGGATGTCCATTATCAACCGGTGCCGGCCGGTTCGCCGCTCGTCGGCCGCCAACTGACCGAGCTGCGGCTGCACGACCACGGCGGGGTGCACGTGCCGGCGATCATCCGGCAGGGGCGGACGCACGCCGGACCCGACGGCGCCTGGCGGCTGGAAGCGGACGATTGCCTGGTGATGACCGGCGCGCGCGAAGCGATCGGCCGGGCGATTCGCGCCCTGGAACAACACGGCGATCTCCCCCCCTCATCTTGACAGCTGTCCGGAACCTGTTACAGTTTTCATCGATAGGGTTCTCATCGGTCGTGTCGGCCGGTGGGGCCGCCCTCGAGGATATCGATGGACAAAGAGAAAAAACTCGGCCTGGGGGAAATCCTCGTGCTGGAGAA
>JBGPIL010000187.1:0-4085 GCA_041484905.1 Nitrospiria bacterium
ATTACATCGTCCACGTCAGCTCGGTCGACTATCCGGCGGAGTCGGAGCGGTTCGAAGTCGTCTACGAGGTCTACTCCATGCGCCGCCGCCAGCGAATCCGGATCAAAACGCGGGTCAGCGAAGCGGACGGCGCGGTCGATTCGCTGTCGGCCGTCTGGTATGGCGCCAATTTCATGGAGCGGGAAGTCTACGACATGATGGGCATCCGGTTTCACGGCCATCCGGACCTGCGCCGGATTCTCATGCCCGATGAGTATGAGGAGGGCTTCCCGCTGCGCAAAGATTTTCCGCTCCAGGGCCGGGGCTGGCGCGACACCTTCGAATTTCTTGAACCGCCGGCCGCACCGCCGGCGCCACGGGAGTCCGCATGACCCCGGCGGGACCGACAACCCTGCCCGACCGGCAGACGGGAAGCGCCAGGCGCCCCGATCTCCCGCTGCTGCGCACCGAGGAGATGATGCTCAACATGGGGCCGCAGCACCCGGCGACCCATGGCGTGCTCAAGATGGTCCTCGATCTGGAGGGCGAACGGATCGTGAAGGCGACGCCGGTGATGGGCTTTCTGCACCGCGGGGTCGAAAAGCTGGCCGAACACGGCACCTATCATCAATTCATCCCCCACACCGACCGGCTCGATTATGTCTGCGCGATGTACAACAATTTTGCCTACGTTCGGGCGGTGGAAAAGCTGCTCGACCTCAAAGTGCCGCCGCGGGCGGAGTACCTGCGCACGATCGTTGCCGAGACGCAGCGCCTCATCGGCCACCTCTTCTGGCTGGGGACGCAGGCGCTCGACATCGGCGCGATGACGGTCTTTTTCTACACCTTCAGGGACCGGGAGATTCTGCTCGACTGGTTCAACGAACTGTGCGGCGCGCGCCTGACGACCAGCTGGTACCGGATCGGCGGGGTCGAGCGCGACTTCACGCCCGAGCTGATCGCCAAGCTGTCCAAGTTCATCGAGGAGTTCCCGGCGAAGATCGACGAGTGCAACCAGCTGTTGGAAAAAAACCGGATCTGGCTCTCCCGCACACAGGGGATCGCCGTCATCTCAGCCGAGGACGCGTTGAGCTTCGGGCTGAGCGGCCCCACGCTGCGGGGCTCTGGCGTCGACTACGATCTGCGCAAATATGAGCCCTACGCCGCCTACGGCGACGTGGAGTGGAGCGTCCCGGTCGGCCGGAACGGCGACACCTACGACCGGTACTGGGTCCGGATCGAAGAGATGCGCGAAAGCTGCAAGATGGTCAGGCAGTGCCTCGACCGGCTCCCCGGCGGGCCGTATCTGGCCGACGCGCCGACCATCGTGCTGCCGTCGAAGGACAAGGTCTTTACCACGCTGGAATCGATGATCATCCAGTTCAGGCTTTTTACTCAAGGCTTCAAAACCCCCAAGGGCGAGATCTACTGCGGGACCGAAGCGCACAAGGGCGAGCTGGGCTTCTACATCGTCAGCGACGGCAGCGGCCATCCCTACCGGCTGAAGATCCGCGCCCCGTCGTTCATTCACCTGGGCGCATTCGATTACATGGCCCGCGGCTACATGATCGCGGACATCGTCACGATTTTTGGTACGTACGATGTTGTTATGGGAGAGTGTGATCGGTAACGTCGGGGTGTGGGGGCAACTGGTCGCCGCCAGGCAGACGCCCCCACATCAAATAACGGAATGTGATCGGTAACCATGTACGGCGATGGGGACGAAAAAGGGGACAGGCTACTTTTTCCCCATTGATTTCTTCAGGCTGCCGAAAAAGTAGCCTGTCCCCTTTTTCATGAGCGAATGCTTTCCATGAGCGGATCATGACTGACGAGACAAAAACAACCTCTCCAACACTGGCCCAGCCGTCCATGACGCCCGAACGCCCAAGCGCGGCGACGGACGAAATGGTCGAGCTGACGGTCGACGGGCAGTTGCTTCAGGTGCCCAAGGGCACCCCGATCTACGACGCGATTATCGGCATGGGCAAAACGCTGCCCAGCATGTGCTACCACTACACCTTCT
The DNA here is from genome assembly GCA_041484905.1 of Nitrospiria bacterium. Classification (GTDB taxonomy): domain Bacteria; phylum Nitrospirota; class Nitrospiria; order JACQCE01; family JACQCE01; genus JACQCE01. The sequence continues at coordinate 2,006 of JBGPIL010000187.1, forward strand.
CCCCGTTCGGCTCCTGTGGCATCTGTCTGGTCGAGGTGGAGGGCAAAAAAGCGCCCGTCCGCTCCTGCTCGTCCAATGTCGCGCCCGGCATGGTGGTCCGCACCGACACCACCGCGCTCTGGCAGTCCCAGAAGAAGGCGATCGAGCGGCATTTATCGACCCATCCGCTTGACTGCCCCGTCTGCGATGCCGACGGCCGCTGCGAATTGCAGGACATGTCCTATTCGTTCGGCATCAGCGAGGTGAAGAACGTCAAACAAAAGGGCATCCCTGAGGATCGCCGCAGTCTCGTGCTTGATTTCAACATGAACCGCTGTATTTTGTGCGGGCAGTGCATCAACGTCTGCAAAGAGGTGCAACAGGTCGACGCGCTGCAGTTTCTGAAAAAGGGCGGCTTCACCCACGTCGTCGCCAGAGGCGACACGGCGCTCCACTGCGAGTTCTGCGGCGATTGCCTGACCGTCTGCCCGGTCGGCGCGATCACCAACAAATTTGCCAAATATCTCTACAAACCCTGGCAGCTCGTCTCGACCAACACGACCTGCGGCTACTGCGGTGACGGCTGCGAGATGATCATCGACGCCAAGGAGCAGAACGTCATCCGGGTCCGGTCGCCCCTGAGCTGGAAATCGAAATGGGGCACGAAGGAGGATACACTCGGCGGTCACGGCGGTATCTGCGTGAAGGGGCGGTTCGGTTTTCAGCACATCAACAGCAAGCAGCGGCTCTCCCAGCCGCTTTTACGCCGCGGACGGCACCACGAGCCGGTCAGCTGGTGGGAGGCGACGAATGAGGTCGCCACCCGGCTCGGCGAGATCAAGGCCCAGCACGGGCCCGAGGCGATTGCGGGATTGGTCTCCGCGCGCCTGACAAATGAAGAGTTGTATCTGTTTCAAAAATTCATGCGCGCGGTCGTCGGCACCAACCAGTTCGACAGCACGGCCCGCTACGGCCAGATCAACTTCACCCGGGCGCTCCAGACCGCGCTCGGCCGCCCCAGGCTGATGAACACGTATGAAGAACTGACCGTGGCCAACACGATTCTGGTGATCGGCTCGGACATCACCGAGGCGAATCCGATCACCGCCCTGCGGGTCAAAGAGGCGATGCGTCATTATCAAGCGGCCGTCATCGTGGTCAACCCGATCAAGACGAAAATGGCCGCGCTGGCGACGCATCACCTCGCCATTCGGCCCGGCAGCGAGGGACTCTTCCTTCAAGGCGTCGTCCGGGCGCTGCTGGCCCAACACCCCTCGCCCGATCCGGTCTTCGCCGAGGCAAACCCCGCCCTGCTGACCGCGCTGCGTGACGCGACCGCCGGCTGGAGTGATGAGGCGCTGGCTCAAGCCACGGGCGTGGATGCGGCAACATTCAATGAAGTGGCCGCTCTCCTGGCCAAGGGCCCCCGGACGATTCTGCTCTGCGGTGAAGGGTTGCTCAAGCAGGCCGACGGCTATGCGAACGCGCTGTCATTGATCGAGGTCGCCGGCCTGTGCGGTGCGTTGACACGGCCGGGCGGCGGCGTGATGGCCTTACAGGAAGAAAACAATGAACAGGGTGTCATCGATTTCGGCGCAGTGCCCGAGCTGCTACCCGGGCCGTCGCTCTTGTCCGATCCGGCCGCGCGGCTGCGCGCCGGCGCGCTCTGGCAGGCCGAGGTCCCCGCCAAGCCCGGCGCGACCTTAACCGAGATTTTGGACCGGGCGCGCAGCGGCGCGATCAAGGCGCTCTATATCATCGGGGAAAATCCGATTGAGACGCTCCCGGCATCGATGGGAGCCGCCGAAGCGTTGGAACGGGTCGAGTTGCTCGTCTGCCAGGAGCTCTTCATGACCGAGACGGCCCGGCGCGCTCACGTCGTCCTGCCCGCCTGCAGCGCGGCCGAGAAGACGGGCAACTTCACCAATCACGAAGGCAAATATTGCCCCGTCGTGCGGAGCCTGGAACCCAAGAACGAAAGCCGGCCCGACTGGGAGATCATTGAAGAAATCGCCGGCAAAATGGCGCCGGAGTTTTTCTACGGCGGGGTGGAAGAGATCCAAGACGAGATCGGCCGGCTCGTGCCGGGCTTCCCCAAGGC
>JBGPIL010000188.1:0-4080 GCA_041484905.1 Nitrospiria bacterium
AGCGTCGCGCCGGAACGGCCCTCCTGCATCGCCTCCGACGAGAGGCGAATCCCTTCGACGGCGGCGTCCAGCAGATACTCCTTCATCGCGTCTTCATTTTTCAGATATTGCTCATGCCGGCCCCGTTTGACCTTGTAGAGCGGCGGCTGGGCGATGTAGATATGGCCCCGCTCGACCAGCAGGGTCATCTGACGGTAGAAAAAGGTCAGGAGCAGCGTCCGAATATGGGCGCCGTCGGTGTCGGCGTCGCACATGAGGATGATCCGGTGATAGCGCAGCTTGTCCGCGTTAAAATCATCCGCGCCGATGCCGGTGCCGAGCGCGGTGATCAGCGTGCAGATCTCCTCGCTGGAGAGCATCTTGTCGAACCGCGCCTTTTCCACGTTGAGAATTTTGCCCTTCAGCGGCAGGATCGCCTGCGTCCGCCGGTCGCGGCCCTGCTTGGCGCTGCCGCCCGCCGAGTCGCCCTCCACCACGAACAATTCGCTCTTCGCCGGGTCGCGCTCCTGACAATCGGCCAGTTTGCCCGGCAGCGAGGCGCCATCCAGCGCGCCCTTGCGCCGTACCAGGTCCCTCGCTTTGCGGGCCGCTTCGCGTGCGCGCGCCGCGTTGAGCGCTTTTTCCACGATCTGCTTGGCGATACCGGGGTGCTCTTCGAAGTAGGCGCCCAACGCCTCGTTGGTCGCCGCCTCCATGACCCCCTTCACTTCCGTATTGCCCAGCTTCGTCTTGGTCTGCCCTTCGAATTGCGGGCTGGGCAGTTTGACGCTGATGACGGCCGTCAGTCCTTCCCGCACGTCATCCCCCGTGATCGTGTCGTTCTTGAGCAGGTTATTGGCCGCAGCGTAGTTGTTGACAGTGCGCGTCAGGGCCGCCTTGAAGCCCACCAGATGGGTGCCGCCCTCCCGGGTGTTAATCGTATTGGCGAAGGAAAAGAGATTCTCGGCGAATCCGTCGTTGTACTGCAGGGCGACCTCGAGCTGCAGCCGGTCCTTCTGTTTCTGGATGTAAATAGGCTCGTGCAACGGCGACTTATTCTCGTTCAAATGCTCGACGAAGGAGACGATACCGCCCTTGTAGGAGAAGCGCTGTTCCTTGCCGGACCGCTCATCCTTGAGCGCGATGGTCAGCCCCCGGTTGAGGAACGCCTGTTCCCGCAATCGCTGGGCGATCTGATCAAAACTGAATTCGCCTGTCTCAAAAATTTGGGAATCGGCCTTGAAGGTAATGGTCGTCCCGTGCTTGGCCGTTTTGCCCGTGGCTTTCAAGGGCGCCAACGGCTTGCCCCGTTCGTACCGCTGCTGCCAGACACTGCCCTTCTGGCGGATCTCCATCTCCAGCCACTCCGAGAGCGCGTTGACCACCGAGATGCCCACGCCGTGCAGCCCGCCCGACACGGAGTAGGCCTCATTATCGAATTTGCCGCCCGCGTGCAGAACCGTCAGGACCACCTCGGCGGCTGACCGTTTCTGGGCCGGGTGCATTTCGGTCGGAATACCGCGTCCATTGTCGATCACGGTGATGCTGTTGTCCAAATGGATCACGATGTCGATCTGGTCGCAAAAACCGGCCAGGGCTTCGTCGACCGAATTGTCCACCACTTCCTTGAGCAGATGGTGCAGGCCGTCGACACCGGTGCTGCCGATATACATGGCCGGTCGCTTGCGGACGGCTTCGAGGCCCTCCAGGACCTTGATGGCGTCAGCGTCGTAGGCTTTCGTTTGCGGAGTCATGAACTGGCGGCTCAGATTCGCATCGGCATGATCACGCACAACGACGCGTCGCCGTTCTGCTCGCGAATCACGCAGGGGCTCAGGGCATCCTTCAATTCCATGGTGATCTCTTCGGTGTCCGTGACGCTCAATGCATCGAGCAGGTATCGGGCATTGAAGCCCGTGGTCACGTTCTCCCCGGAATAGGTCACGGACAGCTCTTCCTGCGCCTCACCAACATCCGGATTGCTGGCAGTCAGCACCAGCCGTCCGTTGGTCAGCTCCCACTTGACGGCGTTGGTCTTTTCCCGGGCCAGCAGCGCCACGCGCCGCAGCGCGCCTTCCAGCAGCTGCCGGTTGACGACCAACGACTTCATCGGGCCCTTCGGAATCACCTGCTGATAATTGGGGTAGGTCCCCTCCATCAACCGGGCGACCAGAACCACACCGTCGCGCTGTACCGTGCATTGGTTCTTGGCAATGCCGAGGGTCAGCGACCCGTCCGCTTTTTCTTCCAACAGACGGCGGATCTCCATGAGTGCTTTCTTGGGGACGATCGCGTTGATCTCCGCGGCGCCCTTCACCTTTGAGGTCCCGCCGGGGCCGGCCACCTCCCGATCGGCCAGCGCGAGCCGGTGGCCATCCGTGCCCACCAGCCGCAGCACCGTTTTGCCGCTCACCGAGGCTGTCGTCAGCAGGGTGCCATTCAGCACGTACCGGGCGTCGTTCTCCCCGACGGCAAACACGGTTTTGCGGATCAGTTCGCCCATGGCCGCGCCGTCGATGCTCAACTCCACTGCGCCATCCACAGCAGGGAGGGGAGGGAACTCTTCCGGCGGAAGCGTCATCATTAGAAACCGGCTCTTGCCTGCTTCCAGGCTGACGCTCTTGCGATCCGAACTGACCAGACGAATTTCCTCATGGGGCAACTCCCTCACAATTTCGTAGAGCTTGCGGGCCGAGACCGTGATCTGACCGGGTTCCAGGACCTGCGCCTCATAGTGGCCCTTCAATCCGATCTCGAGATCCGTGGCAAAGATGGTGGCCTCGGATCCCTTGGCGTCAATGAGCGCGTGAGAGAGGATTGGCATCGTGTTGCGGCGTTCTACGACGCCTTGAATCCGCTGGAGGGCGCGAAACAGCACCTCCCGTTTCATTGTCATCTGCATGGCGGCGACCCCTTTCTCCCCTCGACGTCTGAGGAGCCTATTCTTTCAGTGCTTGGGCCAGCGTGGCTAACAGTGCTTCAAGCCCCTGGTCCTGCTGTTTCAGTCCTTCGATCTGTCGGCAGGCGTAAATGACCGTGGAATGATCCTTGCCTCCGAAGTGGCGGCCGATTTCAGGGAAGGACAGTCTGGTCAACTCCCGGCACAGGTACATGGCGATCTGCCGGGGAAAGACCAAATTCTTCGATCGCTTCTTCGATTTAATTTCCGAAATTTTAATATGGAACCGCTCGGCCACCGCCCGCTGCACTTCGTCGACCGCGATATCCCGCTGGACCTCTTTGATCGTGTCGCGCAAGACCCGTCGGGCCATGTCGATGGTGATCTCTTCACCGGTCAGCGATCGGACGGCACCGATGCGGATGAGCGCCCCCTCCAGTTCCCGGATATTACTTTTGATGTGGGTTGCGAGAAATAGCGCCACGTCCTCGGACAGGGCAATGCGATCGCCCTCCGACTTGCGGCGAAGAATCGCCAACCTCGTTTCAAGATCCGGCGGCTGGATGTCCGCCGTCAGCCCCATTTCAAACCGGGAACGCAGCCGCTCTTCAATATCGGACATCTCCTTGGCGGACCGGTCGCTGGAGATCACAATCTGCTTGTTCATCTCGTACAGACTGTTGAAGGTGTGGAAGAACTCCTCTTGGGTGCGTTCTTTCCCTGCGATGAATTGGATGTCATCGATGAGCAGGACATCCACATTCCGGTACCGGTTTCTGAATTCAACCGTTTTGTCGTACCGGATCGAGTTGATCACCTCGTTGGTGAACTGCTCGGCGGAAATATAGCAGACTTTTGTTGCGGCCGATTGGGTCATGATGTAATTGCCGATGGCGTTCAAGAGATGTGTTTTCCCCAACCCTACACCGCCGTACAGAAAGAGGGGATTGTAGGCGACACCCGGTTGCTCCGCGACCTTCCGAGACGCGGCATGCGCGAATTGATTGCCTGATCCCACCACAAAGGTATGAAACGTGTACCGATCGCTCAACCGCGGGGCCTGGCGCCGCTCGGTCTTTTTCATTTCCTGTGGCATACTTGACCCGGTGGTCGACGCCGCCTGGATGTGAAACGCGAGCTCTATTTGCTGGTCCCCGGATGCCCGTCGCAACTCATCAGTGAGCAGCGGCAGGTAATGTTCG
>JBGPIL010000189.1:0-4076 GCA_041484905.1 Nitrospiria bacterium
CAGCAAGCAGGTCTACCCCGTGCCGCCGGAGATCGACCGTCGGATCGCCCGGCTCAAACTGGAGGCGTTGGGGGTACAGATCGACCGGCTGACGAAAGAGCAGGAACGCTACCTCGCCTCATGGGAACAGGGCACCTAACGCGGTTGATTGCGGGGACGATGCCGGCCGGCTGGTGTGCTCGTCTGGCACCGGCGGCGATGCTGGCGATGGCGGTCATGTTGAACCCCGTACCCGGTCGCACGGCACCGGCACCGGCGCCGACGGTCACACGGTTGGGTCTCAATGAATTGGCCGGCCAGTCGACCATCATCTGCCTCTGTCACATGACGGATCAGCGGAGCGAGTGGGACGGGGAAAAGAACATGCTGGTGACGGTCGTCACGCTCCAGGGAGAGGAATACTTCAAGGGCGCGGGAAAACCGGGTGACGAACTGGCGGTTGAATTGTTCAGCGGTTTCGGCCACGAGCAGTTGAACATCTTTGGGACCGTCTTCGAACAGGGGGAGCGGGTGGTCGTGTTTCTCGCGCCGGCCGGCGATGCGGCAGCCAAGCACTATCATATCGTCGGATGGGCCCAGGGGAAATTTACGGTTCGCACCGATCCCAAAACGGGAGAGGAGCGGGTCGACCGCCATTTGGAGGGCATCCATTTCAGTCCGCCCAAGCCCGGCGAAACCGTCGGCGCCACTCCCCAGACCCTCAACGAACTTCGCGCGGCGATCCGGGCTGCGGTGACCCCTCCCGGTGGCGTGACGCCGGCGCCGTAACTGATCGCCGGCTGGGGGCCTGGCGCGCCGCTGTGTGATGCGGGACACTCATGGCTGGGTGGTGGGATCATTGCCCCGAAGCCTTTCTGTGGCAGGGGCGGTCAGCCTCGTCTTTGTTGCTCTCGCCTGCTCTCATTCCTCATCAATCACCCAAGAGAATCTCCTGTCCTCCATCCAGTCTAAGCTCGATCCGAAACTGCTTCATCGTCTGGCGGAGCTCAGCGATCTCAGACAATTAGATCAACAGCTTCCTGTTCTGGTCCGGACCGTCTCCGAGCTCAGCCCGGATCAAGAGCGTCTGCTCGAACGTCTCGGTATGACCATTCGTTCGAAATCTGGTACCATTCTCAGTGCGACCATTTCGGCGGTATCAATTCCGGATGTGGCCAAATTGGAATTTATTATGCGTATTGAGCTGGCAAAGAAGCTCAAGCCCCGGGAGGATTCATGAAAAATCCGTTCTCGATCGCACTCATCATTGGGGTGTCGTTGGGATTGTTATTGCTTCCTGAGATGGTGCATGCGCAACGCGCACCGGAAAAACTAAGTCCCCGCCTTCGAATGTTGACCGACAGCAATCCGGATCTGGTTGAAAGTGCCAAGCAACATCTTCATGTCACGGTCGATCCTGAATCGGCGGAGCCGATGGTGGATGCGCTAGTGCGCATACAAGGCGATCCAAAAGTGTTGGAAACATACGGGGCAAGGGTGCGGTCCGTGCTGGGCGATGTGGCGACCGTGGACATCCCGATCCGCTCAATGGCGCTGATCGCCAACCACCCGGATGTGATTCGAATCGAGGAGGCGAGACGGCTGAAGCCTCGCCTGGATGTCAGCGTGCCCAAGAGCGGCGCCAATGGTGTGTGGGGAGGTTCGACGGCGCGTCCTCTGTCCCCTCCCTGGACGGGAAACACCGGACAGAATGTTATCGTGGGCCTTGTGGACACGGGCATTGATCTGCACCATGCCGATTTCAAGGACAGCGTGGGCAAGAGCCGGCTTCTGTATGTTCTGGACCAGAACACTGGCAAAGAATGCACGAAGCAACAGATTGATGCCGGAACCTGCACGGAGAAGGATGCGGAGGGCCATGGAACACACGTGTTGGGCACTGCCGCGGGTAACGGTGCAGCGACCGGCAACGGTCAGCTCGCCTATCGTTATATCGGTATGGCGCCGGAGGCGAACCTCATCGTGGTGAACACGACATTTTATGACAGCACCATCATCGACGGCATCACGTATATTGAAAACAAAGCGGCGGCACTGGGGCTACCGGTGGTGATTAATCTGAGCCTCGGCGGCCATTTCGGGCCGCACGACGGGACGTCGAGTTTTGAAGTCGCGATGGACAACGCCTCGGGCTCAGGCAAGGTCATCATTGCCGCAGCCGGGAATGAGGCGGCGGACAAAATTCATGCGAGCGGAACGGTGGTGGACAATACGGTCGGCCCCGTAGTGAGTTTCTCGGTGCCGGTTGGATCGACTGATGTGGTGCTGGATCTGTGGTATCCCGGTGCGGATCAAATTGGGATCAAGGTCACCAGCCCATCGGCCACTTGTACTGTCCCATTGAGTGGTTTCCGTAACCCAGGTGATGCGGATTTGGTATCAAGCACCTCCTGTGGACGAGTGACGACTTCGACACCTGGGATCAACGGTGCCAATGGTGATCATGAAGTCATCATTGAACTGCAGAACATTGGCGCATCGATTAAGAGTGGGACGTGGACCTTCACATTAACCGGCAACAGCTGCGGGTCGTTGCCATGCATTACGAACGGAGCGTTCGATGTCTGGGTGGATGATATCGCATCCAGCGCGACGTTTGTTAGTGCTGATTCCGCCAAGACGATTGGGATGCCGGCCACGGCCACGAAGGCCATCGCTGCTGGCGCCTACACGACCAAAACATTATGGACGAGCAGCACCGGCCCTGCAACGGACATCTATGGAACGGTCGGAGCGATCACTTTTTTCAGCAGCCTGGGGCCCCGCAGGACGTGCAGTGATGGAGGCAATCCCATCTGCACGGCCACGGTCCGAAAACCAGAACTGGCCGCCCCCGGGGAGGAGATCATGTCGTCGCATGCGGCGGGTACCGCCACCGCCGTCTGTTTTGCCGCTTCGACCCGATGCCTTGACCCAGATGGGCAGCATATTGTAATGCAGGGCACGAGTATGGCGACACCTCACGTCACGGGCGCCGCGGCGCTGCTGCTGGCACAGGATCAGACATTGACGGCGGATCAGGTCAGGACGGCCCTGGAGCAGGCACAGACGGATTCATTCACCGGGGCGACGCCGAATAACACGTGGGGCTATGGCAAGCTGGCCGTTGATCTTGCGGCGGCGACAGTGGGATCGAATCCGCCGCCAAACCATACACCGGTTGTGCCCACAGGAGTGGCTGCGACGGCCGGCGCAGGTTCGTCGATGATCTCATGGACCGGGATCGCCAATCACATTTATCTGGATGGATACAACGTCTATCAAAGCACGAACAGTGGAGGTCCCTATACCAAGTCGACAGCCACCCTTATTTCAACAACCTCCTATAAGGTGACTGGATTGACGGCCGATACGCCCTATTATTTTGTTGTCAGGAGCGTCGATACGCCCGGGCTTGAAAGCGCGGACTCTCTGGAAATCACGGCCACCCCCACCGCATCTTCAGGCGGAGGCGGCGGGTGTGGGAGCATCGGACCGACAGGACCGTCCAACCTAGCCGGTGTTGGGATCTTTCTTCTGTCTTTATTTTTGCCGCTGCTCTTTATTAAAGTCAGGGGAAGAATCCGACTCTCCCCCTGACAACCCCCACCGGATTTACACAAATGAGCGTATCGGCGATGGGGGGATCGGGGGGAGAGGAACATCTCCCCCCGAATTGCATGATCCGCCGGCGGTGGAAAACAATCAGGACACGCCCCCTGTTCGGGAACGTGTCCTGATGAATGGCTCGCGCTGATCGATTGCTGGTTTACTTGAAGAAATTTGCCGGCGAGTGGGAGGCGGCGGCCATGAAGAAGAGCATCGGGATGGAGAGCATCGTGTTGGTCCTCGATGCGAGGAACGCCATCCGACCCGCTTTGGTTTTTTCTTCGGCCGAGGCCGGAACCAAGCCCAAGACCTTCTTCTGATTGCGCCAGATAATCCCCCAGACATTCAGCAGCATGATGGTCCCCAGCCAGGCCCCCATGCCGATCGCGGCATCGTCCCCCTGAAGCATAAACGCCTTCCCCAGCCGTCCCTGCATGCCAAGCAGGAAGGCGCCGAAGAGCCAGGTCGCCAGAGCGGCCCAACGAAAC
>JBGPIL010000190.1:0-4063 GCA_041484905.1 Nitrospiria bacterium
CGACGCCTACAGCGAAGCCCCCGCGCCCGTCTCCGCGATGCTGGCCGGTGTGCTGGAAACTGTCGCCGTCTATGCCGTGCTGCGCTGCAAAACGGTCGTGGATGCCGTGGTGGCGCCGGGCTACGCGGGCACGCTCTTCATTCTGTTCGGGTTCGTCTCGTTCGTCATCGCCGCCTTCTTTCTGCTGCTGCAACGGGATGTTAAACGGCTCTTCGCCTATTCGAGCATCGAGCACATGGGGATCGCCGCCATCGGCTTCGGGGCGGGCGGCGTCGGAACGTTCGGCGCGTTGTGGCATCTGCTGGGCCACGCGCTGGCCAAATCGCTGGCGTTTTTTGCCGCCGGCAATGTCCGGATGCGGTTCGGCACGCGGCAGATCGACCGGATCACCGGATTGATGCACGTGCTGCCCGTCACAGCCCTGGCGTTGATCGTCGCGACGCTGGCGTTGGTCGGCCTGCCCCCGTTCGCCCTGTTCGTCAGCGAGCTGTCAGTGCTCTCGGCCCTGTCGGCCCAGGTCCATGCGGGGAATACGTTTCATCTGGGTCAGTTCCTCACGATCACGATTGCCGACGGCGTCCGGAACCTGGCGCTGGTCGCGCTGTTTCTGGTGGCGAGTCTCGTCGCGTTCGGGGGGCTGATGTACCGCGTCATGGGGATGGTCTGGGGCACGCCATCGGACGGGGTCAAGCGGGGTGAAATACTATGGACCCGCGGCCATGCCGTCTTCGCCGTGAGCGGAGGGCTGCTGGTGATCGCGGGCCTGATGATGCCCGAGTCGCTCCATCGCGTGATGGAACTGGCGGTCAAGACGGTGACGACCGGGTCTATTAGATGATGCGGCAGATGATGTCAGGTGATCCAAGCGAGGTAACGTCATGACCAAGCGAGCAACAGAAGCCGTCCAACATCTGATCGAGACATTTGGAGAGAAGATCGTGCAGGAGGGTGGAGAGCAGATCGTGCAAGAGGGTGGCGAGCAGATCGTGCAGACGGGACAGCAGGGCGCCATTCCGGTGCTGCGTCTGACACCGGAGCACCTGCCGGCCGTCGCGTCCCATCTGTGCCATGCGCCCTCGCTGCGGGGCACGCTCTCCCTGCAATGGGCGATTGATTTGCGGCCTTTAGCCCAGCGCTTTCAACTTTTTTATCTGTTCAGCCTGGCCAATGACGGGTCGTGGCTGATCCTGACGACGAATCTCGATGGGAGCGCCCGCATCTATCCCTCCATCACGCCGCGCGTGCACGCGGCGAAGTGGTACGAGCGGGAAATCAGAGATATGTTCGGTCTGATCGCCCAGGGCCATCCGGACCTGCGCCGGCTGGTCCGTCACGAGCACTGGCCCCGGGGCACCCATCCGCTGAAAAGGGACTTTCCCTGGAACCAGGTGATGGGCCGCCAGGAGGGCGTCTATCATTATCGCCGGATGGAGGGCGAAGGGGTGTTCGAAGTGCCGGTCGGCCCGATCCACGCCGGCATCATCGAGCCGGGTCATTTCCGCTTTTCGGTGGCGGGAGAGCCGGTCAGGCAACTGGAGATCCGCCACTTCTGGAAGCATCGGGGCGTGGAAAAACTGTTCGAAAACCTCTCGCTCCATAAAGGACCGCCATTGGCGGAAAAAGTGTCCGGCGACACTTCGTTCGGCCACAGCCTCTGTTATTGCCAGGCGGCGGAATCGCTGTTGAATGTGGAGGTGCCCGCTCGTACGAAGTTTCTGCGGACGTTGTACCTGGAGCTGGAGCGGCTGCACAACCATCTCGGCGACGTCGGGGCGATCTGCAACGATGCGGCGTATGCGCTCGCGCTCGCGCATTGCAGCCGGATGAAGGAACGGCTCATGCAGCTCAACGACCGGCTCACAGGCAGCCGGTTTTTGCGCGGCGTCAACGCGGTCGGAGGCGTGACCATTGATCTTGAACCGGCGCAGTTAACACTCATCCTCAACGAGGTGGGCGAGATCGAACGCGACTTTCGTGATCTGGCGCAGATCATTTTCGACAACGCGTCGCTGCTTGACCGGTTGGAGACCACGGGCGTCCTGACCGAGCAGGCCGCGCGCGATCACGGCGTGGTCGGCGTCGTGGGGCGTGCGTCCAACATCAACCGGGACGTCCGGCGGGATCATCCCTTTGCGGCCTATGGGAGCGTGGAGTTCAAGGTGCCCGTCTACCAGTATGGCGACGTCCGCGCCAGGGTGCGGGTGCGCGTCGATGAAGTGTTCGAATCGATCTCGATCATCCGGCAGGTCTGCGCACGTTTATCAGCTGGGGCATCTGGGGCGTCTGGTGCAACGGGGCCGGTGATGGCAAAGGTGAATGGAACGGCCCGGCCCGGCGACTGGGCGCTTTCGGCCGTCGAAGGATGGCGGGGGGAGATTCTTTATGTCGTCATGGCTGGTGAGGGCAACATGATCCACCGGTGCAAAGTGCGCGATCCCTCGTTCGTCAACTGGCCGGCGATTCAAGTCGCGGTGCTGGGCAACATCATCCCGGATTTCCCGCTGATCAATAAGAGTTTTAATTTATCGTACGCGGGGACGGATCTCTAATAAAGTACGGCGTCAGGCGTGAGGCGTCAGGCGTAAGGGAAAAAAGCAGAAGGCGTGAGAGTGGAGAGTGGAAAGTAGAGAGTAGATTAGAAAAAGTAGAGAGTGGATTAAAAGAAACCACTCAAGGAGACGGATATGTTTAAGATCTTAAAGAAGAGTTTAAAAGCCGGCGTGGTCACGGGCCACTACCCGGCCTCGACCGCCCAACCGCAGATCTCCGATGCCGCGCGAGAGAAGGCCGCGCCCTTTCACCGGTCGCTGACCATCCGCGAGGTGGACACCGGCTCGTGCAACGGCTGCGAAATGGAAATGAACGCCCTGATGAATCCGGTCTATGACGCGGAGCGGTTCGGCATTCACATCGCGGCGTCGCCGCGCCATGCCGACGCCCTGGTCGTGACGGGCCCCGTGACGGTGAATATGGAAAAGGCGCTCAAGGACGTCCACCAGGCGACCCCCGATCCGAAAATCGTGATCGCCCTGGGCGACTGCGCCTGCGATTGCGGGATGTTCAAGGGGAGCTATGCCGTGACCGGCCCGGTGGAACGCCACATTCCCGTCGACGTCAAGATTGCCGGCTGCCCGCCTCGGCCGGCCGAGATCCTGGACGGTCTGTTGCGCCTCCTGGCACGCAAACCGCCCGAGCCAAAGGGACAATAGCGGCCCGATGGCCTCGGGACGGGCAGGGGACCGGCTGGAAATTCGTCCCGCCGAGTAATACAATCGAGGTGGTCATGGGCATGCGGAAACCATCTGGAGGCCGGGCCGCCGCGGTCGTTGCCATCTGGGCTGGCCTGCTGGCGGGATTAATCGGCGGCTGTGATAATAATGACAATGCGTTCCCCCCCGGCGTCCTCGCCTATGTAAATATCGACACCTTCTCGAACCATGACACCGCTCCGCAGGCCGCCTCCGACGGGACGAACCTCCTCGTGGTCTATGACGAGACCGTGACCTCCACCGACCATGACATCATCGGCGCGGTGGTGAACCAGGCCGGAGCGGTCCTGGGCCACTTGAACATCGAGACGTCCTCCAACGACGATCGCGTGCCGGCCGTGGCGTTCGACGGGACGAACTACCTGGTGGTCTATCAGGAGACGAACGGCGCTGAACATAATATTATGGGGTTGTTTGTCAGCCCGGCGGGTGCGGTCGGGGCGCCGTTCGCCATCGACAATTCCGCCAATGACGACCTGGCCCCTGTCGCGGCGTATGACGGCACGGACTCTCTGGTCGTCTACCAGCGGGCGGTCAGCGGCACCAACGGCGACATCGTCGGGGCGGTGGTGAACACCGCCGGAGCGGTGCAGGCGGGGTCCCCGTTCGCCATCGACGTCACGGCAAACGACGATCGCGTGCCCGCCGTCGCCTCGAACGGCGCGGACTTTCTCGTCGCCTTCCGGCGGGTCGTCGGCGGCACGAACAGCGACATCCGGGGGGCCGTCATCGATCCGTCCGGGCCGACGGTGACGCCGTTCGACGTCGACGCCTCGGCGTTTGACGATCGCGCG
>JBGPIL010000191.1:0-4060 GCA_041484905.1 Nitrospiria bacterium
CTACGGTCATTGGCCCCACGCCGCCGGGCACCGGCGTGATCCAGCCGGCCCGTTCGGCCACCGGGCCGTAGTCAACATCGCCGGCCAACGTGCCGTCCGGCAACCGGTTGATGCCCACGTCGATCACCACCGCGCCCGGCTTGACCATGTTGGCCGTCAAAAATTTTGCCCGGCCCATCGCCACCACGATGATATCCGCCTCCCGGCAGATCGCATCAATCCCCTGCGTGCGCGAATGGCAGACCGTCACCGTCGCGTTCCGGTGCATCAGCAGCAGCGCAGCCGGCTTGCCCACCAGATTGCTCCGGCCGATGATTGCCGCCCGGCGCCCTTCGATCGGCAGCTTGTAATGATCGAGCAGCTCCATCACCCCCATCGGCGTGCAGGGCACAAAGAGCGAGTCGCCCCGCGTCAGCCGGCCGATATTATAGGGATGCAGCCCGTCGACGTCCTTCGCCGGCGAGATCGCGTCCGTGATCGCTTCCGGACTGATCCCCTTCGGCAGCGGGAGTTGGACCAGGATGCCGTTGATCTTGGGATCGTCATTCAGCTCCCTGATGACATCAAGCAGCTTTCGCTGGGAAACGGCCGCCGGCAGATCATGCTGCGTGGAGACGATGCCGACCTCCGCGCAGGCTTTGCGTTTGTTCCGCACGTAGATGACCGAAGCCGGGTTTTCACCCACCAGCACCGCCGCCAGCCCCGGCTCGATCCCCCGGGCCTTCAACTGGATCACCTCGGCGGCCAGCGTGGCGCGGACCGTCTGCGCCACCAGTTTCCCGTCAATTTTTTGTGCGGTCATTTGAAAGTCAGGGGGAGATGCTCAGCTCCCCCTGACAACCCCCATCGCCATACGCCTTGTCCGCTGAATCCTGAATCCGTTTTGACTCTTTGTATTCGTCACTCGACATTCGTCATTCTGTCTTCCCTTTGCACTCGATCACCCGCCGCTCGGTCACGATGTAATCAACCGGCACGTCGTGCGCCGCCGTCGGAAGCGCTTTGACCACCTGCAGCTCGTAGGCCAGCGCGCAAATAGATGCCCGCCCCTTCACCTCGGCCAGACAACGATCGTAGAACCCCAACCCCCGTCCCAAACGATACCCGCGCAGATCAAACACCACACCGGGAACTACCAACAGCTCGATGTCCGCAACCTCCACCCACCGGGCCGTCACCGGCTCCATGATGCCCCGATAGCCCGGCGCCAGGTCGCGGTCATACTCCTCAATGGCGGCAAACCGCAGCCGCTTCTGCTCGACCTGCACCGCGGAAGCGACCACCTGCTTGCGCTCGGCCAGCGCCGCCCGCACGACACCGGCCGTCGCCACTTCATCGTGCAAGGCCAGGTAACAGTGAATCACCCGCGACCGGCGGTAGATCGCCTCGGACAACAATCGTGCCTGAATCGCGCGATCCCAGCCCGCCCGCCGGTCATCGGGCGCCGCGGCCACCAAATCGGCAACGTGGCGGCGGAGACGCGCTTTCTTTACAACGACCGATTGCACAATAAACAAGCCCCTCCGACTCTGTCAACCCTTCGAGATCCCGCCCCCCCCCACCAGCCGCCACCACCAGCCAATAGGGCTCCGGCATCGTGAAATAGGTCACGCCTGCCTGGTCGCCAAGGCAACAACCGCCGGGCGTAGCGTCCGAAGCCAGGTCCCGGCCGATGGCCCTCCGCCAGGCCCGTTCGTACGAGAGCCGAACCGGCGCCGGCCTATTTGCCGCCCATCAGAGATTTGACATCGATCAATGGCGTCGCGCCTCCCGTCACCTGCGGCAACACGCCGTTCCATTTTTCAATCGCTCGTAACTGAAGCAGAATCGGTGTGATCGTCACGCTCTGGAGCCGCTGGGAATCCGCTTCCGCCTTCGCCCGGGTGACCATCTGTTCGGCCTCGATCTTGATCCGGTCGAGGTCGCGTTTGGCTTTTAGTGCGTTCTGTTCAGCAGTCTGCTTCGCCTCGATCGCCCGGTTGAATTCATCGGAGAATGCAAAATCGATGATGTTGAACTCATCCAGGATGATGTTGAACTCCCGCAATCGGTGCGCCAGCATCTCTTTGACGTCATCACGAACCTGCGGCCGCCGTGTAATCAGCTCTTCCGCCGTGTACTGTGCGGAGACGGCTTTGATCGCTTCCTGCACCTGCGGATCGATAATGCGCGATTTGAATTCGATCCCGATATCCTGGTAGACGGTATTCACCCGTTCCGG
The DNA here is from genome assembly GCA_041484905.1 of Nitrospiria bacterium. Classification (GTDB taxonomy): domain Bacteria; phylum Nitrospirota; class Nitrospiria; order JACQCE01; family JACQCE01; genus JACQCE01. Next base: position 2,222 of record JBGPIL010000191.1, read on the forward strand.
GTCGACGTGGTAGTTCAGCGCGATGCGGGATCTGACGATTTGAAGGTCCTTCGACGCCGCCTGCGCATCCGTCTCCGATTTTTGGACTTTGATATCCACGGGGATGATATCTTCGACGAACGGAATCTTTAACTGCAGCCCTTCCTTCAACACCCGGGCCTGGACGCCGCCGGACAATGAGTTAAACACGACACCGCGTTCGCCCGCGCGGACGATCTGAAACGATTGAGTGGCCAATCCGATCACGAGCAGCAACAGCGCGCCGGCCGCAATCGTTTTCACCGGAATCTGCGGCGGACGGCCTTGTTGAACCAGCGTGGCAATATAAAGCCCCACGCCGAGTAGTACCAGCAACATGATCAACGAGCCCATGGTCTCACTCCTTCTTCGCAGTGTGAATTTCGCCCACCTTAACAAGCCATGTGGGGGATGTCAACGTTGAGGGGTAAAAGCAGGAACCAGTAGGCAGTAGGCGGTAGACAGGAAGATATGACGGTTTGCCTGGCTACTGGACCCTGGCTACTGACTACTGAAACGAAGTCGCACCGCCCGCCCGTGGGCGCGCCGCCAGCGGACGGCCCACCACACCAGCGCACCCAAATAGACGACCCACAGCATCCACAGCGTGCCGCAGACGGTGTTAAACGTGAACAGGACGGTCTTCTTCAATGACCAGATCGGGCCGAACAACGCGATCAGCGCCGCGTAGCCCAGCAGCAGCACGGCCAGCAAGGCCAGCACGTTCTGCATGCCCTCCGGAATGCCCTTCGGGCACCGCAGGGTGACGGTCGCGTCGCTTAACCGGCTTAGGAAATGGGTCAGTGTCAAATAGGCTTCGCTCACGCCCACCATGGCTCCGATCATGAAACCAGAGATCCAATCGATATAGTAGGATTCCGTCCGGAATGGCGCCATAACCAGGAAGAGCAGCACGCCCCCCGCAAGCAGACCGGCCGAGGCCGCGTCGAGGCGGAGCAGGGTTGTCTGAGCCTGCCGGTCTGGCAGACCGGGGCCTTCCGCGGGCGTAACGGACTCGCGGCTCACCGGCCGCCTGACGTTCGTCGGTGAAGCCCCACGGGAAAAACCAGTTTACAGTAAGCCCATGGCACTGTACCGGCACCCGTGGGGCGGTTCACCGCGAGGTTCACCACGAGCGGAATCCTGCCTCGCACCGAGGCTCGGCACGAGGTGAGCGAGGCTGAGCTTGTCGAAGCCGAGTCGAAGGATCGCAGATTGTGGTTTGTATCGGCACGGGGATCAATCCCATTTGCGCTTCTTGGATACCAAGCGGTCCAGGGTCACCTTGATCCCGCATTTTGCAAAACATTCGCGGTAACTGTCAAATTGCTCCGTGACCGTAGCCACGGTCGACTTGTAGCCGTAGTTGAGCACTTCCAGTTTTGCGCTCATGTTAATGACGTTGTAGAGGAACATCACCGCATCGGACGGATCGGGTTGCAGCAGGAGAAAATCCTTCTCCGGATGCTCGGCTTTGTAGCGTTTCATCGCCATGTAGAGGCGGGAGGCGGTGTTAATGCGCTGGGCCTGGTCGTAGATGAAGGAGAGCCCCTTCTCCTTGATGCTCACGCACTCGCCGGAGAGCGAGGTCAGGCAGATCCGGTTCCGATCATTTTCCACCCGCTGGACGGGGTTCAACACCAGCATCAGGTCGGCCCCGTGGTTGATCGCCACGTCCATGTAGGCCACCTTCCCCACGCCGCCGTCCATGTAATCGCGCTCCTTGATCGTGACCGGCTGGAACACGATCGGCATCGCCGATGAGGCGGTCACGGCCAGGGAGATCGGCACGTCGTCGAAGCCCGGCTCGCCGAAGACGTC
>JBGPIL010000192.1:0-4044 GCA_041484905.1 Nitrospiria bacterium
CGCGCGACGCTCCGCCAGCAACCGGATGAGATCGACTCCGGGCAACAGGTCAATTTCGAGTTTCTGCCCCGGCTCCCAGTAGCTGGAAATTTGCAGGATGGCCGGACCGCTGAGCCCGCGATGGGTGAAGAGCATCTTCTCGCGGAATTGGGCGCCGCCGGCGCGCGCCGTCACTTCCAGCGAGACACCAGCGAGATCCCGGAAGCCAGCCTGTTCGGCGCGCGGCAAGATGAGCGGAACCAACGCCGCGCGGCAAGGGCGCACGCGCAGGCCGAATTGCCTGGCCACGCCATAGCCGAAATCGGTCGCGCCCATTTTCGGGATCGACAACCCGCCGGTGGCAATCACCAACGATTCGGCCTCATAGCTCCCCAGGTTGGTCTGGACGGTAAAAATTCGCTTTCCCCTGACGTCTGATCGATGATCGATTTTTGCCACGCGGCAGCGTGCCTGAATTTCCACGCCGCCGGCCCGGCACTCGGCTAGCAGCAGATTGACGATCGCGGTCGATTTGCCATCGCAGAAGAGTTGGCCCAGCTTTTTCTCATGATAGGGAATGGCGTGCTTCTCCACCAGCGCGATAAAGTCCTGCGGCCCGTAGCGGCTCAACGCGGATTTACAAAAATGGGGATTAGTGGAGAGGAAATGCCCGGCGTCGACCGACAGATTGGTGAAGTTGCAGCGGCCGCCGCCGGAGATCAGGATTTTCTTCCCGACCTGGCCTGCATGCTCCAGGAGCAGGACGCGGCGTCCCCGCCGGCCCGCGGTCAACGCGCACATCAGCCCGGCCGCGCCCCCGCCGATGATGATGACTTGATACTGTTCTGTTGGATGCATGAGTGTGAGGCGGAAAAGCGGAAAATTGAGAATAGAGAGTGGAGAGTGGATTTTAATCTACTTTCTACTTTCTACTCTCCATTCTCTATTACGGCGTCGTCATTTACCTTGGTCCCGGCTCGCCGCGCTTATCAACACCTTTAATCGAGTCCAGCTTGTCCTGGGCGCCGCTGATGAGATCTCTGATAACCGTCAGATTGCCGATGTCGAACACGGTGGCCGTTCGTCTCGATTCCCCGCTCGACACCGACACCCAGCCGTTCGTCACTGAGCCCGACACTCCAACGACAAAATCGCCTGTTGTTCGATAGCTGGCCCGGAACTCCTCAAAGGTGGTCGTCGACCGATGGATCCCGCCCATCTGGTCGATCGCTTTCAACAGGGAGGGGATTTCATCCTCATCGATCAGTGCGATCTCTCCGCCCATGAATTGATCCGCCCCATTGATGATGACGGCGATGCCGGACTCCTTCTTCCCGGTCAAGGCATTGTTCAGTTCCCTGGCCTGGACGACGAGGGTCCCGCCACCGTAATAACTGATCCTGCCGATTTCAACAAAACTCCGGACGATCACGGCGTCGGGTTGCGCTTCGAAGGCTTCCATCTTTGTTCGTGGTGTCGCCGGAATGACAATGGTTTGCGCCAGGGACTCGACGGGCATGATCAGGGCAAGGACACACAGCACGGCCGTTCGTAACATGGGGAATCTCCTTTCCGCGGCGCCCTATTTCACTCAATACTGTAAGGAGGAAAATGGAGAATAGAGGATGGAAAGTGGCTGATCATCCGAGCAGCCTCGGGAACAACCGATCCTCTTCGAAACTCACGTGCTCCTTCGACCATCGGATCAGGCGGGCGCTGTCTTCCAGGCGCGTTCCGAACGACGCGGTGGCAGGGTGTTCCAGCAGCCACTCAGAGAGATGACGGGCCTCGCTGAGGATGGCTTCATCCTGGATTTCCAGCATTTTGATCTGCCAGTGGTCGGCCTTGGGCAGCCGCTTCTCAAGGGCGGGGAACAATTCCGTCACTTCCAGTTGACCGTGTGTGGTCAGCAGCTCGACGAATTGTTCAAGCACTTGCTTGAGTCGCGTTCGGTCGGGAGGACGAGCCGACTTGGGTCGCAGGATTGCTTCCATCTCCCCGGTCAGCGCCAGGAGCCGGCGATGCTCTTCCACGAGGAGGTTCACCAGTTTTTTCATGGGTTCGGTCATTGACCCTCCGCTGTAAGGCAGAAAATGGAGAATAGAAAGTGGAAAATGGATTTTAATCTATTCTCCATTTTCAATTCTCTATTCTCTGTTCTCTACTCTCTGTTGTCCCGCCATTATCCCACTCCCCTGAAGGCAGAAAATGGAAAGTGGAGAATGGAGAGTGGATTTTAATCTATTCTCCATTCTCTGCTCTCAATGGCGCTTTCCGCCGACTGCGGCGCTCAACACCGCGACCAGCGGAAGGTGGTCCGACCCCTTGGCGGACCAGGGTGTCACGGCCACGTGGGAGGCGATCGGCGTCAGGCCGGCGGCGTAGATATAGTCGAACCGCACCCCCCGCAGCCGCGCGTGAAAGGTCGCGGCCCGGCCATTCCCCACGGCCGCGAACACGTCGGTGAAGCGGCTCCGCAGATGGTGCAAGACGCGGCTTCGCGACATGGTGTTGAAATCGCCCATCAAGAGCATCGGGTCGTGGCCTTCATCGGCCGCGATGATCTCCCGGGTCAGCCGCTTCACCTGGATCATGCGTTCCTGGGGCAGCAGCCCCAAGTGCGTGACGTAACAGCGGAGTATGCCTTTCGGGGTGGTCAGGTGCACCTCCAGGCAGGCCCGTCCGGGATGCGACCACACGGTGAGGTTGTGGTTCTTCACTAAGGTCGTGGGCCAGCGCGTGAGCAGCGCGTTGCCGTAACGGCCTTGACGGCGCGTGCCGCCCATGATCGCGTGCATCCCGAGTTGAGCGGCGAGCCATTGGGCCTGGTTGACGTACCCGGTTCGCCACAGCCCGAAGTCGACCTCCTGCAGCGCGACGAGGTCCGCGCGCTCGTGCTCGATCGCCCGAACGATGGCGTGAAGGTCATAGCCGTCCCGTCCAAAACCGCTGTGGATGTTGTAGGTCATGGCGCAGAGGTGCGTGGTCATAAAATAATTGGGGTCAGGGTGTCAGAGTACAATGATCTCTTGCTGTTCGCTAAGGGCCGTCCCATGATCCCACTCTTAAGGCAGAAAATGGAAAATAGAGAGTGGAGAATGGATGTTGATCTACTCTCCATTTTCTATTTCTCCGCCTTGTGCCGCTCGATCTCTTCACGGATCTGGGCGGTGGCGCGGTGCTCGATCAGGTGCCGGTCGGTCATCAGCTTGAAGAACATCGGCACGAAGAAGATGGCCAGAAACGTCGCCGCCAGCATGCCCCCCATCACACCGGTGCCCACCGAGATCCTCGCGCCGGCCCCCGCGCCGGTGGAGAAAGCCAGCGGGGCGACACCGAGGATAAACGCGAGCGAGGTCATCAAGATCGGCCGGAAGCGCAACCGCGCCGCTTCCAGCGCGGCGGCCGAGGGAGACAGCCCTTCTTGGTGTTTCAGCAGCGCATATTCGACGATCAGGATGGCGTTCTTGGCCGCGAGCCCCAACAGCGTGACCAGACCGATCTGAAAATAGACGTCGTTGGTCAATCCCCGCAGCCAAACGGCTGACAGCGCGCCGAACGTGCCGAAGGGCAACGCCATGAGCACGGAGAGCGGCAGCGACCAGCGCTCGTATTGGGCGGACAGAATCAGAAAGACCATCAGCACGGCCAGTCCCAGCGCCAACGCCGACGTCCCGCTCGATTTTTTCTCCTGAAACGACGCCCCGCCCCAATCGTAGGTGAAATCGGGCGGCAGCACCTTCTTGGCGATCGACTCGACCACCTGAATCGCCTGGCCGGAGGAGACGCCGGGCGCGGCCTGTCCCATCAGTTTGACTGCGGGGAGATTGTTGAACCGGCCGAGTGAATCGGGTCCCGAGGTGTAGACGACCCGGGCCAGCGCCTTGACCGGCACCATGTCGCCCTTCTCGGACCGGACGTAGAGTTCGCCGATCGATTCGGGAGTATTGCGATAGGCGGGCTCGGCCGACATCAACACCTGCCAGGTGCGCCCGAGGCGGTTAAAGTCATTCACGTAGTAGGAGCCGAGCGTGGCCGAAAGCGTGTCGAACAGATCATTGAGCG
>JBGPIL010000193.1:0-4024 GCA_041484905.1 Nitrospiria bacterium
CCACCACGCAGTCCTTCCGCCATACCTCCGCCATTCATTCGCCATTCCTTTGATTGACCCCTCCCCACCCATCTGTTAAAGTGGCCGCATGCGTCGCCCTCAAGGCGTCCATCAAGTTGCCTTCATCGGTTGGCTCATCGCGTCCGCCCTGAGTGTTGGCCTGTCCGTTCCACCTCCCTCCCTGGCCGCCGAGACAGAGTTGATTGTCGAGAACGGCAACGACATTGCCATCGAATACACCCTGTCCACCAAAGAGGACGGCATCATCAATACCAACGTCGGTGAGGGCGCGTTCACCTACCGGCAGGGCTCGAAGAATCTCGACTGCATGGACGGGGTGCAGAAACGGTTGGCCGGCCACAAGGTGGACGACATGGTGTCGATGGTCCTGCCGCCAGAGGAGGGGTGCGGCCCCATCGACCCCAACGCGATCATGGAACTGGAGCTGACGCTCATTCCTGAGAAGTCCCGCAAACCCGGCGAGCACGTCAAGGTGCGCGGGCCGCACGGCATCGAGTTGGTCGCGGTCGTCAAACAGATCAAGGCAAAGACGGCGGTGATCGACATCAATCATCCACTGGCGGGCAAAACCCTGCACTTTGACGTGAAAATCCTCAGCATCGTGAAAGGCGACCCTCGCTCCACTGTTCCATCCCAGCCTCCCGATTCCGACTACCGGTGACCATGGCGCGACGCCGCGTGACCGGTCTCTAGGTTTATGCAGCCGATTCGCCGCCGCATTCTCACCCTCGCGCTTCCGGTCATCCTCAGCAGCGTGCTGGAGCGGACGGTTCAGATCGTCGATATTTTCCTTGTCGGCGGTCTGGGCGCCAATGCCATTGCCTCGGTCGGCCTGAGCCAACTGCTGGTCTTTTTCTTTTTGAATCTGCTGGCAGGGTTGACGATGGGCGCCACGATCATGGTCGCCCAGCTCTGGGGCGCCAAGCGGAGGCAGGAGGCGGCACACATCGCCACGCAGGCGCTGAGGATCGGCGCCCTGCTCGCCGTCGGCAGCAGTCTCCTCGGTGTCGTCGGTGGGTCGGCCAGCGCCGGGGCGCTGGGAGCAACGCCGGAGATGCTGGGGCTCATGCGCGGCTACCTGATCATCATCTTCAGCCTTTTCACCTTTACCTTTCTCGTCGATCAACTCATCGCCACCATGCACGGGGCCGGTGACACCCGCACACCGATGATCGCGATCACGATTGTCAACGCGCTCCACGTGCTGATCGCCTATCCCCTGATCTACGGCCACTGGGGCGCGCCCGCGCTGGGCGTGAACGGCGCCGCACTGGCCATTGGCCTTTCGGAGGCCATCGGCTCGATCTACCTGTACGCCAAAGCACGCGCCGCCGGCTATCTGGGTCCGCTGTTTGGTCCGGTGTGGCAGGGGCCCGGCCGATCGGTCGCTACCCCATTCAAGCAGCTGCTCCGAGTGGGGCTGCCGATCACCATCGATCGGCTGCTGCAGCAGACCGCCCAACTCGCCTATGCGAAGATCATTCTGGGGTATGGGGCGGTCGTCTACGCCGCTCATCAGGTCGGTCTAAGCATCGAGGCGCTCTCGTTCATGCCCGGCAACGGCTTTGCCGTGGCAGCGGCCACGGCCGTGGGGCAGAGCATCGGCGCGCAGAAACTTGCCAAGGCGAAGATCGAAACCTGGGAGGCGAACCGGCTCGCGGTGCTGCTGATGGCGGGCATGGGCGTGCTCTTCTTCTGTTTTCCCTATCTCTTGCTGCGCGCGTTCACGACCGATGACGCGGTGATCGGCTACGGAACACTCTTTTTAAAAATCGTCGGCCTGTTGCAGATTCCACTGGCCATCTCGATGGTCATCTCCGGCTCGCTCAAAGGGGCCGGTGACACGCGGTTTCTTCTGCTGGTGACGACGATTGGCGCCTGGCTGGTCCGGGTGCCCCTGGCCGCGCTCTTCGCCGGACTGGGTCTGACGATCGGCTGGGTCTGGACCGTGATGCTCTTCGACTGGACGACGCGAATGGTCTGTCTCGTCTGGCGCTACCGGTCGGAGCGGTGGCAACAATAGCGGGTGATCGATCGGACTCATTAGATCGGGGGGCGAGTGCCGCTTTCTCCCCCCGCTCCCCGGTGATCGTAATCAGGGGGAGATTCCAGCTCTCCCCTTGATTACCCCCATCGGAGGTACGTTTCCGAGCCCTGCGTCATGACGATGGGGATTGTCAAGGGGAGAGGAGTATCTCCCCTTGACTCTAATAACGGGTTATCAGGGGGAGCTTGGGGCATGGGGGCATCGGAGGACGCTCTTCGCTTCCGCACGGGCCCCCATTAGAATGTCGTCTCCCCCCTGACTCTACAAATCCGCCAACAGCGATTGCCGGGTCGGCAAGCCCAGTTCGGCACTGGCCTGATAGTGCGAGTGATCGATCACGAGCCGGGCGGCCAGCGCCGGGTCGGCCAGCCGCCGTCGCTGCTCCGGTGTCAGGTGAAACCGCAGATAGTGGACCGCGCTTAATTTTTCCTCGTTGCTGTGGCCAGACTCGAAGAGGGCGGCGCACCGCTCCCCGCCCAATTCCAGCCAGAGGCGTCCCGGCTCATCAATGCCCGTCAGTTGGTCGAGCATCTCTTTGATCCGGCCGGCGTCGGTAATCTCGATAAAGAGCGTGGCCGACAGCTCGTGCTCATCGGGAATCAGCCCGTTGTAGACGTCCAACTCGTGGCGGACCTTGTCCTCCTCCTGAATCCGCTCGACCCGTAACATCTCCTGGATCTGGAACCGCACCGTCTCGCGGTTTTCAAAGACCAGCGTCACCGATGGGCCAACCGCTATCCGACGACGCGCCTTCAACTCGATGATCCGCCGACGGAAGTCGGTCCGCTCCTTCTCGTATTCAACAAGCGGCGCGATCTCGGCGCGCGTCAACTTGTTCATCGCCCGCGCTCTTCGTCATTGGCAGTCAGGGGGAGATGCTCCTCTCCCCCTGACAACCCCCATCGCCATACGCTCTGCTCATACATCACTGCCCTGTTTATCCAACCCGTACGCGCGGCGCAGCACCTCGATCGGATGGCCGACCGGCCGGCCGGTGGCCTGGGTGATTTGATTGCCGGCCAGACTGCAGTCGGAAACCACCAGATCGGGCACCTCCTCTTTGACCTGATCAAACACCTTTCTGCCGATCTTCAGCGAGAGCGGGAAATACTCTTTTTGCATGCTCCAGGTGCCGTCGTGTCCAGAACACCATTCCATCATCTGCACGGTCGTCCCGGGAATGAGCGCCAGCAGATCGCGCGATTTGTACCCGAGTTTTTGATCCCGCAAATGGCAGGGCAGGTGGTAGGCGATCCTGCCGGCCGGCCGGACAAAATCAGTCCGCAGTGCGCCCGTTTTGTGCAACTGCATCAGATATTCACACAGGTCGGAGGTCTGATCGGCCACCCGCTGCGCCTCCGGCGTGCCCAGCAGGAACGGATACTCTTTCTTTAGCATCAGACTGCAACTGGGCATCGGCGTCACGATTCGATAGCCTCGATCGATCCACGGGAGGAGCGTGGCGACGTTCGTTTTGGCTTTCTCTATGGCACCGTTCAAATCCCCCACGCTCATCGATGGCATGCCGCAGCATTGCTGGATCGGCAACGCCACTTCCACGCCGTTGTGCTCCAGCACATCGACGGCCGCCCGCCCAATCTCGGCATAGGAATAATCGACCAGACAGGAAGAAAAAAGCGCCACCCGACCATGGGAATGGGGGCCCGTGCGGGGGCGTGAATCGTCCTCCGATGCCCCCATGCCCCAGCTTCGCCTACGCCGACCAAACCACGCAGGGAACGCTTCGCGCACATAGGGGGGCAGCCGGCGATCCCTGTGGATGCCCAACACCCATTCCATCACGACGCGGACGGGCCGAGTCCGGTTCAGCCAATTGACCAATGGGGCCAATCGCGAGTTGAGTTTTCCCAACAGATCGGGTTCCGAAAGCAATCGATCCCGCCAGGAAAGACCCCGCTGTTTGGCGCCGACGGCCTTGGCCCGAATCATGAGCCG
>JBGPIL010000194.1:0-3980 GCA_041484905.1 Nitrospiria bacterium
GGTTTCAGTAAACCGTCCAACCACGCCCACAGGCGTGGCTCCATCGGTCCCGATCCCGTGAATCCCATACCGTTCTCCCCGAGGGTCGCTCTTGTCCGTTTTGATCAACTTGCCGTTAAGAATGGCAGTCTCGACATCCATCAGATCGAGTGCATCCTCTGCCATCTCTGCAACGGCATGAGCCGTCATGTCATAGGCTCCATCATGGATTGCAGCCTGAATTCGGTCGGGGATGCGTCGGGGCATCTATCCGCTTCTCTTAAAGAAAATAAATCTGTCCCCATTAGTGGGGTGAGGCAATGATAATGTATGTCGAGGAGAAAATCAAACCGTTTCCCCGACAACGAAGAGGCTTGCCTCCCGGCCACAGACTACCGTATTGTAAGCGGCCATGGATACTACTTCCGGACGATTACCTGCATCGGTCAAGCCAGATCGGTACCACCTCACCCTGACGGTCGACCCGCAGGCGGGGCAGTTTTCTGGTGAGGCCTCCATCGATGTTGCTCTGCTCGAACCAACCCGGACGATCACGCTCCACGCGCTGGAGCTGACGGTCCAGAATGCGGAGATTGAAGCCGCCGGGAAGAAGTTCGACGTCAAGATCACGACAGACAAAGAAACCGAAACGATCTCACTAGCGTGTCCGAACACCATCCCAACCGGAAAGGCCTCCATCACAATCGCTTTTTCCGGCACGCTAAATCGACAACTCAAAGGGCTGTATCAGGCCCGAGCCACGGTCGACGGCCGCGAGGAGCGGTATGCCTTCACGCAGTGCGAAGCCACCGACGCCCGCCGGATCTTCCCCTGCTTCGACGAACCGGGATTGAAGGCAAAGTTCCGGCTAACGGCTGTCGTTCCCGAGCGGCTGAGCGCTCTCTCAAACATGCCGATCGAATCGAACACGGTTGAGAGCGACCGGCGCCGGGTGCGGTTTCAGGAGACGCCGGTCATGTCGACCTATCTCTTTGCGTTGGCCGTTGCACGATTCGAAGAAAAGCACGTGATGGTTGATGGTTGCCGCCTCGCTGTCGTCACGCTGCCCGGCCAGCTCCGCTTGGCCGACTTCGCCTTGGAAGTGGGCACCGCCGGCCTCTCTCTCCTCAATCAGTATTTCGGTTTGCGCTATCCGCTGGCCAAGCTCGATCTGGTCGGCCTGCCCGATTTCGCGATGGGCGCGATGGAGAATTGGGGCGCGATTTTCTTCCGTGACTCCCGGCTGCTGGTGGACGACGCGCTCGCGTCGACCGCGACCAAACGGGTTGTCGCCAACGTCATCGTCCATGAGATCGTTCACCAGTGGTTCGGCAACCTCGTCACGATGGTCTGGTGGGATGATTTGTGGCTCAACGAAGCGTTCGCCACGTGGCTGGCGGTCAAAATCGTCGATCAGTGGAGGCCCGAGTGGAACTCGTGGGTGGAGTTTCAGCAGGAAAAGCAGATTCCGCTCGCCATCGATGCATTGGAGACCACCCGCCCGATTATCGCTAAAGTCTCCAATGCCGCGCAAATTGAAGAATTGTTCGACCCGCTCACGTACGAGAAAGGCGCCGCCGTCCTCCGGATGATTGAGCAGTTTCTCGGCGAGACGGCGTTCCGCGACGGCATCCGCCGGTATATCGCCGCGCACCAGCACGGCAACGCCACAGCGGCGGCGTTGTGGGCAGCGCTCGAAACCGCATCGGGACAACCGGTGGCCGCGATCGCCCACGATTGGTTCGCGCAACCCGGCTATCCGGTCGTCACCCTGTCACCGGTGAAGGGGAAAGCACGCGGCGTTTCAATCGACCAACGCCGATTTCACGCGCAGACATCAGGCATCCCCCCTGTCCACGCCGCACAGCGATGGACGATTCCCCTCGTGCTCTCGTTTCATGATCAAGCCGGTCTTCATACCCACAGGTTGCTGCTCAAGACACCCACAGAGATGGTCGAACTGCCCGGCACGGGCAGGCTCGACTGGCTCTACGGCAACGCCGGCGAAGGCGGCTTTTACCGCTGCCGCATGGAGGCCCCTTTGCAGGAGGCGTTGCGAACGAGTGCGTTGGCGCAGCTCGATCCGGCCGAACGGATCGGGCTCCTCGATCATCTCTGGGCGCTGAGCCAGAATGGGACGATCCCCATCACGGAGTTTCTCGATTCGATGGTCGCTTGCCGTGGTGACCGAACGCGTGTGGTGGTTCAAGCATTGGCGGGCTATCTGGAGGCACTGCTCTTTCAACTCGCGGAGGTGGGGCAACAATCGAAGGTCGCCGGCCTGACCCATGAGTTGTTCGCGCCGCTCTGGGCACAGCTCGGCTGGGGGCCAAATACGGGGGAAGATGACGAGATTAAACTGACCCGGGCAAGTTGTCTGTGGGCGCTCGGGCGGCTGGCCGGCGACCGGACGATCCTTCAAGAAGCCGCCGCACGGTTCGATCGCGCGGTCACCGATCCTTCAACCATTGATCCCACGCTGATCACGCCATTGGCCCGGTTGCGCGCGGCCACCGGTGACGCCGGACAATTTCAGCGGTTTGTCAATCTCTTCGAGCGGGCCGAAACGCCGGAAGCGCGCGACCGCTATCTCGTGGCATTGGCCGATTTTCCCGATCCGCAACTTGCCCGCCGCTATCTGGAGCTGTCCTTGACTGAAAAAATTCGCGCGCAGGACGCCTGGAAACCGCTGCGCTACCTGCTGGCCCACGCGGCCCACCCGCCCGTGCAGGCGGAGGCGTGGGCGTTCATGCAACGCCACTGGACCGCGCTACGGGAGAAAACCGGCAGCGTTGGCGCGATGCGGATGATCGCAGGGTTGCGCCACGTTTGGCGCGCGGACTGGCATGATGACGTCCGCCACTTCTTCGATGATCCTGCCCACCGGGTAGCTTCGGCCGAACGGGCGCTGGCGCAAACGCTGGAATTTATCCGGATCGGGACCGCGTTCAAAGAACGGCAGCAACCCGCACTGTCTGACTGGCTTGCGAAAAGGGGACAGGCTACTTTTTAACCTGTCAGTTGGGTGAGCCCGAAAAAGTAGCCTGTCCCCTTTTCGTCCGCCTACACCCTTTTACATTTTGTCGCCGTGGCGTATAATCCGTGCATCCTATGGAACCTCTCGTGATCGGACTGCTGGTCCTGCTGCTCATTGGCCTAATCGCCGCCGTTGCGCTGCTTCTCCGCCGACCTACGGCGTCGACCGACACCGGCCTGGGCCTCATGCAGCAACAGGTCGATGCGTTGCGGACGCAACTGCAAGAGAGTTTTACCCAGCAGTCGCAACTCGTCCACCAGCAACTGACGACCATGACCAAGCAGTTGCAGGAGGCCACCGGCCAGATCGGCAACAGGCTCGACCATACGACGAAGGTCTTTGGCGAAGTCCAGAATCGGCTCGGCTCGCTGACTGAAGCCACCAAGCAGGTGCAGGATGTCGGCAAGGAGATCGCCGATCTGCAGAAGATTCTGCGGGCGCCGAAGTTGCGGGGGCAGATGGGCGAGCTCTTTCTGAACGATCTGCTGCTCCAACTCCTTCCGGCCTCGTATGTCTCGCTACAGCACCGGTTCAAAAGCGGGGAAGCGGTCGATGCGGCCATCCGGTTCAGCCAGGGGCTGGTCCCGATCGATGCCAAGTTTCCACTGGAGAACTTCAGGCGAATCATCGACGCCCCCACGGAAGACGAGGGGAAAAAGGCCCGGAAGCAGTTCGCGGCCGATGTCAAAAAACATATCGACGCGATCGCCGAAAAATATATCCTCCCTGACGAGGGCACGTTTGATTTCGCCATGATGTATATTCCCGCCGAGAATGTCTATTACGAAACGATCATCAAGGATGAGGCCGCGACCGCCGACAAGCAGCTCTCCGCCTATGCGCTGTCGAAGCGGGTCATCCCCGTCTCGCCGAACAGCCTCTACGCTTACCTGCAGGTGATCCTGTGGGGATTGCGCGGCCTGCAGGTGGAAAAGAGCGCGAGAGAGATTATGACCCAGTTGGA
>JBGPIL010000195.1:0-3968 GCA_041484905.1 Nitrospiria bacterium
AACCGCTTGAAGACGTCCGGGTGCAGCTCGCCCTGCTGGAACTGCCGGGCGGCGGTCTCAAACCGGTCGATCTCCGCCTGCAGCTCCGCTTCAGTGGGCGACAGAATGGCCGTGGGCTGGTTCATACGGTTGTCCCGCTGCGGCACCACCCGGACCAGGTTCCGCTGGTCCGGGCAGCCGGCAGGTTTATTTCGACGCTTGTTCGCTCGGCGGCGCCGCGGTCGCCGACGCCTCCGGCAGAATGGGGCAGGTGGCGCCGCAGTGCAGGCCGCACTCATCCTTCTTGAAGCCCTTCCACCGGCCCGAGCGGGGATCTTCGCCCGGCTTGACCTGCGTGGTGCAGGGGACACAGCCGATGCTGGGATAGCCCTGCTTGTGCAGGGGATTGTAGGGGACGTTGTTCTTCTCGATGTAGTCCCAGACCATGGCGTCGGTCCACTTGGCCAGCGGGTTAATCTTCACCAACTGGAACTTCTTGTCGAATTCGACCAGTCCGGAATTGGCGCGGGCCGGGGTCTGGTCGCGCCGGATGCCGGTGATCCAGGCCTGCAGGCCGGAGAGGAACCGGACCAGCGGCTGCACCTTGCGGATGTTGCAGCAGAGGTCGGGGTCGCGTTCCCACAGGTTGGCGCCGTGCGCGGCGGCCTGCTCGTCCAGCGTCAGGTCGGGCAGCAATTGGATCGGTGTCATCTTGTACCGTCTGATGATCTCGTCGCGCAGCTCATATGTTTCCTTGAAGAGGACGCCGGTGTCCAGATAAAACACGCGAGTCTGCGGGGCGATTTTCGAGAGCATGTCCACCAGCGCCATGTCATCGGAGCCCAGGCTGCAGGCCAGCGCGATGTCCGGCGTGAACCGTTCGACCGCCCAGCGGAGCACGTCCTGCGGCTGTTTATCTTCAAAATGATTGCTGATGAGTTTGAGATCGTCCCCTGAGAGCCGGACGGTGACCACATCGGTCAGCGCGGAGGGCGCGGCCGTGGAACTGAATGGCGTCATTCTACTGCCTCCTGTATCTGGATCGGTTGGGCCGCCACGGCGGCCATCGCCTCGTGCACGGGGTTGGAGATGGTGACCACGCGGTGACGGACCGCCTTGGTTTTATCGCAGAGATCCTGCAGTGTGGTGTTGTTGAGAATTTGGTAAATGGAGCGTTGGACTTGCTGCCAGACGCCACGCACGGCGCAGGTTGGTTCAAACGAACAGGAAAAATGATCATCACCCGCGACACAGGCCCACGGCGAGACCGGCCCTTCGGTCAGTTCAAGAATTTCGCCAAACGTGATCTGCTTGGGTTCTCTGGCCAGTAAATAGCCGCCATGGGAACCTCTCACGCTGTGAACCAGCCCGGCGCGTTTGAGGAGCGAGATGATCTGCTCAAGAAATCTATAAGGAATATCAAGCTCTTCTGCCATTTTGTGTACCGTCACAGGCCCATCTTGACCATGGCAGGTCAAGTAGAGCAAGGCCAGCACGGCATATTCTGTTTTTGCTGAGAAATTCATAATCCCTACTAATTCGATCGGATTGACTGCCTTAACATACCAGAGCATTTTATTGGCTGTCAAGAGATTTTCTGCGGGTTTCATTGATGAAACTGGTTATGGTCTTGTTTGAGCTGGTCTCTTATGGTCTTGTTTTAACCAGGTTGATCTGCTAGGCTTACCTCCGAGGTGATCACCGCATGACGCCACTCTGGGGTGAAGCGGCCGCTATTGTCTGCCTGATTCTCCTGAACGGGTTCTTTTCGGCCTCCGAAATTGCTCTGATAGCCATTCGGAAAAGCTACGTCAGGCAGCAGGCCGATCAGGGGCGGCCGTGGGCCCGTCGTGTCCAACATCTGCAAAGTGATCCGGAGCGCTTTCTGGCGACCGTGCAGATTGGTATGACGTTGACCGGATTGTTGGCCGGCGCGATCGGCGGGTTGGTGGCGGTTCGCGGGTTTCAACCCCTGTTTCAAATGATTCCCTCTCCATTTATCCAGGCGGCCAGCGAAGCGTTGGCCGTGGGGTCCATGGTCCTCATCGTGGGCTACCTGACGCTGGTGGTCGGTGAACTGGTGCCCAAATCCATCGCACTGCGCCATCCGGAGAAGATCGTCCCCTTGATTGCCGCGCCGATCGAACTGGTGGCCAAGGTCACTGTTGTGGCCAACAACATCCTGAGTTTTTCCACCAAATGGCTGCTCAAGCCGTTTGGCGTCAAATCGGCCCGCGAGGGTACGTCAATCTCGGAAGAGGAGATCAAATTCCTGCTGACCGAGGGGCGCGAGCGGGGCGTCTTTGACCGGACGGAGCAGGAGTTGATCCTGAGCGTGTTCCAGTTTAACGATATTTATGTGAAAGAAGTCATGATTCCCCGCCCGAAGATTCGGGGCGTGCCGGTGAATATCTCCAAGGAAGAGCTCCTTGCCTATATGGCGGATTACCAGTTTTCGCGCTATCCGGTCTATACGAAGGGGATCAACGATATCTTTGGCATTCTCCACTACAAAGATTTTCTCAGGGTGTTGACCGAGTCGAAACCCTTCGAGATGAAGGAGCTGGCCCGGCCGGCCTATTTTGCGCCGGAGACGATGAAAATCAGCCGGTTGCTCAAGGAAATGCAGCGGCGTCGAAGCCAGATGGCGATTGTGATCAACGAATATGGCAGCGTCGAGGGCATCGTGACGATGGAGGATCTGATCGAAGAGATCGTCGGCGAGATTCGAGATGAGTCGGATGTGGAGGAAAAAGCGGTTGAACGGCTCAAAGACGGCACGTTTGTCGCGGATGCCTCACTCTCGATCCGAGATCTGCGCGAGGATTACGGTTTTGCCGTGCCTGACTCACCCGAGTATGAGACGCTGGGCGGATTTGTGCTCCACGAGCTGCAGGACATGCCCCGCGGGGGGGAAATTATCCGCTTCGGCGGCTACAAGCTGACGATTGTCGATATGGAAGGCCGCCGGATCAGCAAAGTCAAAATTGAGAAACTCTCCGAGTCGGCCAACGTGGTGCCATCCACCACGGCCTCTTCGTAGTCCGCTGTTTGTTCCTCCACTCGTGTATAGCACTCGTTCAAATCAAGGGGAGCGGCGCCGCTCCCCTTGATAATCCCCACCACCATACGATCTGCCCTCTAATCAGCGAGTACTTTGCTCTCTTTTTTGCGCTGTGCCGGAAGGTGTGCGCACGTGCGAGGGTGCTGGCTCCCGAGCCGCAGTCTGCCAGAGCGTTTGGCGGAGAATGCCTCGAAGCACCCGGACCTCCCGCTCATTGAGGCCGGCGCGATTCAATATCCGGCGGAGATCGGTCATCGTCCGCAGGCCTTGCTGACCGTTCAGAAAACCGATGGCTGTGAGCAGGGCCGCCCATTCAGCATACATCCGTTCCAGTTCATGAGAGGGCGCCACCGCTCTGGCGGGAGACGGCAGCGGCGGCTGCGCGGCGGCGAACAGTTCATAGAGCGTGAGCAGCACCGCCTGGGCCAAATTATATGAGGGCGCGGGTGCGGCCATCGGGAGTCGGATGAGTCGATGACAGAGCGCGATCTCCTCATTGGTCAGGCCATTCTGCTCCGATCCGAACACGACGGCGATCCGGCCGCGCCGGAGATGAGACAGGATGGCGCGTCGGGCGGTGGTGATCAGGTCGGCCGGACCGTAACCCTGGTGCGACCGAATCGTGGTGCCGATGACGCAACGGTACGGCGCGATCGCGCCGGCCAGTGTGGCGACGACGGTGGCCCGAGTCAGCCATTCCCTGGCGCCGTAGGCGAGTTGCTGGGCTTCGGAGGCCAGATGATCGCACGGCGCGATGAGCACCAGCCGCCCGGCTCCCAGGTTTTTCATGGCGCGCGCGGCGGCGCCGATGTTGCCCGGTCGCAGCGGCCGCACCAGGACGACATCGACACGACGCATCAGGGAGACTGCCTGCCGCGGGGAGGCCATCACCGCACCTGCTGAAATGCGCGGCGCAACCGGCGTG
>JBGPIL010000196.1:0-3932 GCA_041484905.1 Nitrospiria bacterium
CCCCGCCGCCTCCGCCGCCCCCGCCGCCCCCGCCCCCGTCGGCGGAAGAGCTCGCCGCCATGAAGGCGAGACAGGAATTGGGACAGTTTCACTATGTGGGCTATCTGGATCGAGGTGGAGGAAAGGATCAGGCGTTTCTTTCCCGTAATGGCGATTCGATGACGGCGCGGCGCGGCGAAACGGTGCAGGGACACTTCTATATCAAGACGATCTCGCCGACCCAAGTGGTCATTGTTGAATTGGGCACCAAGCTGGAGGTCACGCTGCCCCTCGCGCAATAAGCGCGCATCCCCGCCTGTGGCGGGGCCGTGATCGCCAGGTTTTGACAGAAACACCTTCCACGGCTATCTTTAGATCAGTAGATGTGACGCGCGGGCGGACGTGGGTCCGTTCCGATGCCTTCGACACCACCATCATGGCGACTCCCTCACTCAAGCGACGCAAGCTCGGCGAACTGTTGATCGCCGACGGGCAGTTGACCGAAGAACAACTGAATCAGGCCCTGGCTTATCAGCACCGGCACGGCGGGCGCCTTGGCGCGATTTTGCTGAAAATGGGCTTCGTGACCGAAGAGGCCATGATCAAGATGCTGGGCTCCCAGATGGGCATCGCGTACATGGAGCCGTCTGACATCATCATCGAGCAAGTCATCATCAAACTGGTTCCGGAGCAGATGGCCCGCCGCTATCAGGTGTTGCCGGTGGCCAAGAAGGAGCGCGTGCTCACGCTGGCGATGGCGGACCCGCTCAACGTGTTTGCCATCGACGCGGTCCGCCAGGCGACGGGGCTGGAAGTGCAGCCGGTGGTGTGCCGGGAGCAGGAAGTGCTGAAAGCGATCAACCGCTACTACAGCATCACCTCCTCCATGGAGCGCGTGGTCAAAACCCTCGATGATCAGCGCACCGGCCAGGATCGGCGGGCCCAGAACGAGCGCCGGCCCGAGACCAGCTTCGACGAAGCGTACCAGGTGGATGAACTGGGCGACATGACCCTCATTCGGGAGATGCGTTCGGTGGTCGGCGAGCTGAAAGCCGAAGACGCCCCGGTGATCAAATTCGTCAACATGATGATTGCCCAGGCCGTCCGGGAGGGATCGAGCGACATTCATCTGGAACCGGATTCGGATGTGCTCCGGATCCGGTATCGGGTCGACGGTCTGCTCCGCGAAGTGTTGACCTCGCCGCGCCACTTGCAAGCCGGCGTCACCTCCCGCATCAAGATCATGGCGAATATCGACATTGCCGAGAAACGCATTCCGCAGGACGGCGCCATCCAGATCAAGGTCGGGAAAAAAGATATGGACATCCGCGTCTCGACCCTGCCGACCGTGTTCGGTGAAAAAGTCGTCATGCGGTTGCTGGATAAAAGCAACGTGTTGCTCGGCCTGGAGGAGTCCGGGATGGCCCTGCACCATGTGACGCCCTTTCGCAAGTTGATCCGGCGGCCGTACGGATTGATCCTGGTGACGGGGCCGACGGGCAGCGGCAAATCGACGACACTGTACGGGTCGCTCCAGGAGATCAACTCCATTGATAAAAATATCGTCACCGTCGAGGATCCGGTGGAATATCAGCTCCGGGTGATCAACCAGGTGCAGGTCAATTCCAAAGCGGGGGTGACGTTCGCCAGCGGCCTCCGGTCGATTCTCCGACAGGATCCCGACGTGATCATGATCGGCGAAATTCGCGACAAGGAAACGGCGACGATCGCCATTCAGGCGGCGCTCACCGGCCATCTGGTCTTCTCGACGCTGCACACGAACGATGCCCCCAGCGCGGTGACACGGCTGATCGATATGGGGGTCGAACCCTTCCTGATCGCCTCAACTCTGTCTGGCGTCGTGGCCCAGCGGCTGGTGCGCCGCGTCTGTGAGCGGTGCAAGTTCGCCTACGAACCCCCGCCCGAGTTGCTCCGAAACCTGAATCTCAACGGGACGCGCGCGCTGGGTGTAAACGGTGTGCAGGAAACGTCGACCTTTATGCACGGGAAGGGCTGTCAGGAGTGCCGTCAGACCGGCTACGCGAGACGGATGGGGATTTACGAACTGTTGATCCTGGATGACGCCCTCCGCGCCATGATCATCACGCGGGCGACTTCCAGAGAGATCCAGCTCCAGGCGAAGAAAACTGATTTTATGACCATTCGTGAAGATGGATTGCTCAAAGCGGCTCAGGGCCACACCACCCTTGAGGAAGTGCTGCGGGTCACGCAGGAAATAGAGGAATAGGGTCAAGGGTGAAGAGTAAGGGGTAAAGGGAAAGCGTCCGGCGATGGGGATTGAAAAAGGGGACAGGCTACTTTTTTCTCCGTCGACTGCGGTGAGATTGTTTAAAAAGTAGCCTGTCCCCTTTTTCAGTGAGCGAGTGTGCAGAACACGAGCGGAAGGGTCCAGGGGCCAGCAAATGATAGCAAGATCTTACGGTTTTCCTGGACCCCGGACCCTTGACCCTGGGCCCTGTTGGTTTATTCATGCCGGTGTTTGAATATAAAGCTCGGGATCGTGGCGGGCGGTTGCTCACCGGGGCGTTTGAAAGCAGCAGTCGGGACGCGGTGGCCGATCAGTTGGAAGCCCAGGGCTGCTGGCCCGTTGCGATTGTGGAAAAGCAGGAGTCGTTGCTGTCTTCTGATTTTTCCGGATTCCTGGCGCGCTTTCAAACGGTGACCGATAATGACCGGCTGTTCTTCACCCGGCAACTCTATAGTCTGCTGGCCGCCGGCGTGCCCTTTTCCGGCAGTTTCCATGCGTTGATCAGCCAGACGGAAAACCCCAAGCTGAAGCTGCTGCTGGAGCAGGTGCGTCGTGATGTGGAGGGCGGCATGTCGTTCTCCCAAGCCCTCCAGAAACACTCGGACGTGTTCGACGGCCTGTATATCAGCATGATCGGGGCGGGCGAGCAGGCCGGCGTCCTGGACACCATTCTGGACCGGCTGGTCCAGTTGGGCGAGCATGAACAGGAGACGCGCCAGCGGATCAAAACGGCCACCCGGTATCCGAAGATCGTCATCGGCGGCATGATGCTGGCGTTTGTGATTCTGATGATTTTTGTCGTGCCGACGTTCGCCAAAATGTACGGCAACTTTAAAGTGCAGTTGCCGTTGCCGACGAGGATCATGATCGGGATGAACAACGTGTTCATCGGCTATTGGTGGCTGGTGTTGTCGGGGGCGGCGGGCGCCTGGTACGGAGGCAAGCGGTTTCTCGCCACGCCGGCCGGTCGGGAGCATTGGGACGGCTGGAAATTGAAGATTCCCCTCTTCGGGCCCATTTTTTTGAAATCCGCCCTGTCCCGGTTTGCGCTTGTTTTTGCCATTTTGAGCCGCAGCGGTTTGCCGGTGCTGCAGATTCTGGATGTCGTGTCGAAAACGGTGGGGAATACGGTGCTGGCCAAGCTTGTCAATGGGATTTCCGATGCAGTCAAGGAAGGCTCCAATCTCTCCGCCCCGATGAGAGAGGCCAAATTGTTTCCTCCCGTCGTGCTGCAGATGGTGGCGGTCGGCGAAGAGACCGGTCAGTTGGACAAGATGTTGATGAATATCTCCCAATATTATGACCGGGAAGTCGATTATTCGCTGAAAACACTCTCCTCGGCCCTGGAGCCGGTGTTGTTGGCGGTGATCGGCGGCATGGTGCTGCTGATCGCACTGGCGATTTTCATGCCGTGGTGGGACATGATGAAGGTGTTTAAGCCCGGGCATTGAAATCAAGGGGAGATTCCAGCTCTCCCCTTGATCATCCCCATCGGATTTACACTGTGAGACTTTTGCGTATGGCGATGGGGGGAGTGGGGGGAGAGGAGCATCTCCCCCCACATTCGATGCCGGCAATGGGGCCGGGGCGTGGGGGCAGTGGAGGACGCTGTGTCGTTTCTGCACAGGCCCCACAGACAAATGATGTAGGGGGAGTTGAGCATCTCGATGGATCCGCTCACATC
>JBGPIL010000197.1:0-3913 GCA_041484905.1 Nitrospiria bacterium
ACCCGTTTCTCTCCGACCCAAATGGGTTATGGAAGGGGTGGACGACGATTCGTGAAACCGAGCGGCAATATTATCCCTTGTTGCTGACGACCTATTGGTTCGAGCACCGGCTGTGGGGAGATGACCCTGCCGGCTATCATGCGGTCAACATCTGGTTGCATCTCTGCAATAGCCTGCTTGTCTTGCTGCTGCTCACGGCATTGGGGGCGGGCCGGTGGGTGGCCGGTGTCGGCGCGTTTCTCTTTGCCCTCCATCCCATCCAGGTGGAATCGGTCGTCTGGGTCGCCGAGTTGAAGAATCTGCAAATGGGGTTCTTCTACCTGGCGGCGTTTCTTCTCTACCTGTATCACCGCTCGGTGGTCCCTCCGGCGGCATCCGGGCCTGGCCCCTTTCTCAAAGGATGGGTGGCCTATGGCACAGCGTTGTTCCTCTATGCCTGCGCTTTGTTGAGCAAGACGGCCGCGATCACCTTGCCGCTCTCGCTCTTTCTGGCCGATTGGCTGCTGGTGGCACCCCGGGATCGGCACTGGTGGAAGGGCAGCCTGGCGCGCGTCGCTCCGATGCTGCTGATGGGGATCGCGCCGTCGCTGATTACGATCAGTCTTGAGGAGGGACCCGCGCCGGCGGTGATTCCCGCGATGGCATTGCGGCCGTTTGTCGCTTCGGCGGCCATCTGGTTTTACCTCGGCAAATTAGCGGCGCCCTTCTCGCTGACGCCGATCTATCCCCGCTGGGATCTGTCGGCCATGCGTTTCTGGCTGCTGCTGGCGGCGGTGGGGTTGGGCGTCGTCGTCATCCTATTCTGGCACTGGCGCCGGCGCGTGCCGCCTGTAGCGACGTGGGGCATGGGCCATTTTGCGGCCACCCTGCTGCCAGTGTTGGGGCTGATCCCCTTCGGTTATCTCGATTACTCGTTTGTGGCGGACCATTTTGTCTATCTGGCCAGCATCGGCATCTTCGTGGCTGTCGCCGTTGGTTTGGATCGGGTCGTTGAGGGAACGGCGCGGAGTTGGCGCGTTCGGGGTGGCCGGTGGCTGGCGACGGGTCTGGTGTGTCTGATGCTGGCGGGATATATCGGATTGATCAGAGCGCAAATCCCCATCTGGCATGACCCGATGACCTTCTGGAGTTATCTGGCGGCCGAGAATCCCCGCTCCGATGCCATCCACCACAATCTGGGCAACGCCTACCTGCGACAGAACCGGCTCGACGAGGCGGCCGATCACTATCGAACGGCACTGCGGATTAAGCCGAACAGTTCACTGGCTCATATGAGCCTTGGGCTTGTCTTTGAGCGGCAGGGGCAGGTGGAGCAGGCCATTGAAGAATACCGGCGGGCGCTCGACTATCAGCCCCGCAGTTGGCTGGCGTATTACAATCTCATGTTGGGGTACGCCATGATGGAGCGATTTGATGAGGCGATCCGTGCGGGCGAGCGGGCCATAGAGTTCGCCCGGTCTCGTGGAAGAACCCAGGACGTCGATGAGATCACGCAGTTGATTCAATCCTATCGGAAGAAAATGGCTGGTCAATCGAAGGCGACCAGACAATCAGAGTGAAGACCCCCCCCACCCGCGCTGGACGGTGGATCAGTTTTTCGGCTCCGCCCAGGCGGTTCTCCAATGGCGCCCCAGTCTTCTCGCCAATGCCGGCAACGTCTCCGGCTCAAGGAAAAGAAGATAACTCCCGATCATTGCCACTGAGAACTGAGGAATGTGCATCAGGAAGCCGATGAACAGGTGAAAGCCGATCCCCGCAATGAACGACGCCACCCGCGTCCTGGGAAACCACAGGGTCACGGGGAGGACAAGCTCGATCAGCAGGGTGACGATTGACGCCGTCATCAACACGTTCGGCGTCATTATAATATCCTGGAGCTGGATCACGGTCTCCCCCCAGGGCAGCACGATCCCCCAACGTCCCCAGTGTTGAACGGTCGTGGTCAACTCATCGGCCAGGACACTGCCATCGAGGAAGGCGGGATTGATCTTCTGCAATCCTGCAAGGAAGTAGACGAGGCAGATCTGGACCATGATGAGCCGTTGGAAGGTCAGGGGGCGGATCGGACCGATCAGGGCGTCTATAGAGAAACTGCCGTTGTTGTAGATCCGGCGGATTGATTTGAATGAAACCGATTCATCGGCGGGCGAGAAGAGAAGCAGCCCAAGGACGAGCAGGAAAAAGTAGGGATGGTTGCGAAAGTTCACGGCATCGCTGAAGAAGACATAGCCCTGCAAGGCGAGCAGCCCGACAATGGCCGGGCGCATGAACAGTCCGAGGGCCAGGCACACGATCAGCGGATACTGCAGCATCTGCATGAAATGAAAAGTTTGCTCCGATACCGGATGGATGAAGGACGGAACAAAGGGGTAGGGCAGATGGAACCCCCCTTCGATGGCAAAGCGGCTCTTCAACTCGGTAATGGGCGCTTCCGAGAACAGGCAATAGGCAAAGACGATGCGGAACAGTCCCAGGCTGAGCGTGCTTCCCTCGGGGTGCCAAAAGCGCTGCCAGATTTGTGCATATCCCGTACGCGGAGGAGCGTTGTTCGCGGCGGGGCGCAACGGGGTGTTCATGGGGGTGACACGCCGTAGTTCGATGCGGTGCAAATATCGACGTCCGGCTTGATGAACTGGACCGGCGGGCGGTCGTTGAGTTGGCACACCACGGAGGCATGGATTTCTTCCATCTCCTTCCGTTGGCGCATGACATCGCAGACGAACTCGTTGAATTTGGGCAGGTCGTTCCGGTTCAGAAATTCGTACGAGCGGGTCGGATTGTTCAGCAGCCTCCTGTAATTGATGGGGATCCGCTCTCCATCGGCTCTGATCAGGTCGTAGCGGATGTTGCATCGATAGAGGGTTGAGTACATGTTCCAGCTGAACCGTCCATCTTCTTCATACTGGTTGTACAAGAACCCCGGAAGCGCCAGGGAGAGCTGCGCGCCGAAGAAGAGGACGATGAAGATATTCTTAGGCCAGGTCACGGACATGGTCAAGGCGATCGTACGGATGGGTCGATGCCCATTGTTTTTTTAGGCAGGATCCTCAACGGTGATGTTGGTGTTTCCGTGCGACCCGGTCGCCGACATCATAGTCACATGGGATTTTTCTGTCAATATGAACGGTCTTGAACGCCGAGGGCGCCATCCGGCCGCCTTGTTCTGCAACCCTCGATTGAGGTATCATGGTTGCGATATGGCACAGCAGATGCGACAGCCCCGGAGGGTCTTTTATTACGATGCGGATTGCGGTTTCTGCAGCTGGACGGTCCGATGGTTGAAGAAATGCGATCTCTTCAATCGGATGACCTGGACGTCCTTCCAATCGCTGGACACACCGCCGTATCACCTGACATGGGCCGACCTGGACCGCGCCGCATACCTCGATGACGACGGACAAGGCACGCTGTACGGTGGCTTCTACGCCTTTAGAAGACTGACCATCAGGCTCTGGCCGTTGATGCCATTGGCCCCGATTTTCTGGTTCCCCGGCATGCACGTGCCGGGGACAGCCATCTATCGGTGGGTGGCGAAAAACCGCTACCAGATTTCAGCTTGCCGATTGCCCGGGCTCCCGCCGGATGGACGGGCGAACCCGGACCCGAAACCGTAGCCGTCACGCCGCGTAAATGATCGTCCCCACGTGCTCGCCGTTGAGTGCTTTGGTGATATTCCCCTTCTTGAGCCCGTTGATGATCTGAATCTTCCGCATGTGGCGGGCGTGGATCATGTTCTGCAGGACGACCCGCTCCACGATCATGTCGGGCAGTTCATTCTTGAGCAGTTCCTGGGCGCTGATCTTGCGGATGAGCTTGGCCTTGGGGTTTTTCTTCGGATCATCCGTATAGAGGCCGTCTTCATCCTTGATATAGATCAACGACCGGGCGCCGAGATATTCGGCCGACAGGTACG
>JBGPIL010000198.1:0-3903 GCA_041484905.1 Nitrospiria bacterium
ATTTTCTGTGGTCAGTTGCAAAAGTGCATACTCGGCAAAATTGGGACGTGTCCCTATTTTTCATGTGTGGAGCGTGATGAATGTATGAAACTGGCCCACTACCACCTTTTTACTCTTGTTGACACCCGAAAAAGGGCTGTGATAGAGTCGCCATCGTTTACACCGAACGTATGTGAGGTGCAACGTTCGATTTTAGTACCTCTAGCACAGACCGCTCCTATCAGGGCTGTCCTCATGATAGGAGCGTTTCTCTGTTGAGCCAGCATCGGAACGGTTTCTTCATTTCCAACAGGAGCGTGATGGTATGTCTGCGGAATCACTCACATTGGTGTTTGCACTCATCTCGGCGGCCGTGGGTGTTGCCTACGGCATCTATCTGATTTTCTGGGTGATGCGGCTGGAGACCGGCACCGACCGGATGCGGGAAATCGCCGCGGCTGTTCAGGAGGGGGCGCAGGCCTATCTGAACCGCCAGTACCGGACGGTGGCCATGGTGGCGGCCGTGCTCTTTGTGCTCCTGTGGGTGGCGGGTGGCTGGTCGGATCATTTCGGGCTGCTGACGGCGATCGGGTTTCTGATCGGCGCGGTGGCGTCCGCCTCGGCCGGGTATGTCGGGATGAAGATTGCCGTCCGCGCGAATGTCCGGACGGCGCAGGCCGCGCACAGCGGTCTGAACGCGGCCCTGCAGGTGGCGTTTAAAGGCGGCGCTGTGACGGGGTTGCTCTTGATCGGGTTGGGGCTCTTCGCCGTGGCCGGGTTCTATTATGTTGCCTCTGCCATCGCGGGACCGGAGAAGGCGATGCACGCCTTGCTGTCGCTGGGATTCGGGGGCAGCCTGATTTCGGTCTTTGCCAGGGTCGGCGGCGGGATCTTCACCAAGGCGGCCGATGTGGGGGCGGATCTGGTCGGCAAAGTTGAAGCGGGCATTCCTGAGGACGATCCGCGCAATCCCGCCGTGATCGCGGACAACGTGGGCGACAACGTCGGCGATTGCGCCGGCATGGCCGCCGACCTCTTTGAAACCTACGCCGTGACGACCGTGGCTGCGATGGTGTTGGGCTTTACCCTTTTCAAGGGCGCAACCGAACCGCTGGTCTATCCGTTGCTGCTCGGCGGGATCACGATCTTTGCCACGATCATCGGCATCTGGTTCGTGAAGGTCGGCAAGGATGGCAGCATCATGGGCGCCCTCTACAAGGGGCTGTTCTGGGCCGGCGGCGTGGCGGCGGTGGCCTTCTATCCTGCCACCGCCTGGTTGATGGGCGGCGTCGGCGGCGTGAGCGGCGCGGCCTACTACGGCTGTACGCTGGTCGGTCTGGCGGTCACCATCGGGCTGGTCTTTATCACCGACTACTATACCTCCAAGAGTTACCGTCCGGTCCAGGAAATTGCCAAAGCCAGCGAGACGGGCCACGCGACGAATATCATCGCGGGGCTGGCGGTCGGGATGCAGTCGACGGCGCTGCCGGTGGTGGTGATCGCGGGGGCCATCATGGCCAGTTTTGCGCTGGCGGGTCTCTTTGGTGTGGCGGTCGCGGCGGTGTCGATGCTTTCGATGGCCGGGATCGTGGTGGCCATTGATGCCTTCGGCCCGATCACGGACAACGCGGGCGGGATTGCCGAGATGGCCCACCTGGGCAAGGAGGTCCGGAATATCACCGATCCGCTGGACGCGGTGGGGAACACCACCAAGGCCGTCACGAAAGGTTACGCGATAGGTTCGGCCGGTTTAGCCGCGATTGTGTTGTTCGCCGAGTACGCCAGGGCCGTGGGGGGCGAGCATGCCACCAGCAGTTTCGACCTGTCGAATCCAAAGGTGCTGATCGGTCTGTTCATCGGCGGCATGCTGCCCTATCTCTTTGCCTCGATGTGCATGAAGGCGGTGGGAGAGGCCGCGGGTGAAGTCGTGAACGAGGTGCGCCGCCAGTTTCGTGAGATCAAGGGGATTATGGAAGGGACGGGCAAGCCGGAGTACGGGACCTGTGTGGATATTGTCACGAAGGCGGCCATCCAGAAGATGATGATCCCGGGGGCGATCCCCGTGCTCGCGCCCATTGTCGTGGGTTTCGTTCTCGGCCCGGTGGTGTTGGGTGGCGTTCTGGTTGGGACGATCGTGACGGGGCTGTTCGTCGCCATCTCCATGACCAGCGGCGGCGGGGCGTGGGACAATGCCAAAAAATATATCGAAGAGCAGGGCAAGAAAGGCAGCGAGACACACAAGGCTGCCGTCACGGGCGATACGGTCGGGGATCCCTATAAAGACACGGCCGGCCCTGCGATCAATCCCATGATCAAGGTGATCAATATCGTCGCGTTATTGATTGTGTCGTTGATCGTGTAAAAAAGGTGGCTAGGTAGTAAGGTCGCTGGGTGGCTGGGAGTGCAACAGCGTCCATGATTGCCTAGCTACCTAGCAACCCAACCACCTAGCTACCCTTTTTCCCCCTTATCTTGACAACCCCTTAAGACCTTTGTGACAATGTTTTATCGCTATGAAGATCGGGTTTTTGCTCTGCAGCAGTCCTGAATCGCAGGACGGATTTACCGTCGGCCGTTTAGCCGACGGCCTGCTGTCGGCCGGCCATTCGATCTCCCTCTTTCTCATGGACGACGGCGTGTACCATGCCACCCGGCAGTCGACTGGGGCTGTATCAGGCGCTGGTTATTCGACGTTGGGATTGTCGCGTTTGGTGGAGCGGGGAGCCAAGGTCGCCTTGTGCGCCGTGACGGCTCGGGCGAGAGGTTTGGGAGAGGCCGAGCTTGATCCTCGCGTGGAGATTTCCAGCCAGTATGAGCTGTCGCAGATGGTCAAGGAAGCCGACCGGTTTCTGGCGTTTGGAGAGGCATGAAACGGGTGCTGGTTCTCGTGCGGCGTCCCCCATTGACCCGCAGCGGTACGACCGAAGCGCTCAGAGTCGCGGTGGGAATGACGCTGGGGGATCATGAGGTGACCGTGCTCTATATCGATGAGGGGGCGGGCGCGGCGGCCGAGTTGCAGCCAGGCCTGGCCGGCGGCGCCGACATCAGCGAGGCGCTGTCACTCTTCGTCCCCTGCCATGTGCGGGAGGCGGTCGAGACCGCCTCGTTGGAGCAGGCGCGGGTGGCGAACGCGCGAAAGGGCATCGAGCGGATCAACCGATCGGCTGCGCTGTCGTTGATCGACGGCGCGGACGTTCTGCTGGCCGTGTGAGGGAATCATGGGCGTGCTCCATCTGATCCGGAGGCCGAATGACCGGCTGGCATTTGAAGCGGCCGGCCGTCAGGGGCGTGAGGCGACGGTGCTGCTGATTCAGGATGGCGTGCGCGCCGTGGCGCCTGAGGGAGTCGCGGCGGTCTATGCCTCGGCCGATGATGTCCAGGCCCGGGGCGTGAAAACGGCCTATCCGTTGGTGGGCGCGGTCAAGATCAGCGAACTGATCATCAGCCATGAACGGATCTTTGTCTGGTGAGGCCCCCTCACCCTACCCTCTCCCCTGGCAGGGGAGAGGATAAAGGAGAGGGGTCGCAATGGAAGGAGTGCATGATATGAGCGTGCAATTTCAAATTGATCAGCGGCTCGATTGCAAGGGATTGAACTGCCCGCTGCCGATCTTGAAGACGAAGAAGGCGTTGGATGGCATGACGGCCGGCCAGGTGCTGGAGATGATCGCGACCGATCCCGGCTCCAGGCCCGACATGGAGGCGTTCTCCCGTCGAACCGGTCACGAATTGTTGGACGCAAAGGAAGCGGGCGGGGTCTTTACCTTTTACATTCGAAAAATCGTCGTCAAGTAGATGCCCCCGTGGGCATCTACCAGCGAGCAACGCGAGCGTGAGGGGGAGGCTCCCAAGGCGGGGACAGATTTGAAATCTGTCCCCAGCAGGGAGGGGGCGACGCGAGCCCCTATAATAGTGTGAGGTGCG
>JBGPIL010000199.1:0-3868 GCA_041484905.1 Nitrospiria bacterium
CAGGGAATCAAAAAGATGTAAAGCGAAAGGGGAAGGTGTGAGGGATAGAGCAAACCACAGGCTCAGCTCTTGCCTCGTGCACGCATTCTTGTGGGTGCTTGTGAAGCGCATGTGAGGGATGGAGCTTAGGAATGAGCGGCACCTCAGTCTTCGACCGCTACATCGGCATCGACTATTCGAGCGCGCGACATCGACGTCGAGCTTGAGGGGTTTGCGGGTCTACATGGCGGACCGATTATCGCCACCCATCGAGCAGCACCCGCCGCCGAGCCCCGCTTCGACGCGTCTTCATCGCACATTGAAAACTC
This sequence comes from Nitrospiria bacterium, assembly GCA_041484905.1. GTDB lineage: Bacteria > Nitrospirota > Nitrospiria > JACQCE01 > JACQCE01 > JACQCE01. The sequence continues at coordinate 309 of JBGPIL010000199.1, forward strand.
AGTTTATATAACCGAACTTTCATGGTATGAAAAATTGGGGTCAGAGTGAGGTAGCCCCAATTCCCCTGTCCTTTACCATTCGCAGGGGGCAGTGCCGTCGCTGTGAGGGGAGGGTAGATCCGGGCAGGCCCAGGGTCGGACCACGTGGGAAATGCGGAGCATGGGGATATTTTCGAGTTTCGATTTTCGATTGAAAGGCGAAGGGCAAGGGCGAATGGCAAAGGCGGAGAATGGAAAGTGGAGAGTGGAAAGTAAAAGGCAAGTGCAAAGAGCAATGCGGAGAATGGAAAGTGGAAAGTAGAGAGTGGAGTAGAGAGGTGAAGGCGGATTAACGGCCTTCCATTTTCCGCATCCCATCGATCAGGATCTGCGCGATTTCTGGGCGGGTGAATTCCGCGGGCGGGATCTGACCGGCGCGGAGCATTTCCCTTACCTTTGTTCCGGACAGGATAATGTGGTGGCTGGCGTCATGCGGGCAGGTTTTTGACGAGGTCATGCCCAGGCATTTCCGGCAATAGAACGTGTGGTCGAAGAAGAGCGGCCGGATACCGAGCTCGTCCTCCTTAAATTCAAAGAAAATGTGCTGGGCGTCGTAGGAGCCGTAATAGTTGCCCACGCCGGCATGATCGCGGCCGACGATAAAATGGGTGCAGCCGTAGTTTTTCCTCGCCAGGGCGTGAAAGATCGCCTCCCGGGGGCCCGCGTAGCGCATGGCGGCAGGGAAGACTGAGAGAATCGTTCGATCAGGAGGATAGTAGTGCTGTAACAACTCCGTATAGCAACGCATACGGAGTTCGGCCGGCAAATCATCCCCTTTCACCTCGCCGACGATCGGATTGACAAACAACCCGTCGACCGTCTCGAGTGCGCATTTCTGGATATATTCATGCGCCCGGTGGATTGGGTTGCGGGTTTGAAATCCAACAATCCGCTTCCAGCCCTTTTGCTCGAACAACCGTCTCGTATCGGCCGGGTCGAGATGGTGTTGGGGGAAGAGTCTCGGGATGGTTCGACGGAGCAGATCGATCTTGCCGCCGGCCAGCAGTTCCCCCTGGCGCATCAGGACGGCGACGCCGGGATGGGCCGTGTCTTCCGTGCGGTAGACCTGCTTGGCTTCCTGCTGTTTGTCGTAGCTGTAGAGCTCTTCCAGATGGAGGATGGCGACGATCGAGCGCTGCTCGTCGCAGAGGGCAACCGGCCGCCCTTCACGCAGCGGCGCGGCTTCTTCCTTCGAGAGGGCCAGCGTGATCGGCAGCGACCACGGCACGCCGTTGCTCAGCCGCATGTCGCTGACGACGGTCCGATAGTCGGCCTGGGTGAGAAACCCCTGGAGCGGGCTGAAGGCGCCGGTGGCGATCAGTTCCAAATCGGACAAGTGGCGGGCCGACAGTGTCAGGGCGGGCAGTTTTTTGGCTTCATCGTTCCAGTAATGCGTGGCGTCGCCTTCGACAACGCGATTGATCAGACTGCCGCCGTGCGGGATCGATTGACGTAACATCAGACGTGACCTTTCGTTTGGGTGATTGTGCTGTTGATTGGTTTATGAATGCGGTGGTTATGAATGGGGTGGGGCCACGGGCGCCTGGGCGGCCAGCGGCCCGCCGGTGACCCGTTCATAATGGGCCCGGCAGGCGTCGACAAGCTGCCGGACGGCGGCCACATAGTGTTGGGCATCCGGCAGGGTCAGCGGTGTGGTGAGCTGCCGGCGCCGTTGCTCGGTGATGGTCGACCAGAGCGGCGCGGGCAGGTGGCCGTTGGCCATGATGCGCGTCTCGAATGCCCGAATGGCCTCTTCGTGGTTGAGCGGCTCGATCTCTTCCATGGTCAGCAATGCCTTGACCGCCGCGATCAGGGCCAGGTCGGCCCGCGTGGCGGCGTCGAACGGCCGCTCTTTCAGCAGGAACACCTGCGCATGCTCCAGCTCGTACGCGCTGTCCTCGAAATGCTGCGCCACGAAGTTGACCGCGGCGGTGCCGCATTCACCCGCGCCGTGATCTTCCATGGTGTAGTCGGTGGTGTCGCCCCAGTCCTGAAACAATCCAGCGTCCGCTTCCACGCCGGCCGGTTTGGTGAACGGTGTCAATTCCTGCTGAAACCGCGCCTTGCCGGTCCGATCGACATAGGCGAGGAACGATTCGCCCGGTTGCCGTTCGGTTCGATAGAGTGTTAAGAGGCGGTTGACGACCTCCGGCACCCGCTTGGCCGGAAATTTCAACGGAAACATCAGGCCGAATTGGACGCTCTGCGGTGTCAGGCGGCCGCCGAGGTGGAGCTGGTAGGCGGGGAGCAACCGGCCGTCAAACTTTTCGGCCAGGCCGTGAAAGCCGATCGTGGCGATGTGGTGTTGCGCGCAGGAATTGGGGCAGCCGCTGATCTTGATGGCGATTTTGCGGATCTCGGGATCGGTCTCGCCATTGAGCTGCAACTGTTCGGTCAGGACCCGGCCCAACCCCTTGGAGGCGGTAATGCCCAACCCGCACGTGTCCGTGCCGGGACAGGTGATGACATCGCCCAGATCTTCCGCGCCGATGTGTGCAAGCCCGTGCTTGGAGAGTTCGGCATAGAGTGCGGACAACGAAGCGCTGGTCACGTTGCGAAACAGCAGATTCTGGTGTTGGGTGGCGCGTAAACGGCCGTGGGCGAACCGGTCGGCCAGATCGGCGATGACCTTCAACGCGGGGGCGGCGATATCACCGATGATCAACCGGATCTGGACGGCATGGAGGCCGGGCTGGCGCTGGGCGATGACATTGTGTTTCCGCCATGCCTCGAACCCGGGTGTGGTCGAGGGTTGCGGGCCGGCGATTCCATTGAGCGTCAACGCGGCTGTGCGTGCGCGCGGCGGAATGGCGCGAAGCGCTTCGGGCAAGAGCGGCGGCCGGCCCTGCTGGATCCGGGTCAATTCCTCACGGTAGGCCCGGTAGAACGGTTCAAAGCCGGTTTTTTCGATGAGAAATTTGATTCGGGCCAGGCTGCGGTTTTTCCGGTTGCCCAAGCGGCTGAAGACGCGAATGACCGCTTCGCAGGTCGGCAGCAAATCGGGCGGTGTGACGAATTCTTCCAGCAGATAGGGCCGCCGGGGGCTGGGGCCAAGGCCGCCGCCGACGGTGATCCGGAAGCCGAGCGCTTCGCTGCCGTTGGTGGCATCATCTGTGGGGGGCCGTGCGGAGATGGAATTCCCGGAAAGCTCTGCTTTTCGGTTGGCGATGCCCCCACGCCCCAAGCTCACGGCCATGACGCCGATATCGTGGATGCCGGTCATCGCGCGGTCGTGCGCGCAGCCGGAGAAGGCAAACTTGAACTTGCGCGGCAGATCCTCGCAGATCGGGTTGCGGAGAAAGAACTGCGCCGTGGCCATGGCGTACGGCGTGATATCGAACAGCTCGTCGGGGCAGATGCCGGCCAGCGGGCAGAGCGTGACGTTCCTGACCGTGTTGCCGCAGGCTTCGCGGGTGGTCATGCCGACGGCGGCCAGCTCCCGCAACAGCGGGGCGACCTGGTCGAGCTTGACGAAGTGGAGCTGGATGTCCTGCCGGGTGGTGATGTGGCTGGTGCCGGTC
>JBGPIL010000200.1:0-3826 GCA_041484905.1 Nitrospiria bacterium
ATGAACTATGAACCGTGAACGGCACTCACGACTTGAAGGCGGCATCCAGCAGCGGTTTCACCTCGCCCTTGCGTTCCATTTCGTCAAGGATGTCGGTGTCGCCGTAGAACGTGCCGTTGATAAAGACTTTCGGCAGCGTCGGCCAGTTGGTCAGTTTGCTGAGGTATTCCCGCTTCTCGTTGTTCCCCAATACATTAACGACCTCGAAGGGCTGGCCGTATTTGGTGAAGAACTGAATCGTCTCCATCGTAAAGCCGCATTGCGGTTGTGCTTTCGTTCCCTTGCCGTAGATCAAAATTTTGTTCGCCTTGATCTCGTTTGCGACTTCCTGTTCAATTGTCTGTGCCATGGGAGGGCTCCTTGTTTACTTCGTGGCCGCCGCGGTCGGCGGCTCGGCCTTGATCTCGACCGCGTGGATCCGGCCGTCCTGCATCGGTTCACTCAGTGCCTGGTAGACCAACCGGTTGCGGTCGAGCAGCGATTTGCCCTCAAACTGCGTGGAGACGACCCGGACGATGAAATGATCCATCATGCCGGTCTTGTCAGTCACCGTCACCTCGGCATCGGGCAGCGCCCGGCGGATAAAACCGGCGAGTGTCTCTTTTGTAATCATTCGTTCAAGGCGTTCAACGCCGACCCGGCTTTGAACCAGCCGATCTGCTGCGCCGTCAGGTTGTGGTTCGCCTGAATCTTCGTATCCTGGCCGTTCGCTTTGTGAATGACCACCTCGACCGGCTTGCCGGGCGCCAGATTCGCCAGGCCCGTGATGCTGACCCGGTCCTTTTCGTCAAACTTGTCATAGTCGGACGGCGTGGCAAACGTGAGCGGCAGGATGCCCTGCTTCTTGAGGTTCGTCTCGTGGATCCGGGCGAAGCTCTTGGTCAGCACAACCTTCACGCCCAGAAAACGCGGCGACATGGCGGCGTGCTCCCGGCTGGAGCCCTCACCGTAATTTTCATCGCCGATCACGATCGAGCCGATGTTCTGGGCTTTATACTGACGCGCGACTTTGGAGGGTGTTTGGCCGGCTTCACCGGTCAGCGCATTGGTCGCCTTGCCGGTTTCACCGGTAAAGGCGTTCGTCGCACCCAGGAGCATGTTGTCGCTGATCTTGTCGAGATGCCCGCGGAACTTGAGCCACGGGCCGGCCGGCGATATGTGGTCGGTCGTGCACTTGCCCTTGGCCTTGAGGAGGATCGGAAGCTTGGCGAAATCCTTGCCGTCCCAGCGGGGGAAGGGCTGGAGTAACGCCAACCGTTCGCTGGTGGGCGGGACCTCCACGGTCAGCGTGTCGCCGTTCTCGGCCGGCGCTTCAAAGCCTTCTTCGCCCTTGGCAAACCCCTTGGCCGGCAGCTCCTCGCCGTGAGGCGGCTCAAATTTCAACGTGCTGCCGTCGGCCGCCTTGAGCGTGCCGGCGACGGGATCGAACGTCAGCTCGCCGGCGAAGGCCAGGGCGGTGACAATCTCCGGGCTGCTCAGGAACGAGAGCGTCTCAGCATTGCCGTCGTTTCGGCCGGGGAAATTGCGGTTGTAGGAGCTGATGATTGAGTTGCGTTCGCCTTTTTGAATATCGTCGCGTTTCCACTGGCCGATGCAGGGACCGCAGGCGTTGGCCATGACGGTGGCGCCCATCTGCTCGAACGTCTCCGTGAAGCCATCCCGTTTCATGGTGTGGAAAATCCGTTCGGAACCGGGCGTGACGATGAACTGCGTTTTGGCTTTCAGGCCGGCTTTCAATCCCTGCCGGGCGATATGGGCGGAGCGGCTGATGTCTTCATATGACGAGTTGGTGCAACTGCCGATCAGCGCCGCTTTCAGCGTGACCGGATAGTTTTTCTCCTTGGCCTCGGCCATCATTTTGGAGATGGGGCGAGCCAGATCGGGTGTGTGGGGGCCGACGACGTGGGGTTCCAGTTCGGAGAGGTTGATCTCGACGATCTGGTCGTAATATTTCTCCGGCGCCTGCAGCACTTCTGGATCGGCGACGAGCAGCTCCCGATTCGCCTGCGCCAGCTTGGCGAGATCGGCCCGTTCGGTCAGGTTCAGATAGGCGACCATTTTGTCGTCAAACGGGAAGATTGACGTGGTCGCGCCAAGCTCCGCGCCCATGTTGGTAATGGTGCCCTTGCCGGTGGCGCTGATGGTCGAGGCGCCGGGGCCGAAATACTCGATGATCTTATTGGTGCCGCCTTTGACGGTGAGCAGGCCGCACAGGTACAGGATCACATCCTTGGCCGAGGTCCAGCCCTGCAGTCGGCCGGTGAGCTTCACGCCGATCAATTTGGGGTGGAGCACTTCCCACGGCAGGCCGGCCATCACCTCGCCCGCATCCGCGCCGCCCACGCCGATGGCCAGCATGCCCAGGCCGCCGCCGTTGGGCGTGTGCGAGTCGGTGCCGATGATCAGTCCGCCCGGAAAACCGTAATTTTCCAGAACCACCTGATGGATGATGCCCGCGCCCGGTCTCCAGAAGCCGATGCCGTATTTGCTCGAGGCGGAGCGGAGAAAATTATAGACCTCCTTGTTTTCGTCAATCGCGCGTCTAATGTCGTCTGCCGCGCCGGTTTGCGCCCGGATCAAGTGATCGCAATGGACGGTGCTGGGGACGGCCACCCGTTTTTTGCCCGCCTGCATGAACTGGAGCAGCGCCATCTGCGCCGTGGCGTCCTGCATGGCGACCCGGTCGGGCCGGAGCAACAGTTGCGCCTTGCCCCGTTCCCAGACTTGAGTCTCAAAATTATCCACATGTGAAACGAGAATCTTCTCGGTCAGGGTGAGCGGCCGGCCGAATTTCTTCCGGGCGGCAGCCAGTTTGGCCGGCATCGACTGATAGAGCGCACGAATTTGATCCAGCATGAAGCACCCTCCTACGAGTGGGCTTGTCCAGTGGTCTGTACCAATGATGGCTCTGGAGTAGAAAGCTATTTTACGGAATGGCCGGTGCGTTGGGCAATAGGAAAATAAGGCTAGAGCCAGTGGGGGCGGTTCGTCGGCACGGGCTCGCTTGCGGTTACGGTCCTCAGCGGCCCTCCGCTCTCAGCCGCCCAGTATCCAGCCAGTTGAGGGGCGGCTTCCGAGAGGCACGCCTCACTTGCCCCCACCTGGCTCCAGCGAGGGGGAAGAGGGAAGGGAGAAGAACAAAGCACGTTTGCATTCATGCAGGATGATTGGGTAGACTAGGCCCGCTTTTGACCTCATAACGGCGGCGTACCCAAGTGGTAAGGGAGCAGTCTGCAAAACTGCGATGCGGCGGTTCGAACCCGCCCGCCGCCTGATTTTTTGTCCGTTTCTACGGACAAAAAATCAGAGCATTGGAGCCGTGGAGAATGGAACATAGATGCCCCCTGACTGGCATCATCAAGGGGGCATCTACCCAGCGAGCAAGGCGAGCGTGAGGGGGAGGCTCCACCAGGCTTCGCCGGTGGAGGGGGCGACGCGAGCCCCTACAATAGACACGGCTCACAATGCGGTCCATTCTCCATTGCTCCATTCTCTAGTCTTTTGTCTGTGCCCCTCCCGCTCTCCCTTCTGTACCCTGTTTTGAATTGACAGATTCCCGCCCCTTGGTCATAATTAAGGTAACGGATCTGCAGAGAACCGTCACCGAGGACAAGGGATTATGGCCATCGAACCTGAGGAATTGGAGCAGCTGCAGGAAATTGTCGAATCGCTCGAGGGCTGCCTGGGGCGGATGCAGGAGTTGAATTTCCCCCATCCGACCTTCCGCGAGGTGTTTGTCCGGTGCTGCGAGGCGACCGACCGGCTGGATGATCTGGTTGCGCAATACTCCGGCGAAGAGCAGATCGGCAGCTGCTAGGTCGAATCA
>JBGPIL010000201.1:0-3778 GCA_041484905.1 Nitrospiria bacterium
ACGATCTCACGGATGATCGACTCCGAGCTAAGGTGAAGGCGCAGACGCGGGAGATGTTCAACTGGGCCGAACGCCATGCCTGCCGGCACCAAAGTCTGGTCTCCTACTTCGGCGAGATCCTCTCTCCGTGCGGCGCCTCGTGCGATGTCTGCGGGACGTGGGACCTGCTGGAGATGATTCCGTCCGTGGCGCCGGGTCGCCCGGCCCCTCGAAGTACAAAGCGGCTCGCCGTCCTGTCGGATGAAATTCCTGACGCGGCCGGCGCGTTGTTCGCCCGTCTGAGGGTCTTGCGGAAGCGTCTGGCGGATGAGAAGGGGCTTCCGGCCTACATCGTCTTCAGCGATGCGGTTCTGCTCGACATGGCGGCGCAGCGCCCCTCCACGGAAGACGATCTCCTTCAGATCAGCGGGGTCGGGCCGAAGAAGCTCGCCCGATACGGGGCGATTTTCCTGGCGGAGTTGAATAAATGAGCGCCCGCATGCTGACGTTTTTCGGCTATCCCAACTGCAGCACGTGTGTCAACGCCAAGAAGTTCCTGGCGACGCTCGGTTGTGAGATGAGGGAGATCGACATCACCATCGCGCCCCCATCGGCGAAAGAGTTGCGTGGTCTGATCGAGAAGAGCGGCCGGCCGTACACTGATTTTCTGAATCGGAGCGGTGTGCAATACCGCGCGCTTAACATGAAAGAGAAGGTCAAAGTGCTTCCGGAGGATGCAGTCATCAAACTGCTCGCGTCGGAGGGGCGGCTGATCAAGCGGCCGATTGTGACGGACGGGATGCGGGTGACCGTCGGATTTTCGCCGGAGGAGTTTTCGAAGAGCTGGGGGCTGTGATGAGAATACTGATCACGCTGGGGCCGGCCGCACTGAGCGCATGGCCGCGGCGGCTCAGGTTGAATTGTTACGCGGCCGAGATTGACAACGTGGCGTGAAACCGATTACCATCATTTTGAAAAAGGAGGTCAACATGCCCAAGTACGTGATCGAGCGAAATATTCCAGGTGCCGGGAAGATGAGCGCAACGGACCTGAAGGCGGTTTCTCAGAAGTCCTGCAGCGTCCTCCGCGCGCTCGGCCCCGAGATCCAGTGGCTCCACAGCTACGTCACGGACGACAAGGTGTTTTGCGTCTACATCGCCCCGAACGAGGCGATGGTGCGCAAGCATGCGACGCAAGCGGGCATCCCGGCTGATTCCGTCGTCGCGGTGCGCCGGATGATCGATCCCACGACCGCCGAATAGCAGTCGCCAAAGCTGTTCGGCAAAAATCGATAGATGGGTCGCGCTACGGCAATCGCACCAGCTCCGGCGGGGCGTTGAGCAGCCGCAGGGCGCCGATGCTGTCCTCGATTTCCAGAATCGATACGGTCCCGTGGTCGACTCTGAAATTACGCGAGGCGGACAACTCCAGGCCGAGATAATGGCCGATCACGGCTCGGATCGGGTCGGCGTGGCTGACGATAGCGATCATCCCTTCACGGTGCTTCGCGATCAAGGCGTCCGTCGCCGCAACAACCCGCTTGCGGACCTCGGCGAACATTTCGCCATCGGGCAGTCGCGTCTCCGTGGGCGCAGCGTAATAACGCTGGCGGATCGGGTGGCCTTCCAGCTCAGACCAGAGTTTGCCCTCCCAGCCGGTGATTTTGGTCTCGATCCATTGGTCATCGTGAATCGGGGAGAGATTCAACGCGGCGCCGAGGATGACAGCCGATTCGATCGTGCGTTGCAAGGGGCTGGTATAGAGCGCCTGCATCCGCACCCCGTTGAGGCGCTTGGCCAGTTGTTCGATCTGGCCCCGTCCGGTCGCATTCAGCGGCACGGGCGACCAGCCCATCACGCGCCCCTCCCGATTCCAATCGGTTTCGCCGTGACGGATGAGCGCAAGGGCGAGGATGGAGGCCCCCTCACCCCTCCCTCTCCCCCAAAAGGGGAGAGGGAGAAAAAACTGCGGTGTGCTGGCAATCGCCTGAGCGGGTCACGTTGATTTTTCTCTTGAGGGGGGAGAGGGAGAAGCAGATACACTTTGTGCACGGAGGAATTCTTCGGCCTCTTCCCTCGTTTTGACGGTGCCCGCCAATTGCGCTTCGCGGACGATCGTCAACAACTGGCCCACTTTCGGCCCCGGTGTCAGCGCGAGCCATTGCATGATCGCGTGGCCGTCGATCAGCGGCGGGGGCAGGCGGCGCCGTTCGGCCGTCAACGCGTCGAGCTGCGCGATGCGCGCCTTGAGCTGACCGTAGGAGGTCATGTCGGCCCGGCCGCTCTCGTGAATCGTGGCGGAGCAGTCGGCCCAGATCAGTTGCTGCAATGCACGGCCCGGCCGGTCGTCCGAGAAAAAGTAACGCTCCATCGTTGAGTTTTTCATCTGGTCGATCGGACCGCTCATCATCAGCAGGTGATGGGCGACAAGCCAGGCGAGCCGGTCGGCATCGACGTGTAACGGGCTCTCCGTGGGAAAGCTCGACAGCTTCAATCGGCCGGCGATGGCGTGGGCAATGGCGGCGCCGACGTGGTCATGGCCGTCGAACCGGATCCGGTCGGTCCCGTCCCGCTCCGGCGTGCGCAAGGTGACCGGCTTGGCCACGTCATGCAGCAGGACGGAGAAGACCACCTCGGCGGTGGGGCGCTCCTGTTGGAATTCCTCCAGAAACCGGTCTGATTCCAGTTGGGACAAGGCCAGCCGGGTGTGGAGCCAGACGTCGCCTTCGCTGTGATAGTTCGGCGGCTGCGGGCATTGTTTCATCGGCAGCAGTTCCGGCATGAGGATGGAGGTGGCGCCGCAGTCATCCAAGAGATCAAACGCCCGTGACGGCGCGAGCGTGAACATCCGGACCAGTTCCTTGGCGATCGTTTCGCGCGGAACGATCCACTCCTTTTCATCGGAGCCTGGGCCGCCGGGGACGGAGACGGTGTCGTTCAAATGGCCGACGGCCCGGCTCAGGGCCTGCCAGGTCGCCGGCTCGATCTCCAAGCCGAGTTGGCAGGCGAAGCGCAGGCCGCGCAGGAGGCGGGAATAGTCCTCGGCAAATCGCGCCGTTGGTTCGCCGACGGCCCGCAGCCGACGGGCGGTCAGATCATCCCGGCCGCCGAAGGGATCGACCAGTTGGTTGGCCGCGACCGCCCAGGCCATGGCGTTGACGGTAAAATCGCGCCGGCGCAGATCGTCTTCGATCGGCAGGTTGGGGTCCGATTGGATGGCGAAATCTTTATAGCCCCCGGTCTGATGCAGGGAATGCTCGGTGCGGGGCAATGCCACATCGATCGCCTCGGCGACCTCGATCGACCGGGGCAGAAATTTCAACACACCAAAATGCTTGCCGACCAGATCGACCCGGCCGTGCCGCTCCAGCGCGGCGCGCACCTGGTCGATCGGCAGACCCCTGACGACGAGATCAACATCCTTGATCGGTCGTTGGAGGGCGAGATCCCGCACGGCGCCACCCACCAGATACCATTCGCCGCCGCTCGCGGCCAGTTGACGGACCAGGGCGCCGACCGGCTGTGCGCAAAAAGCAGCCCAGCCCTTGGCGATTGTTTGCTCGACTGAGGAAGACATGGGGGGAGGATAACATAGGGAATTGATGAGTGGATAGTGGAGAGTGGAGAGTGGATAATGAAAGCGAAATGGCGAAGAAGAAAAGAGGATAACGAGCTTGAAAGGATTTCCCCATCACAGTATGATGGGCAAATCGTGACGACGCGCGAATGCGACGTGCTGATTTGCGGCGGAGGGGTCGGGGGGCTTGTTCTCGCGCTGCTGCTGGGGCGCGAAGGCGTCG
>JBGPIL010000202.1:0-3763 GCA_041484905.1 Nitrospiria bacterium
CTCGCGCCGTTGGTCTTCGGTCTGGGCGTCCCTCGGGTCGGTGGAGCGGACATCCTCGGGCACCCGGTCGGCCACGTCGGTTGAGACGATTAACTCGCCTTTGAAATTGTAGGTGAAGGTGACCTTCTCCTTCTGCTGAAGCAGTTCTTCCCAGGAGAGTGAGATTTTCTTATTCTTTTTATTGTAGAAATTGACGCTCTTCCCCGCATCGACGCCGTAGTTCTTCAAGATATCCAACACGGCCCATGATTTTTTATCGCCTCTGGGGGTGAAGGTGGTGATCGCTTTTAGCTTATCGAGGTCCGCACCCGTAAATTCCGCTTTTTTGGTGCCGTTGACGACGATTGCAATCGGCTGCGTGGCCAGCGTGCCTTCGCGAATGCCGCCCTGTGGGGCCAGCCGTTCCAAGCGTTCTTTGGCTTCGTCCTCGGTGGACTCGGCCGGAGTTTTTGATGTGGCCGGCGCGGCGGCCCAACCGTTCCATGCGCCGAGCAGGAGTAAACAAAACATTACAGTCGCCGTCATGATACGAGGCATACGTGGCTCCTTAGAAGAGGTGACAGATGGATGACACTGTGATCATGTGCAGTGTGACAACTGGCACACTATAGCGAATGAGGGAAGAGGGTGTCAAGGGTGTTGACAAGCGAGCGATTATCATGGTGATGATAGGGGCCATGGCGCGGTGGAAAATCGTGGGGGAGGGCGTGGCAATCTTCTCGGCGACAATCTCGGCGGTCTGGTTCTGGCGCACGGGGACTCTCGTCTCCTCTCAGGACGCTTCGTGGCTGATCCCATTAACGTGGATCGTGGCGGCGGTTCTGGCCACCTGGCCGTTGGTTGCTGGGACGCGAGATCTCTTCACCCAGCGACAATGGCTCGGCGCGCCACGCGACACGGCGCGATCGCTTCTGATCGTGAGCCTGATTGTGCTGCCGGTGTTCGGGGTCTTTTATCTGCTCTATTGGGGTTGGTGGCGCGGCGCCATGATCGATCCTTCGCTGTCGCCGCGGTGGGGGGCGATGGTGGCCTATCAGTTCCTCTATGTCGGCTTTCCGGAGGAGTTGTTTTTTCGCGGCTACCTGCAACAGCGGTTCGATGACGCGTTCGGCCGGCCCTGGCGGCTCTTCGGGGCATCGTGGGGACCGGGATTGCTGCTGGCCGACCTGCTGTTTGCCGGCGGCCATCTGCTGGTGACCGGCGATGTAGCGCGGCTGGCCGTTTTTTTCCCGGGGTTGCTGTTCGGCTGGCTGCTCGCCGGCACGGGTGCGTTGATCGCGCCGATGCTCTTTCACGGCCTGTGTAACATCTTTCTCTTTACGTTGCAGGCGTGGGTCGGCCCGTGAGCGGCCGCACGGCCGGCGTCGCACCGGTTCGCCGGGACGTGGGTCTGCTTCCGCTGCTGTTGATCGTGCTCACGCTGATTGCTTACTGGCCCGTTCGTGAGCAGGGGTTTGTCCGTTGGGATGAGCAGCTCTACGTAACGGAGAATCCGTTCCTGCTGGAATCGGACGGGCTGTGGAAGGCCTGGACGACCACTCGCGAGACGGAACGGCAATATGCGCCGCTCTTGCTGACCACCTTTTGGATTCAGCATCGGCTCTGGGGCTATCAGCCGGCCGGTTATCACGCCGTCAACCTGTGGTTTCATCTGAGCAATGGCGTGCTGGTGCTCTTTCTCCTGGCGGCGCTGGGGGCGAGCCGATGGGTTGCCGGTGCGGGCGCGCTGCTCTTTGCCCTCCATCCGATCCAGGTGGAATCGGTCGCCTGGGTGGCCGAGTTGAAGAATCTGCAGATGGGGTTTTTCTATTTGGCGGCGTTTCTGTGTTACCTGTACCACCGCTCGGCGGTGCCGCCCGCGGCATCGGGACAGGGCCCCTTTGTCATTAGATGGACTGGATGGGGCTGGGCCGCCTACGGCGCTGTGCTCATTCTCTATGCGTGCGCCCTGCTGAGCAAGGTGGCAGCCGTGACGCTTCCCCTGTCGCTCTTTCTGGCCGATTGGCTGCTCGCGGCGCCACGGGACCGGAGCTGGTGGCGTGGCAGTCTGGCTCGTGTTGCGCCGATGTTGTTGATGGGGATTGCCCCCGGCATTATTGCGATCGGGCTGGAGTCGGGACCAGAGCCGGCATCGATTCCGGCAATGGTGTTGCGGCCATTTATCGCATCGGCAGCGATCTGGTTTTATCTGGGGAAACTGCTCGCGCCGATCTCGTTGGTGCCCATTTACCCGCGATGGGATCTATCGGCCATTCGTTTCTGGCTGCTGCTGGCGGCGGTGGCGATGGGCGTCGTAGCCATGTTGCTCTGGCGCTGGCGCCGGCGTGTGCCGCCATTGGCCGCGTGGGGGATGGGCCATTTCGTGGTCACCCTGTTGCCTGTCTTGGGGTTTGTCCCCTTCGGCTACCTCGACCATTCGTTCGTCGCCGACCATTTTGTCTACCTGGCCGGCATCGGGGTGTTTCTGGCTGCGATGGTCGCCCTTGAGCGCCTCGTGAAGGGCGACCCGATGCGTCAGTGGATGGCGGCCGGAGCGCTGTGCATCGTGTTGGCCGGGTCCGTCGTATTGATCAGAGCGCAACTCCCGATCTGGCGCGATCCTCTGGCGTTTTGGGGATATCTAGCCATCCACAATTCCCAATCCACCACGGTCCACAACAACCTGGGGAATGCCTATCTGAGAAACAACCAGTTGAAGGAAGCGGCGGACCACTACCGCATGGCCTTGTCGATCAAACCGAACAGCGGGTTGGCCCATATGAACTTGGGGCTGGTGTTCCAGCAACAGGGACGCGTGGCCGATGCGATCGATGAATATCTTCGGGCGATCAAGTCCCAGCCGTCCGATTGGCTGGCGCATTACAACCTTGCCCTGGCTTATGTTGACGCCGGACGGCAGGCCGAGGCCGTCCGGGCGGCGGATGAGGCGATCGTCCTGGCCCGCAGGGTGGGCAGGAACCCGGAGGCCGATAAAATCGAGGCCTGGGTCAGCCACTACCGCGCGCCCTCCCGGCCCGCCCCCACGGTCCCAATGACCCCTCCGCGGGTTACGCCGCGTAGATGATCGTCCCCACGTGCTCGCCGTTGAGCGCCTTGGTGATGTTGCCCTTCTTGAGCCCGTTGATGATCTGGATCTTCCGCATGTGGCGGGCGTTGACCATGTTTTCCAGCACGATGCGCTCCACGATCATGTCCGGCAGCTCGTTCTTGAGCAGCTCCTGCGCGCTGATCTTGCGGATCAGCTTGGCCTTGGGATTTTTCTTCGGGTCGTCCGTGTAAAGCCCGTCCTCATCCTTGATGTAGATCAGCGACCGGGCGCCCAGATATTCAGCCGACAAAAAGGTGCCCGAATCGGTCCGGTTGGCCGGGATCCGGCCCGTTTCAGACGGCTTCTCCCAATAGTCGTACGGCGCCATGCCGCTCATGATGGGAATGCAGCCGAGGCCGAAGTAGAGCGGCAGTTTTTCGAAATCATCCGGCAGAATGTACACGCCGCCGTGCTTGGCCAGGAGCATCTGGACCATCCGGGCGTTCTGGCGGGGCGTCGCCTCGCCGACCGCCGCGATCACGCCCGTGGGCAGCTCCAGATCGAGCGCGATCTCATAGGCGTGGCGGGCCCGCGTGCCCCCGCCGACGCAGATGAGGAGCTTGTGCTTTTTCTTGTTCTTGACCAGCTCCTCCAGGATCGGATAGACGGCCGGCCGGCCCCGGTCGATCACGCTCTGGCCGCCGATCTTGACCACGTTCACATCCGGCAGAATCC
>JBGPIL010000203.1:0-3644 GCA_041484905.1 Nitrospiria bacterium
GCACAGCAGACGGCATTTCCGGTTCCTCCAGGGGGGGCGATGCCTCCCGTCGCGGGCTGCAACAAGCAAGACTATGCGGTGCTCATCGTGATCGGCGTGGCCAATGAGGCAGAGAGTGGAAAGTGAAAAGCAAAGACGAAATGCAGAAAATGGAAAGTAGAAAGTGGAGAGTGGATGGAATGTCGAATGACGAATGGCGAATGGAGAAAAAGGGCACAACCATTTTCGATTGACGATTTTCGATTTTCGAATGGAAGGCGAGAGGCAATGGCGAATGACGAATGGCGAATGGGAAGAGCGGAGAATGGAAAATAGAGAATGGAAAGTGGAGAAGGAATAAAGCGTTGGGTAAAGCAAAAGACCGTAAATGGTAAATCGGGGCCTGCCTGGCAGCAGGCTGAGGCCTGCTGGAGGCAGGCAAGGGGGAGACCGTGAGCACACGGAAATTACAGCGGTATAACATCTATCTCGAAGCGGCGATTGAGGCCCAGGGTCATCGGATCGAAGGGGTGACGGTGAATTTAAGCTCGACCGGGGTCTGCTTTTGCTGCTTGAGTCCCTCTGGCGCCAAAGCGCCCGTCTCCATGACCTTCTACTTTCAGGATAAACGGGCCGGAATTTTGTATGAATCGGTTTCAGGGGTGGTTCGATGGGAGCAAAAGTTCGGCCGGTTATTTATGGTGGGGGCTCAATTTCACGCTCCGCTCAATGAAGACGATCATTTTCTCATCCTCTCCCACATTGAGCTGACAAAGGAAGCGTCCAAATGAGGCAGTGGATAGTGAAGAGTCGAAAGTGGAAAGTGAGTGGAAGAACGAATGTCGAATGGCGAATGGGAAAGGCAGAAAATAGAAAGTAGAAAGTGGAGAAAATCCGGTGAAAGATAAGATTGTCAAAACCAAGGACGAATGGAAGCAACAGCTCTCGCCCGAGGCGTATTACATTACGCGCGAGAAGGAGACGGAGCAGGCGTTTACCGGTCAATACCACAGGAACAAGGAACAGGGAATCTACCAGTGCATCTGTTGCGGCCAGGCGCTATTTTCCTCAGAGACTAAATTTGATTCAGGCACCGGATGGCCGAGTTATTGGGCTCCGGTTTCAGAAGATTGCGTTCACAAGAAGGAAGACCGCAGCGGGTTTGACCGCCGAATTGAGGTGGTGTGCAGCCGGTGTGACGCCCATCTCGGGCATGTGTTCGATGACGGCCCCGACCCCACCGGGCAACGGTACTGCATTAATTCCGCGGCGTTGGTTTTTGAGAAAAGTGGATAGTGGAAAGTGGATAGTGGATGGAATGACGAATATCGAATGTCGAATGGCGAATGAGACCGCGATGCGTGATCCGAGATGCGTGATGCGGGAATGGAAAGAGCGGGAATGGAAAGTGGAAGATGAATTACAAATGGCACTGAAAATCGGACATCACGTCTCACTTCGTTCGACGTAAAGGAGCGCACCAATGGCAAAAGTCGTATCTGATTCCTGGGTGATGGCAGAAGCGAAGAATATTCCCCGGTCGGTGGCGTTTTACGCCAAGCTCGGGCTGAAGCCGACGATGCAGCGGCCCTATTATGCCGAGTTGAAGGTGCCCGGCGGGACGGTGCTGGGGCTGCACTCGATGGGCCGAACGCGCGGCGCCAAACAAAAGGCTGCGGCCGAAGGGTGGCGGATCATGCTACGGGTGCCATCGATCCGGACGGTGGTGGCGCGCTTAAAGCGGAAGAAGGTGCGCTGCACACCGGTGAAACAAGCGCCCGGCGGAGCCTATTTTTCTTCGTTGACCGACCCGGACGGCAACCGGTTGACGTTGATTCAGATGGGTTAAAAGCGGAAAATGGAGAATAGAGAGTAGAAAGTGGAGAAGAAATAAAGCCAGGGGGTTTAGTTGGACGGCTGCCGGGAGTCAATCTGATGGCGCAGGGTCACTGGGCCAGAGCCGTTCTGTCCGGCGCGGCGGGGTGTCTGCTGTTGCTGACGGTCTACTTCACCATGCTGACGCTCGTGTCCGGCTGGTCGTTTACGCTTGCGCAGTTTGCCGGATTTTGGTATTTCATCGTGCCGCTGGCCGTCGGTTTCGGCGTTCAGGTCGCGCTGTACATCCGCCTGCGAGACGTGACCAGCCACGGGGACGCTTCAGGCAAGGTCATTGCCGTCTCCGGCGGCACGTCGACCGCGGCGATGATCTCCTGCTGCACGCATTATCTGGCCAATGTCCTGCCGGTGCTCGGGGCGACCGGCCTCGTGGCGCTCGTCGCCCAGTATCAGACGGAGCTCTTCTGGGTCGGCCTGGCCTTCAACGCGGCCGGTGTGATCTACGTCGGCCGCAAGCTGGCGGAGGCAAGCCGGCATATGGCGGAGATGGCCGGAACGGCTTGAACGGAGCGGAGCCGATGGGTCCCAGAAAATTTTGGTCATTCATTGCCGTGTTGGTGGTATTCGGGATCACGGGCCTGGCCGCCTCGCTGCCCGCCGTGACGGCAACGACGCAGACGAGCGGGGAGGGCGGCGTCGAGGTGAAGGTGACGCCGCGCCTGCTGTCGGCCGGCGCCGCTGCCTGGGAGTTTGACGTGGTGTTCACGACGCACGTGGCCTCGCTTGAGGGTGACCCCGTGACGTTTTCGGCACTGGTTGATGCGCAGGGGGGCGAGCACGCGCCGCTGGCCTGGGAGGGCGATCCGCCCGGCGGCCACCATCGCAAAGGCATGTTACGATTCACGCCGCTTGTCGATCAATCACAGGCGGAGCTGCGCATCAAGGGGGTGGGCGGCGTGCCGATTCGCAGCTTTCGCTGGCTGCTTCGATAACCGTTTTTTTAAAACCATCGGTCAGGTCTTGCCATATGCTATGCCTCCTGCCCGTGTGGTTGATGAAAGAGCCGTGAGGCGATAGGGGTGAGGGGATCGGTGGAGAAGTTGATCAACATCGATCATCGAAAGGCCGCGGGCACGTGGGCGTTTCTTGAGCTTGGATTCCGCCCGTTTTTCCTTGGGGCGGCGTGGTTTGCGGTTGTCTCGATGTTGGTGTGGTTGGGGGTGTTTGTGTTCGGCTGGCCGCTCCGGCTCAACGGGCTGCCGCCCGTGACGTGGCATGCGCACGAAATGATCTACGGATACACTCTGGCCGTGGTGGCCGGATTTCTGCTGACGGCGATCCGAAATTGGACCAAGCGGCCGACGCTCAACGGCGTGCCGCTCCTCCTCTTGTTTCTCCTCTGGGCGGCGGGGCGGATTGTTCCCTTCATTGGACATGTGGGAGATGTGGGAAATGTGGTGCCTCTTGAGGTCGCGGCTGCGACGGACACCCTGTTCATGGTTGTGCTGCTCGTGAGCGCCGCGCGGCCTGTTGTGAAGGCGAGGCAATGGAAACAGTTGGGCATTCTGTCGATCCTGGTCCTGCTGCTTGCCGGCAATACGACATTCTATTTGGGTGCGCTTCATCTCCTGCCGAATGGCGTGTTCTTGGGGCTGTACTCCGGGCTGTATCTGATTCTGGCGCTCATCTTGACGATGGGGAGGAGGGTCATCCCAACCTTTATTGAGATCGGCGCGGGTTATCCTGTTCGACTGAAGAATTGGCCATGGCTTGATGTGTCCAGCCTGCTCCTGTTCCTGCTCTTCTGGATTGCCGATCTCTCGATGCCC
>JBGPIL010000204.1:0-3637 GCA_041484905.1 Nitrospiria bacterium
CGTATCAACGCCAGCAGATGAAGGAGAATGAACAACGGCACAAAAAACGTCGGAATGAGGTTGATGGGGAAGGTCGTCATGAGCGCAGTGGAAACATCCGTGCGCAAGATGCCGAACGAGCCCTGGGAATAGAGCACGCCCATCGTAATGGCTGAAATCAGATCAATAAGCCCAAAGATGTTCCAGATGATGAACGCCCTTCGTACCGGTTTGCGATGATGGAGTGCAACCGCCAACGGAAACGCAAAGATGGCCGCGATGATATCGCCGATGCCTTCCGGGATGCCGAATTGCGCGGGGAGTTTGCCCATGAGGAAAGCGATCACGAAACCGACGCCCACATATCGCCACGTATGGGCTCCCACGATCAGCGGCAGACTGATGCCGCGGGCAAATAGCCGAAACTCCTCGCTGATCAGATATGCCATGGTAAAACCAAAAATCGGGAGCGCCAGAAACAGTCCCAAATGGGTTGGCGGCTCCCCTTGCTGAGCGAACACCCCGTACCAGCCGCCAATCAGCGCGCTGGCAAACCACACACCGATCGCGAGTAACACAGCAGTTTTGATCTCCTGTGTTTGCGGGTTTTGCTTCGTCTTATTTATTTGGCGGGTCATTGATCTCTTCCAGTGCCTTGTCAATCGTCTCATCCACGGCTTTTTTCTTCTCTTCTTCGCTTTTCATCGGCGGCATCTTTTTTTGATCATCTTCAAATGTGAGGTCGTAATAATACTTGCTGTGCAAGACATCCAAATCTTTTTGGATGGCATGCATTTCCTCAATCGACCCGGCGTTGTGCATCCGCTCCATCAATACCTGTTCCTGCTGCTGCGCCTCGATGTCCCAGTCGGTTCTCGGCTTCGAAATCACACACGCCGCAACCAGGAAACAACCCGCCAACACCAGAAGCATAATCGGAACACGTCCCATTGATGCCCCTACCATAGTCCCTTACCCTCTCCCAGTCAACAACACACCGCTTGCCCCGAACAGCCGGAGCTGTTGCCGGCTGGAGGGACCATCCCCCCGTCAAATGGCCAGCTTGACATGTCGTACGTATTCCAGTACGCTATTGTACATGACAACCTTAACCGCCAGCGCCGCGCGCGCCAAACTCTACAAATTGCTGGATCAGACCGCCTCCTCACACGAGCCGGTGCAGATCACCGGCAAACGGTCCAATGCCGTCCTCATCGCTGAAGAGGACTGGCGGGCCATCCAGGAAACGCTCTATCTGCTATCGATCCCCGGCATGCGGACGTCAATTCGAAAGGGGCTGAAGACCCCCATTAAAAAGTGCCTGACTAAGCTCACGTGGTAGCCTGGACGCTGGTCTTCACCCGACAAGCGCAAAAAGACGCCAGGAAGTTGTCAGCCTCTGGACTCCGCCACAAAGCGGAATTGCTGCTCGAGATCGTCAAGCGCAATCCCTTTCAAACCCCTCCGCCGGTTGAGAAGCTCGTGGGCGATCTTGCCGGGGCCTATTCCCGCCGAATCAACGTCCAGCACCGCCTCGTCTATCAAGTGCTGCCGGCCAGCAAGATCGTCAAGATCATTCGCATGTGGACGCATTACGAGTAATAAATCTGGACGCGTCCCATTTACGCCCCTACCCTAGTCCCGCAGCCGCGGGCAAATACTCTCAGCCGGTTCGTCTGAAGACGATTCGATAGGCCAGCAAAATCAGAATGGCGCCGACTACGGCGGCCACGAAGCCGGACAGCTCACCGGCGATGGAGATGTGGAAATAGTGGCCCAGATAGGTTGCCAGCGCCGACCCGGCGATGCCGAGCAACGGCGTCACGATGAACCCGCTGGGATCGTCGCCCGGCATGATGAGCGTGGCCGCGATGCCGGCCAGCACGCCGATGATGATGGTCCCCACGACGCCCATGGCGCCGAGAGAGTCCAGGACTGCTTGGATCTGTTCCATGACGCGCCTCCATTCACCGAAACCAAGGGGTCAGCTTTTGCAATCACGCACACCCCCCCATCGTCCCGCGCCGCGGCCCCATGGGCATGGCATTTTCCCGACCGTACGGGGCAACACGGCGGTTCCGGCGCCATTCAGCCCGGTTCGTGGTCGCGAAATCTCGCCTGGATGCGCTCGACTTCCTCTCGCTGATCGAACAGCGCCTCGACGCACTCGGCCTCGAGCGTCTTGCCCGCGAGCTCGCGCAGCAGCGCGAACGCCTCCTCGTTGGTCCACGCCTCTTTATACGGCCGAACGCTCGTGAGCGCGTCAAAGATGTCCGCGACGGCGACAATGCGCGCCTCGATGGGGATCTCGTCACCGGCCAGGCCCCTTGGATAGCCGCCCCCGCTGATCGCCTCGTGGTGCGACTCGGCGATGTGGCGCATCATGTCGACGTGGCTGCCAACCTCCAGTCCGAAGTCGCGCAGCATACTGTCCACGATCTGCCGCCCCATGGTCGTATGGCGTTTCATCTGCTCGAACTCCTCGGCCGAGAGCGCACCGGCCTTGCGCAGGATCACGTCGGACACGCCGATTTTGCCGATGTCGTGCAGGGGTGAGAACAAAAAAATGTGCTCGATGTATTCGTCGTCGAGACCGTGCCGCGGCGCGATGTGGCGGGCGATCAGGCGGGCGTAGTGCGACATGCGGTCGAGGTGCTCCCCGGTCTCGAGATCGCGGTACGCGGTGATGTCGCGCGTCGCCTTGACGGTGGCAAGCATGGCACGAAACGCCATCAGCGAACCGACCACAAGCTGAATGATCAAATGGCCAAACAGGTCAAAATCGTCCAGCAGCGCCGGCTGGAAGGCCTCCTTACGGTAGGAATCGAAGAACAGGAATCCGAAACACGCGCCGTTGTGGTGCATCGACATCGTGTAGCTGGAGGCATAGCCCTGCTGCAGGATGCGGCGCGAATGCTCCTGCTGGCCGGGCTCGAGTTGGGTGAGATCGTTGATCACGCGCGGCCGGCCGACAGCCAGGATCTGCCGCAGCGACCCGGCCTCGGCGAGCTTCGCCTCATACCGCACCAGCGGTTGGGCGTCGCCGCTGCTGTCGATGAAGGTCTTGAGCGTGTCCGTCTTGGCGTCGTAGATGGCGACCGCGATGCGATCAACGGACGGATGCCGTCCGCGCAACACGCCGTGGATCGTCTTGAGCTTTTCGGACAGCGTCAGGCCGCGGTTGAGCGCCTCGAGACCATCGTCATGTGAAAAGAAATCGGCCATGGGCCATTCCCCGTCGCCCGCATCCTACCACAGGCCAGAGGCCGCGCCCAACCTCCAAACTAACGGGGTCAGAGTGCATTTTACGTCAGTCGATGCTCATGCGGGTCAGCTTCTTGCCATCACGTATGCACCGCGCGGCCCGCGGACTGTAGCATCGCCTCCAGTGGCGCGATCAAACGCATTGACTATTGACGAGTGGCCGCCACGGCCCGGCTCATCGCTCCCCGGCGATCTTCCGGGTTCGATACCCCTCGTAATCGGGCACCAGACGGTCATAATCACCGTCCATCAAGGGGGAGGAGATCATAAAATCGGCGGAGGCGCGGTTGCAGGCGATGGGAATATTCCAGACGACGGCCATGCGCAACAACGCCTTGACGTCCGGATCGTGCGGCTGCGGCTCCAGCGGATCCCAGAAAAAAATGAGAAAATC
>JBGPIL010000205.1:0-3556 GCA_041484905.1 Nitrospiria bacterium
AAAGAAGGAATCGAAGCGATTATAAGAAGCACACCAGGCTGAGTCAATAGCACGCCGCCGCCTCGCCCGTCCGATCATCATGACAGCGTTGTTCACAGATCATGTGGAAACACTGTGGATAACCGCAGGGCACCTGCCGTGCCAATGACCGTCCCATGCGGGCCCAGACCAAATTGCACAAAATTTAGGCACTGAATCATCAATTTTTTTAGATGGATCGATCCTTTTACCCCCTATGCGCAGGGAAGTGACGCTCCCGTCACCGGCTGTGGCGTGAATCTGTCCACAAGATGTTGTGAAGTTTCAGCGCAGTGTAACCATGCGATCATCCGATGGACCATTCTCGCCTCATGGCGGGTTGCATCTGGTTCAACACCCGGCTATAATCGGCCGCAGATGACACTGCTGACCCAGTCATGCCCCCAACCATACCAATGATGACTCCAGCGCACACGCCACCCACAACGTCATCTCCAATTCCCGCCACGACTCGCGGCCGGTTACGCGTGGAGATTCATCAGCTCGAAGGGTTTGATCGTCGGGACAAATCGTTCAACCGCAATGTGGAAATCTGGCGGACGGCCCACGGGTACGTCGCCTTTTTCCAATATGAAGGTCTCGAACTTCACACGGCCCCTGCGTTGCGCCCGGCGGAGGCGCTGAGGGCATTGGTCGGCCTGCTTGATCAACGTGGTGTGACGAACATCCGAACGCGGCTCAACTTCAAGGGAAACCGCTACATGGCCGAACGACTCCCCTGGGTTGATCATGGCCGGCCGCTTCAGACCCCCGCGCCGTGACCTCCCTTTCCCAACTCCGTCGCCGTCATATCGAACTGTTTTCGCTGTCCATCGGCCTCCTCTCGGTCGCCATTGTCACCACCATCGTCATGGCCGTCGACCATGGAGAATGGCTCCTGGCTGCGTCGCTGGGCGTGCTGGCCGTGCTCTTCTGCGGTTACATCATCGACACGGAGATCAAGATCCACTCCCTGTCGAAAAAACTGCTGGATGAAGAGCTGGGATACCTGGAGGCCCAGGCCCGCGAATCGATTCTGAACAACAAAATCAAAGAACTGAGCGCGCTCCGCGCCGCGCTGGAGGCGCTGGCCATGGAACGCCGGCCGGACAAGGCGCTGGAAGCGATTTTGAACGAGGCCTGCGCGCTCTGCGATGCCACGCGGGGTTCCATCATGCTGGTGGACCCCGTCACGGAACGATTCATCACCCCGGTTTCCAGAGGACTGAAGCCGGAGCACCTGGCGCAGGTGCAGCCGAGGGGACACAGCGTTGCCGGGCAAGTGGTGGCCTCAGGCCGCCCGCTGTTGATCACGGGATCGATCAAGGTGGCCGACTTCTCTCACTTCATCAAGAAGGAAACCATTCCTAACTCAAGCCTGTGCGTTCCCCTCCGGGCCAAGGGCGCCGTTATGGGGGTGCTAAACTGCAGTTCCGACAGCCGGACCTTCACCGAATATGATCTGCAATTGATGTCCCTGTTCGCCCATTATGCCGAGCTCGTGCTGGAGCGGGCGCTCGTCACTGCGCCCAAGCATCTCGAACCACACGCCTCTCCTTCGGCGTAACACCACCAGGCCGATCCTCCCTCCTGGGCAGAGTGCCGGTCACGTTCGGTGGCCACCGGTTCGTTCCCCAGTCCGTTCCCCGGCTCGATTTAATGACGCCGGACCGCCGGGCGCCGTATCGCCCTCACCCGCCATGGTCAGCGCCTGTTCGATCGTTTTTAACGACGACCGCCACCGTTCCAGAAAGAGCTGCTTTTCCCTTCGAGCCTCTTCCAACTCCTGCGTCACCTGCCGAAGCTGGGCCCAGGCATCCTGCATCAGCCGTTCGGCCTGCAACTCGGCTTCCTTAAGCCGCAGTTCGACCTCTTTCTGGGCGTTGCGCTTCATCTCTTCAACCACCTGCTGCGCGGCGATGAGTGTATTGTTCAACGCCGATTCCTTCTTGCGCAACTCCAGCAGCTGCACTTCCAGCGCGGCGGCCTGCTCACGCATCGTTTGGGTCTCCCCCAGTTGCATCTCCATCGCCGAAGCCACCTTATCAAGCAAGGCATCCACCTCCTGCCGGCTGTAGCCACGGAACGCGAGGCCGAATTTACTTTGCTGGATGTCGATGGGCGTCAGTTTCACGTTCATATGGTCTCCTTCACCCCGAACGAATGTGAGGGGTAATAACCGATGTTAGTACCATTTGCCTTCCCCGAACGCTTTCTGTGAGGGGTTATAACCGATTTTAGTCCCACATACCCCCCCCACACACATGTGAGGGGTGCCAGTCTCTTTGTAATATCTCGTCCTTGCACCCCGCTCTACTCACCATAGCACAGCAGGCGCTCTCCTGCGGCCCCCCCCATGATCCGATCACAACCCGATAACCGCTTACCGCAATTGGCTGGCAATGTCATACAACGTTCGAACCAGAAACTTTTGCAAAAAATAAATGACCACAATCACAATCATGGGGGAAAAATCAATCCCGAGACTGTAGCGGCCCATCACCCGTCGGACGGGGGACAGAACCGGCTCCGTCAGCTTGTACAAGGCCTGCACAATCGGATTGTAGGGATCGGGATTGACCCATGAGATCAGCGCTCGCGCCACCAGCACCCAGACATAGGCCCAGAGGACCAGATCGATCACGGAGGCGAGGGCGTCAAGAAAGTTTGCGATGACCACTCCTATTTCCTCCCCTGCCCCAGCTCCGCAGCCCGGCGGGTGGCCGCTTCCACCGCGTTGATCAGTGCGGCGCGGACGCCTCCGGCCTCCAACTCGCGCAGACCGGCAATGGTCGTCCCGCCCGGCGAGGCCACCCGATCCTTGAGCTGTCCCGGATGTTCGCCCGTCTGCAACAACAAGTGCGCCGCCCCCAGCAAGGTGCGGGCGGCCAGTTGCAGCGCGACGTCCCGCGAAAGACCAACCTTGACGCCGCCGTCCGCCAGCGCCTCGATCATGACAAACGCGTAGGCCGGCCCGCTGCCGCTCAGGCCGGTCACGGCGTTCAACTGCCGCTCTTCAACCACCAGGGTCGTCCCCACCGCATTGAACAACTCGACCGCCGTCCGCAGATCATCGGCCGATGCATGGGCGCCGCCGGCAACCGCCGTCATCCCGCTGCCGACCAGCGCCGGCGTATTGGGCACGGCCCGAACCACCCGGGCTCGCCCACCCAACTCCGCCTCCAACCGAACCAGCTGCACTCCCGTCACCACCGAAATTACCAGCGTGCGATCGGACACTGCGTCCCTCAACTCCGCAAACAACTCGTTGACGGTCTGCGGTTTGACGGCCAGCAGCAAGACATCCATGCCGCCCTTCGCCACCGCCCGACTGTCTCGTGCCATTCGAATCCCGTAGCGCTGCACCATTGTCTTTCTGCGCTCCTCAACAGGGTCGGCCGCCAGCACCCCCGCCGGCGCAACCAGTTTGGCCGCCAGCATTCCACGCAGCAGCGCCTCGCCCATCTGCCCGCAGCCAATAATACCAAGTCGTATTCGTTTCTTTGCCATCGTATCTCCGATGGGGGTTGTCAGGGGG
>JBGPIL010000206.1:0-3539 GCA_041484905.1 Nitrospiria bacterium
CCATCGGATATACGCTGCGTATGGGCGGTGGGGGTTGTCAGGGGGAGCGGCGCCGCGCAGGGGGCCGTTTCGCATCCGCAGATCCGATGCGTACTCAAACGGGGGGAGAGAGCCGTTTTCTCCCCCCGCTCCCCCCATCGGATATACGCTGCGTATGGGCGGTGGGGGTTGTCAGGGGGAGCGGCGCCGCCCCCCCTGACTCTAATGACTCTAACGCCCGGCGCGAGAAGCGAGCGCTAACAACACGCCGGCGACGAGCAGATAGGCCGTGGCCATCAGCCCGGGGGTGGTGTCCGGCGTGGCCCATGGCCAGAAGAGGCGGCCGTCCGCATAGGGCGAATGGATCAGCCCGACCAGGCTGGCGCCGGCGGCCACAGCCATGTAGCCGGCGGCGACACGGAGACGATGGTCGATCAGTTTGCTCAGCATTGCAGCCCAGAGCAGCGACGTGATGATAAAGCCGTTGCCCAGCAGAACGAGCGCGTGATAGCCGTGGGCCGCCTCGCCGGCCAGGTCACTCGCCGCTTTACCCAATCCGCCCAGGAGGGCATTCGATTGCAGCAACACCAAATTGGCCAACACTGGAATGAGCCCAAACGCGACGGCCTGATAATGGACGGCCGGTGTGGCGTGAAACGCCTGGGCGAAGATTTCTATCCCGATGAAGATCAAAATCGGCGCCACAGCCGCTTCCGGCAACCGGTCGACCAGCCAGCCCAGATAGCCGAGCACCCCGCCCAGACCGATAAACAGCGCGGTGGCCAGCGTGTACCCGGCGCCGCCGCCCATCTGTTTGTAGGCGGGATGGCCGATGTAGGGGGTCGTCTGCACTACGCCGCCGAAGAGTCCCCCGAGGCAGGTGGCCAGCCCGTCGGTCAACAAAATCTCGCGAGTGTCATAATCGTCGCCGGCCACCGCCGCGCTTTCGCAGACATCAATCCCGCCAACCACAACCACGAGCGCGAAGGGCAGCGCCAGGGCCAGGTACGGGATAAGATGGGGCAGGCCGGTCAAGAAACCCAACGACGGCAACGGCAGGGCGATGTGCAGTCCCTCTTCCGCGTGATGCATCGGGGGAGGGATCAGTCCGGCGGCCATGAGCAGATAGTAGAGGCCGGTGCCCAACGCGACGGCGGCGAGTGCGGCCGGCACGTTACCCGGCAGCCGGATCTTACCGATGAAGGCCGCCAGAATGATCGCCAACGAGAGCAGGCCGATGACGGGCGTGTCGATGATTTTTAGCGAGGGGAAAAAGGCGATGAAGATGATGGCGACGGCGGCGATCGGCCCGAGCAGCGCGGCGCGCGGCAGCAGATGGCGCAGCGCCGGGCCGATGAATGACGCGGCGATTTTCAGCAGGCCGGTCAGGATGACAACGGCCATCGAAATCTGCCAGGTCAGGATCGCATCCTGGGTGACCAAATAGGCCGGCCCGATAATTCCAAAGGCAAACGCGAAGAGCGACGGCGTGTCGATCCCCAGCGGCATGGCGGTGACATCGGTCCGTCCCGTCCGTCGCGCCAGTCGCAGCGCCAGCCAGACGGTCATCAGATCACCGGCCAGCACGGCGACCGCCGAACCGGGGATCATCCGGTGCAGAATGATTTCGCGTGGCATGCCGAAGACGCCGGTCAAAATGGCGGTCAGCATGACGAGTTGGGTCATGTTGTCAACCATGAGGCCGAAAAAAGCATTCAGATCGCCGGGGCGGAGCAGCGAACGGAGCGTGGGCAATGTCGGTCTGGCCATCAAGAAAAAGGGGACAGGCTATTTTTTGCCTATTGGAGAGTGGACGTCGTGGCTCAAAAAGTAGCCTGTCCCCATTTTAGCCGGTGATGGTCGAACTGGGCGATTTGGTCTTAAAAATCTGAATGGCGGCCCAGATCTGGCGGGCGGGCTGGTTCAGGATGAGCTCCGAATCGGTGATGTGGGTGTCGATCAGTTCGAACGGTCCGCCGCTGTAGTAAATCTTGCAGCGCTCGAGTGTGCAGTTTCTGAAGATGTGGTTGTCGAGCGTGAGCGCCTCTTCCTTGAAGTTCTTCTGCTCGACTACGATGCAGGATGGTCCGGACACGGGGCCCATGCTACCATGCCGCCCCGCCCAGGCTCAAGTTAGATGTCGATTGAAAATCATGGGGAGATTCCAGCTCTCCCTCTGATAACCCCCATCGGCTATACATGTTGACTCAGGGGGGCGGATGCTGCTGGTTAACGGGGGGCTTGACAAAGATAAGGATAACATATAGTAATTATTCCTAACTATGAAAACGCTGACTCACGAAAAACTGGCGCAGCGATTGCAGGCCGAGGGGCTTAAATGCACGCCGCAGCGGCTGGCGATCTACGCGGCCCTGACCGCCAGTGCTGCGCATCCCAGTGCGGAAGAGCTCTATCGCGGCGTGAAGGCGCGCTACCCGATGCTCTCCCGCAACACGGTCTACCAGACGCTGGAGGCGCTGACCACGGCAGGGCTGGCCCAGGCGATTCGCTCGGGCCGGTCGCACGCGCGGTACGACGGGAACCATGACGCGCACCATCACATGGTCTGTCTGTCGTGCGATCGGGTGGAGGATTTTCACGACGCCTCGCTGGAGCGGCTGGCGCCGCCATCGCGGCTGCGCCGCCACTATCGTGTGCTCCATCATAGGGTGGAATTCTACGGTTATTGCCGGCAATGTACGACCCGCAACCCGCGCGCGACGCGCGCGCACATCCACAAGGAGGACGTTCGTCATGGGTAAGTCGTTGAAAGGAACGAAAACATTACAGAACCTCAAAGATGGTTTCGCCGGCGAGTCGCAGGCAAACCGCCGCTATCTCTATTTCGCCCGCAAGGCCGACATCGAAGGCTATCCCGATGTCGCGGGTGTCTTTCGCGACACGGCGGAAGGGGAGACCGGTCACGCCTTCGGCCACTTCGATTTTATGGCCGAGATTGGCGATCCGGTGACCGGCGTGGCCGTGGGATCGACCGACAACAACCTCAAGTCGGCGATCGAGGGCGAAACCTACGAATACACGCAGATGTATCCGGGTTTTGCCAAGTCGGCGCGCGAAGAAGGGTTTGCCGAAATCGCCGAGTGGTTTGAGACGCTGGCGCGGGCGGAAAAGTCCCACGCGGGGCGGTTCACCAAGGCGCTGGGCAGCCTCGGAAAGTAGATTAAAGGGGACAGGCTGCTTTTTCTGCGTTCTGGTTTTTTAAAAAGTGGCCTGTCCTCATTTCTACAGGCTACAATCCATGACTGAACGACTGCCATCACCGGCCCAGCCGGTTTTCTGGGACGCCAAGGCGCTGGAAACGGAACAACGCCGGGTCTTCGACGTCTGCCAGGGCTGCCGCCGCTGTTTCAATCTGTGCGAATCGTTTCCCGAAATGTTTCGGCGGATCGACGAGGAGGATGGTGAGGTCGATCGGTTGACCGCGCGAGATCTGGAGCGGGTGACGGCGTTGTGCATGAACTGCAACGTCTGCGGCTTCGTGATGTGTCCCTATACGCCCCCGCATCAGTTTGAAATTGATTTTCCCCGGCTCATGATTC
>JBGPIL010000207.1:0-3519 GCA_041484905.1 Nitrospiria bacterium
CCGCGCTGCTGCTCGCGCTCTGGCGGCCCGCCCTCGTGCCCGTCCGGCAATTTGAACAGGCCCGGATCTCACTGCACCGGAACGTCGATCAATTGATCGCCCGGCTGACCATGCCGATACCGACCGCGGGTGATACTCACCGTCCCGGTCCCTCGCCACAGGTTGCCGCGCCCTCGACAGAGATTCCAACCGCGGCGGCACCGGAAATTCCGCCCGCCCAGACGGCGTTGACCGCCGCACCGGCCCTGACCGATCCGTCGTGGAGCCCGACCGAAGCGCTGATCCCGACCGAAGCGCCCCGCAGACGGCCGCCGGGGTTCCAGCAACGGCAGGAACTGCTCCAGTTATACGAAGAGGCCCGCCGTGCCTACCAGGCCGGCAATCTCACCGCGGCGGAGCGCAGTTTACGAGACGCCCTGGCCCTCAATCCGCAGGCCGTGCAGGGCTACCATCTGCTGGCCATGGTGCTGCGCGAGCAAAAGAAAACCGATCCGGCAATCGCCATCCTGACCGAGGGCGTGCATCGATTCCCGGGCACCGCGATCCTGCATCACGATCTGGCTCAGTTGTATGCCGACAAGCACGTCGGATCACTGGCCATCGACGAGCTGCAACTGGCGCTGGCCATGGACTCCACGGCGCCCTGGGCCAAGGAAGACGAGCGGCTGCTCAACGCCATTCGTTTTGCGCCGCCGGCCCCCGCTTCTGGTTCGACACCACCGCCGAACGCCGTTCCACAAAAGGAGTGAGCCATGCGCACCGTTTGTGAAAATTGCCGCACCGTGTTTGAACTGCCGACCGCCGAGGAAGCAAGCGGCGTGTGCCCCTACTGCGAACACAGCAATCATCAAAAAACAGGCAACGGCCATCCGGCCGAAGCCCGCGGCCGCCCCGTCCCGTCCAAACCGGGACGCAACGGGGTGAGCAAACGCGACATCGGCACCAGCACCATGATTTTCCCGCCGGAGGCCGAGACTAAACCGGAGCCCGACACGTCGATCCGCAAGGCGACGAACGGGAAAACGCCGACGCTACCGTCCGGGCGGCCGTTTGAACTGGTGGTCGTGGAGGGGGACGAGCTCGGCAAGCGGTTCGTCGTCGCCAAGGCCCAGATGACCATCGGACGCGGCGTGGGCACCGACATTCAACTGAAGGACCCGGAAATCTCGCGCGAACATTGCGTGATCGAATGCTTCGGCGACACACTGATCATCAAGGATCTGCGCAGCGTGAACGGCACGGTGTTGAACGGCTTTCTGGTCCGGCGGGATCTGCTCAAACAGAGCGACCGCATCCACATCGGCAATACGACGCTTGAGGTGGACCGGCCAAGCAAGAACTAGAGCTTTCGCCACTTGGCCGCTTTACGCCGATCGGCCTTGGAACGCCGGCGGGGATTGCCTTTCTTGACGGGTGGCGCACCCGCGGCCAGCTCCGCCTCATCCTTCTCCGGCAGCGCCGCCGATTCGAACCGCACGTTCTCCGTCAGCTTCCGCTCAAACTCACCGCAGGACAACGCCACCCCTCCGGCAGTGCGCACCGCCAGTTGCACGGCGCGATCGGAGGAGATCGCCACGACCGCCGCGCCCTCCTTCCGGGCTAAACGGGCGATGACTTCATCGGCCTGTTCACCCTCGCGGGAATAAATCACCTGCACGCCGCCGATCCATTCAGCGTGCTCCGTCGGCCACCCGGAACGCCAGCCGTCGAACACCACCGTCAGGCGGTGGCCCCGTTGCCGGTGATAGACCGTCAAGCGCTGGATGAGCTGGTCGCGCCGGACGCGCAGATCACCGCGCAGGCCGCCGTCATGGCCGATGAAATTATAGCCATCGACAATGAGGTGGGTCGCCAACGCTAATAACCGGCCTCCGTCGAACCGCTCGTCGCCGTGGTCGTCGACCCGAAGAACCGGATCGCCTGCTCCCCCTTCAACATCTCCGGCGTAATGACGTAATTCCCTCCGAGCGAGGGGGCCCAGATGCGGGTGGCCACCTCCAGATTCCCGACCGAGAGCAGATAGCTCAACCCGCCGATCGTCCCGCCCAAGATGGCGTAGGTCAGTTTAATCGGCCCATACAACAAGGAGCTGAACATGCTGGCGGTGCCCAACCCCGCCTCCGACAGATAGCCGGCCCATGCCGCCGTGGGTGCGACGACCAACCAGATGCTAAGTCCCACACCGAGCAGTACCCTTCGTAGTGACAACATCCGCATTTCCACGTTCCTCCTTCGTCATGGTGATGATGCCGCGCCTCGTGCTCTCCCCGTCCATTGTAGGAAACATTGGCATCGTTTGCAAGAAAAAATCGGCCCGCAACATCACGACAGTGGCAGGCGCACAGCATTTCCGCTACAATGACCGCCGCCGTGGCATACACCATCCCACACGCCATCATCGACGCGACGGTCGCATGGGGGACCGCATGGTTGAGCGTGACGGCGCTCGCCGCGGCGGCCGTTGGCTGGGGCCGGCTGGCGCTGGCGCCATTCGACCGCGCGATGGACGGCCCTCGGTTCGACCATCGACTCGTCACATTGGCCGTCGGCGCTGGCGTGCTGGCGTTGCTGGTGCTGGTGATCGGATTGGCCGGCGTGTTGTATCGTCCCGTGCTGATCGGTCTGCTCCTCACGGGCGCGGCTGGTTGGATCATCAGGCGTTCCGCTCCGATCCCACACCCCAGCGAACCTCCGCCTCTTGATCACGCGCTCACCCGGCTGGCCGTCACGGGCGGCCGCGCGCTGGCCGTCGCGCTGATCGCGTTCGGCGTCCTGATGCCGGAATTCTTCCACGACGCGCTGATCTACCATCTCGAACTGCCGCGCTATGCTCTCCTTCACCACCGGATCGACTTTCTGCCGTGGAACTACAACAGCGCGTTGCCGGCCAATCTCGAATCACTCTATCTGATCGTCCTCGCCTTCTCGGACGAACGGGCGACCAAACTGATCCACGCGGCCCTCGCGCTCCTCTGTGTGGCCGCGCTTGGCGCGTTGGGCCGGCACCTCGCCCCGCAGGCCCAGGCCTCCAGACAAACCGGGCGGCTTGCCGGCACGCTCTTCCTGCTTACACCGTCCGTCGTGTTGCTGGCCGGCGTGAGCGGCAACGATCTTGGGCTGCTCTTCTTCGAGCTGACGAGTCTGCTCGCCTGGTGGCGGTGGCGGATGGCGTCGCGCGCGCTGCAGGAAGGGCTGTCATCATCGCCGGGCCGGGCCTGGCTGATCTCTTCGGGGCTCCTGATGGGCCTGGCCATCGGGACAAAATATTCCGCCCTCTTTTTTCTGGCCGGCATGACGGCGGCCTGGGCGGCGCTGCTTGGATCGAACCGCGATGAACGACGCCTCGTGCTCCGTGCCTACGTGTGGTGGCTGCTCATCGCGGCCGCAACCGGATCGCCGTGGTTGGTGAAGAATCTTCTTGCGACGGGCGACCCCCTGTATCCCACCTTCGCCGCCCATCTCAATCAGCCGTTTCTCGATGAGGCCGGCGTCGCCTGGTTGCGCCACGATCTGGGCGCC
>JBGPIL010000208.1:0-3509 GCA_041484905.1 Nitrospiria bacterium
ATGCAGGGACGGCTGGGGAAAGCGTTTATGCTTCAGGGGGACGATGCCGCGATCGGCATGGGGGCCTGGCTGGGAACCATCATGCTGCTGAATGTCTGGGGGATTATCTGGCGCAATCAGAAGAAGGTTCTGGGTTTGGTCCCGGCCTCGGCCGAGCAGAAGACCAAAGCGGCCCGGATGGCGTTCCTCGCATCGAGGACCAACACGATGCTCTCAATCCCGATGCTCTTCTTCATGGCCGCCGCCTCCCACTCGCCGGCAAATTTCTTCAAGTAACTCAGCGAGGCAGCCCGAACACGTGATCAGGACACGTTCCCGAACAGGGGGCGTGTCCTGATTGTTTTCCACCGCCGGCGGGCCAGCACGACAAACAGCGGCGAGAAAAGCGCGGCCAGAAAAAGAAGCTGACCATTCGGCGGCAATGGCACGTCCGGCGCCACGCTCCCGCAGCCGCCGCCACCGCCGGACGACGCAGATTTCACTTTCACGCTCACGGCAGCGCTATTGTTCGCGGGGACGGAATCCGTGGTCCCGCTGGTCACGGTGGCGGTATTACTCTTCGCCCCGGTCGTATCCGTCACCACCACAAGGGTCACGGTGGCAACAGCACCATCGGCCAAGCCTCCCAGGTTACAGGTCACCGGGCTCCCCGCATTACAGACACCCTGACTCGGGGTGGCGGAGACAAAACTCGTTCCGGCCGGAATCGTATCAGTCAAGACCACGCTCGCGGCATCCAACAGACCGCGATTGCTGACCGTCAGCGTATAGGTCAGATCATGACTCACCGTAACGGGACTCGGGCTGGCCGTTTCGACCACTGCCAGGTCGGCCCCCCCCGGATACTGAACGGCGCCAAAGGCATTGAGACGACCGCCGGTGAGGACTTTCCCTGAGAAGGCGCTCTTCTGGTCCACCGAGTTCAGGATGGCCGTCTTGATCTGTGCGTTGGTCAACAAGGGATCATGGGAAGCCACCAACCCCGCGACGCCCGTCACATGGGGCGTCGCCATCGAGGTTCCCTGAAGAAACCCATAATCTTCGCTGGGGACATTCACCGTGCTGCGGATGTTGGTCCCCGGGGCGGCCAGATCAACGGAGGTCGCGCCAAAGTTCGAGAAGAAGGCCAATTGATCATTCTGGGTCGAGGCGGCGACGGAGATAATGTTCGGCAGCGCATAGTTGGCCGGATAGGAGGGTTTGACATCATTATTGGCCCCGGCATTTCCGGCCGCGGCCACAAACAGCAATCCCGCCGTGTTCGCGGCACTAATGGTATCAAATTCCGAAAGTGAAAAGCTGGAATCACCATAACTCGCATTGATGATCTTCGCCCCGTTGGCAACCGCGTAATTGATGGCCAGGATTTCGTCGGATACACTACCCGAGCCCGACGCATCGAGAAATCGGACCGGCATGATCTGCGCGCTCCACATGATGCCCGTCACTCCCAGGCTGTTATTTCCGACGGCGGCGATCGTGCCCGAGACATGGGTGCCGTGGCCGGGAGTATCTTCAGACGTTGGATCGTTGTCGTTATCTACAAAGTCCCACCCATGAACATCATCGATAAAACCGTTTCCATCATCATCGGTGCTGTTGGCGGCGATTTCGCCTGGATTGGTCCAGATATTGGCCGCCAGATCGAGATGGTTCCAGTCGACGCCGCTGTCCACCACGGCGACGATGACACTGCTCGACCCGGTGGTCACATCCCAGGCTTCCGGGGCATCAATATCGGCATCCACCGTCCCAGTGGTTCCATTTACCGTTTGTCCCGTATTGTTTAACCCCCACAGTTGACCGAAGTCGGGATCGTTCGGTAGCACCATCGCATGGCGGAGGTAATTCGGCTCGGCATACTCCACATGGGGGTCGTTGCGATACCGGGCCACCCCCTCCTCAACCATCATCCCATTGGGAAGCCTGACCTGTTGCAGTCCGCCTCCCCCTCGCCGGTCAAGATTCCGCTTCTTGACGGCACCCATCGCCGCGTGGACTCCGTCGGCAGCAACGTCCGATGTCTCCGATTTGAACTTGACCAAAATTTCACCCGGAACATAGCCGCCACCAGCGACACCAGACAGGACGATCTCCTCAGACGAGCTGGCGCGACTGAGCGGCCCCGGAACGAGACCAAGAAGAACGATCATCACACAGGAGAAGAAGCGCTTCATACGGGATTCCTTTCTTCAGGGACTCTGGCTCATCCCCTTGCGAAGATCATTGGGCTCGGCATATTCGACTTTGGGACACTCAGCATACCGACTGACCATCTCTTCCACGCTCCGTGCTTCTGTAATCCTAGCATGTAATAGGAAAAACCGCTCGTCATCGGCGACATGAGATACCGATCATCGCATACAGGAAGAACAACAGACTGGCAACAAGAAGGAACAACAATCGAGGGATGGACCGCGTCATCACTCCAGGCCGAGGCGGCCCAGCTTACGCACTCACGGCGCCGGTGTTGCGCCACCGGCAGGGGTCACCACGGCCCGGATCGCCGTGCGAAGTTCGTTGAGGGTCTGGGGAATGGCGCCGACGGCTTCGCCGGCCTTGGGCGGACTGAAATGAATGCCCTCTAAGTGGCGTTCAAGCTGTTCTTCACCTGTCTTGGGATCGGTGCGAACCGTAAATTTTCCCTGGGCCCATCCAACGATATGATGGTGCTTGGCTGCCGCATCGCCGGCCGGCGTGAGAAACACGACCACCCGCTCTCCCTGTTCAAAGACGGTACCAAAGATGTTCAACTGCTCGTGGCCGAAACCACTGAACAATTCAACCGCCAGTTCATCACCCGGTTTTCCCGCGCCCTTGAAGTACTCCTCCCCCTGGAGCGTGACGACCGTCACCAGCATGTTCTTTTCGCCGTCCCACTCGCTCCGCTGATCCGTCATGTGACAGAGGCAGATGATGATCGACTGGCCGGCCAATTCATTGAGACCCAACCGTGCGACCGTCGGCGCCGGTGCCGCATGGCTGGGCATAGGGTTCACCATGACCGCCAGCGCCAGCATCGCCGCCGTGGCCAGACGAGCACACCGGCCGGCCGGTATCGTCCCCGCAATCAACCGCGTTAGGTGCCCTGTTCCCATGAGGCGAGGTAGCGTTCCTGCTCTTTCGTCAGCTTATCGATCTGTACCCCCAACGCCTCCAGTTTGAGCCGGGCGATTCGACGGTCGATCTCCGGCGGCACGGGGTAGACCTGCTTGCTGAGCTTCCCTTTGGAGGTCGCCAAAAACTCGGCCGACAGCGCCTGGTTGGCAAAGCTCATATCCATGACGGCCGAGGGATGACCTTCCGCCGAGGCGAGATTGATCAACCGCCCCTCGCCCAAGAGATAGATCCGCCGGCCATCGGCCATCCGATACTCATCGACAAAATCCCTGACGGTCCGCTTGCCCCGGCTCAATTTTTCCAGCGCCGGGATATCGATCTCGACGTTGAAATGACCCGAGTTGCAGACAATCGCGCCGTCGCGCATCGATTCAAAATGCTCTTTTCGA
>JBGPIL010000209.1:0-3427 GCA_041484905.1 Nitrospiria bacterium
TGTGCACGACGGCAATCCCGCCGGCCGTGTGGGGATGAGCGTTTTCCTCCGACGGGCGGCCGTGTGTCGCCCAGCGGGTGTGGCCGATGCCGATCCGGCCGCTGTCCTGTTTCCCCTGCAGGGTCGCTTCAAGGTTGGCCAGTTTGCCGACGGCGCGTTTGACGCTCAACTGCCCCGCCTGCAAAAACGCGATGCCCGCCGAGTCGTAGCCCCGGTATTCCAGCCGGCGCAGCCCCTCGATCAGAAAGGGGACGACGTTTTGAGTGCCGATATAGCCGACGATGCCGCACATCCGCTCGCGCTCCGCACTCGCTCACGTCAGGGGGAGATGCTCCACTCCCCCTGACCACCCCCATCGCCCATACGCACAGGGCGTTCAGGGTGAAGGTTACCGCTTTTTCTTCCTCTTCTTTTGAACCGTGAATTTCTTCTTCGCCCAGCCGGGCTTGTTTTCCTGCGCCACCCGGCTGATGGCGAGCGCGCCGGCGGGCACGTCGCGCGTGACGGTCGACCCCGCGGCGATCACCGCCCCCCGGCCGATCCGCACGGGTGCGATGAACTGCACATCGCTGCCCACAAACACCCCGTCGCCGATCACGGTGGCGTGCTTCCGCACCCCGTCGTAATTGCAGGTGATCGTCCCCGCGCCGATGTTGACCCCGCGGCCGATCGTCGCGTCCCCCATGTACGACAGATGATTCACCTTGGAGTCGGCGCCGATCACGGACCGCTTGATCTCGACGAAATTGCCGATCTTGGCCTGCGCGCCGATCCGCGCGCCCGGCCGCAACCGCGCAAAGGGGCCGAGGACGACGCCATCGGCCACTTCGCTCTCATCAATGAGACAGCCATCCAGCACCGCCACACCCTTGCCCAACCGGCTGTTCCGAATCCGCACCCCGGCATGCACGGTGGACCCGGTTCCGATGGTCGTCCGCCCCTCCAGTTGCACCATCGGGTAGAGCAGACAATCCTGTCCGATCACCACTTCATCATCGATGAAAACCGTGGCCGGATGGCGCATCGTCACGCCGGCGGCCAGATGACGCGCGTTGATCCGCTCGCGCAGCCGCGTCTCGGCCCGAGCCAGGTCCGCCCGGCTGTTGACACCAAGCAACTCCTCGGACACCTCCACCGGCACCGCCTGCACCACGCCGCCGCCGGCAACGGCAATTTTCACCAGATCGGTCAGATAATATTCCCGCTTGGCGTTATCCGGCCGAATTTTTCGCAGCGCGTCGGCCAGCCAGCGCCCTTCAGCCACATACAGACCGCCGTTGACCTCCGTGAGCCCCCGCTCCGCCGCGGTCGCGTCCGCCTCTTCCACAATGGCCGCCACCCGCCCGCCGGCCGACCGGAGGAGACGGCCATAGCCGGTGGGATCGGGCAGCCGCACGCTCGCCACGCTCAGCGTGGCGGGTTGGCTCCGGTGCGCCTCCAACAACCGTCGAATCGTTGCATCGGAGAGCAGCGGCAGATCGCCATTCAGGATAACCACCGGCGCCCGCAGTCCGGCGAACCATCGGCGGGCCTGCAGGACGGCATGCGCCGTGCCCAACTGTGTCCGCTGAATCACCGCCTGACAGGGCAACCCCTGCAGCGCCGTCTTGACCTCAGACGCCTGATGGCCGAGCACCGTCACGATACGCGCACACCCCGCCGCCTTGGCCGCCAGCACCGGATAGTGGATCATGGGCCGGCCCGCCACGGGATGGAGCACCTTGGCCAGCTGGGAGCGCATGCGCGTGCCTAAACCGGCGGCGAGAATGATCGCGAGCGGGGCGCTCACGATGTGCCGGCCGTCGATGGTCTGGCACCGGACGCGGGTGAGTAAAAGCCGCCTGAAATGATCACTTTCATCCCGTCCTCCACGCTCATGGACAACGGCATCACCTTCTCTTCCGGCACAAAAATCAAATAACCGGAGGTGGGATTCAGCGCCGTCGGCACATACACGCTCAGCATCCGTTCCGTCGTCACCCGCTGAATTTCGTCCAGCTCTCCGGTCACAAAAGCGATCGAGTAACTGCCTTTCTGGGGGAACTCAACCAGTACCACCCGGTTGAACTGCGCTTTTTGTTGCAACGAGATCGCATCAACAATCGATTTCATCACGCTGTAGATATTCCGGACGACCGGCACCCGGTGCAGCAGTTCCTCCCACAGCCGGACCAGTTCCCGGCCGAGAAAGTTGGTCGCCACGAGCCCGATGAGCAGGATCAACGCCACCAGGACGATAATGCCGAAACCGGGCAGATAAAAAGCCAGATGCCTCTGCAGCGCGTCGCCCAGGATCCCATCCAACGTTCTGAGCAGCGTCCTCAAAATCAGGTAGGTACCCCAAATCGGCGTAATGACCAGCAACCCGGTCAGAAAATAGCGGCGAATGTGAACGAATAGTTGCGTCACGGCGGTGAAAGTTCCTCAATAAATTCAAACACCTCATCTTACCTATTTTGCCGAGGCCATGCAAGGCCTATTTACTTCGAACGAAGTGAGAAGTTATGTCCGATGTTAGTACCATTTACTCCGAGCGAAGCGAGGAGTAATGCCCGACTTGTCCCGAGGGACCTACCCCGAGGGATGCTCAGTACCTCTCGCCCTCGAACGCATGTGAGAGGACCATGCGATTCTCGGTACAAGTTGAACCTCGGCCCGTCTTGCGCTATGATGATTTCGTTTGCGTGCGCTGGCGCACGGAATGTATCGTATCGGAAGCATCGGATTCGGTTGCGGGCGGAGAAAGCGCAGCACCCATGCCACGGATCGTTGAACTGGCTCTGTACGGTATCCGACATGTTCAGTCAATGACCCGGGTCGCCTTCGGGCCGGGGCTGAACGTGTTGTCGGGCGGTGTCGGCACCGGCAAAAGCACGGCGTGCGAAATACTCGCCGCGCTGCTCTGCCCGGAGCTGACCCATCGGTTTCGTCCTTTTATTCATCCGCACCATCCCGAACGCGCCCAGGCCGCCGTCGTCTTCCAAGCCGATGACGGCGCCTTCTACCGTGTGATCCGGGATTTCGCCAAGGAGCGGATCAGCCTGACCAAGCTCGAGTCGCCGGGCCAGACAACCGGCGGCCTTCCCCCGCTCGCCAGTGACGGGCCATCCGTCAAAACCGAGTTGGACCGGTTGTTTCACGGCCTGACGGCGGAACAGATCAGCCGCCACTGGCTCTTCAACCAGACCCGATTGTCTTCCACCGCGCCCCCGCCAAACGGAGTCGGCAGTCAGAACGGCCCCGCAGTTCCGGCCGGTCGCAAACCAGCCGCGGCCCGGTCAGGCCAATCGGCTCAGTCATCAGCCCCCGGGACACCCGGCTCCAGACTGGACGAACTCAAACAGGCCCTGGTCAAAGCGGAAGAAACGTTGGTCTTGGACGAACAGGTCATGGCCGCGCAAGACCGCATCTCCACGCTCAAACAGAA
>JBGPIL010000210.1:0-3405 GCA_041484905.1 Nitrospiria bacterium
CGGGCGGCCCCGATGGCGGAAAGAAACGCGCCGCCGGGACGGCCTGCCGCCGTCGCGCCCGGGTTCGACAGTTTCCAGGCCATCCACAGGCAGCGCACGGCTTCTTGGAGCGCGCCAAACTCCTGTCCGGCCAGGAGACCGGGGAGAATCGAAATGAGAAATTGGGCGGGCTCGTCGACCCAACCGCCCCGAAGCAGCGATAGATAGCGCGTGGAATCCGCCAGGTAGCCGGCGGTCCGCCGTCTCAGCAGCAGCTCCTCCCTGAAGTGACCGGGCAGTTCCTCAAGCGAGAGAATCCGTTCCTGCACCAACGTATCGATCAGATCGCCGGAGAGACGTGAGGTGTCGCTTTCCCTGGCACTCCATAAACGGGGTGCCAGCAAGGTGACGATGGTTTTCAATCGCTGATACTGATTCTCCTCCTCTGGTGAGCGCGCCGCGGCCGTGCGAGACAGCAGCCGCTTGAGATCGTTTGCGCAGGCCGTGACCGTGGAAAGCAGCCGATCCGGCCGAACGGTCTTGACCAGCCGCGATTCCACCTCAGCCAGGTGTTCGCCTTCCGGCAGCCGCATCAGATCGCAATTGACGAGCACTTCCTTGAGCACGTCCGGACTGGAGATCGGCCGCAGCACATCCTGAAAGACCTGCTGTTTGATCGCGCCCAGCTGATCCGCCGACAGGTGGCGGTACAGCGGCGCCACCTGCAGGTCCTTGCCGAGCCGCGTCAACACAATCCGGGTCATCCAGTGCAGCTCCCGCTCCTCGGTGATCATCTCCTCTTCATAAATGGTCGACACATTCACGATCTGCCGCCGGACCAGTTGTTCGGTCATCTGCTGAATCATTTCCTTCATGCGCGAGGTGGCCGTCGGGTGCTCGCTCATGACATCGATAAATCCGTCAAATTCCTGGTGGGTGATGTTTGGTTTCAAACAAAAACTGACCAGATGCCGCCGTTCGAAATATTGCATAAACTTGGGGATAAAGAGCACGCTCATCGCGTGGGTCATCAACTTGCGCATCAGGATGGGCTCCGACAGCACGCCGTTGAGGAGAATATCCGGCTGTTCCCCCTCCTTGGCCACGAACGAGAGCTCATGGTCGGTTCTCGAAATGGCCTGAAACTCCTTGTAGAGCCCCTCTTTGGCCGCGGTGGCGCCCGGATGGCTGGCCTGGTAGTAGCCGGTTTTCAGCAACGCCTGAACGAATGAGAGCAGAAAATTCGACAACGGCTCGACTAAAGGCCGGTCTTCCGGCGGCAGTTTGCTGATCAGATCGGCAAATTCCTGCATGGCTCACCCATCGACGGATCAATCCGGCCGTCTCTCTAAAGGTAGCAGATTTTCCAGAAAAGGCGAGAACCCGCACCCACAGCGCGGATCTAGCGAACTGGCGTGTCGTTCGACGAACGGGGCGGGCGGACCGGCTTTTTCTGGATGAGGATTTCCCGCATCTGGTTCGTGAGATAACAGGAATTGACCAGAGCAAATCCGGCAAACAGTTCCAGAATTTCCCGATTCTCATAGGCCCGGCCGGGCGAATGCGCATGGGGGAGCGGTTCATACTCGAGTTGCTCCATCCCCGCGATCCGATAGCGGGTGGCCGGCCGCGCGGCGACGCGTTCGCAATTGAAGAAGGCCAGCAGATAACCCCGGGGCTTGAGCAGCTCGGCGAGCCGATTCAATGAGTGTTCCGCTCCGGACGGATCGAGATAGTCGAACAGATCCCAGCAGAGAATGGCATCAAACGAACCCGCCGGCTGCTGGAGCTCCAGCACAATGGGGGCCGGCTTCTCCTCCTTGATCGTCCGATTGTGGCTGGGAGGGGACGGGGGGGCTTTCGGCGGCGGGGGAGGAAGAGCGGTGATCTGGTCGTCCACCGTGACCTTGCAGCGGTGATGAATCAGCCAGTTGATATTTTGATCGCACAACCGCCCCAAATCCAACAGATGGGGGGCGGGGCACGGGGTCAGCGCATCAATCAGCCGCTTGAGATTGTTGGTCGAATGGCGCTGGCGAGAGAGCGTCGCCGGCTGGGAGACAGCCGGCAACCTCGTCTGAATTGACCGCACATCGCCCCCGCGGGGCGCCGATGTCGGCATCGGGGTCGTCACCTGCATGAACGGCGAGGCGCCGTCTTAGACCGGCATCGCCACGCGCTGGGGCGGCCGGGCGTGGAGCTTGTCATCATGATTCACGACCGCGGTTGCAGAGCCGGCTTTGCGGTCCATATCGACGCTGCCTTTGAAGTGGGCGCCGTCGGCAATGGACAATCTGGGCGCAAGAATATCGCCCTGCAATCGGCCGGTCGCCTGAAGATCGACCTTGTCTTCCGCGACGACCTGGCCGATCACCTCACCTTGAATGGTGATGCTCTTGGCGCGCAGATCGGCCTTGATCCGTCCGTTCTTGCCGATCGTCAGGTTGTGTTCCTTGAGGTCTATTTTCCCTTCCACGGTGCCGTCGATCATCAAATCCTCGTTCCCCGTCAACTCACCCTTGAAATGAATCGATTGGCCGATCATGGCTGTCTGTGTCATGCTGGTTCTCCTTGAGTCATGGTGCGTGTCATATCCGGCGGCCTGGCCCGGCTGCGCAGTCGCATCGGCGGACCGTGCCGGCGACTTCTCCTCACGTCCTTCCTTCCAGTTCCACATGGCGCCTCCTTCTGTGACAAAAAATACAACAGGGAATGATCATTAACACGGATGGTTTCGATCCTGCTTAACATCGATAACAAATCAGGTGACCGGATGATGAACAACGTCAACGATGACGGTTTACTGTAGTTCAAAGCGGGGCCAGTGTCAAGCAAAAGCGTCAGATGGGTAGTCAGTGTCACCTTTTGAGGTCAGGCGGAAACCACTCTTGAGAACCACATTGACCCACGACCGGCACCTCGCCAAGAGACATGCGATGGGGGCTTATTTTATGCCCTCCCCCAAGACGATTTGCACGAGGTGGATTTCTCCGTCGTCGATCAGGGGGATGGCGGCCGGATCGACCGGCTTGCCGTCCAGCTTGGCCTCCGAGATGCCCCGGCATCGCCGCTTGGGGTTGTGGACGTTGATGTCGTAACGCGTGCGGCCCACACGCCAGAGGATCGAATACTCGGGCCACACCGCGGGGATGCAGGGGTCGATCTCGAAATGTGTTCCGTGGCGCCGCAGGCCCAGGATGCTCTCCAGGCCGGCGCGATACATCCACCCCGCCGACCCCGTGTACCAGGTCCAGCCGCCGCGGCCGGCGTGAGCCGGGTGCGCGTAGATGTCGGCAGCGACCGCGTAGGGCTCGGTCTTATAGCGCACGACGTCGGCGGGGGTCCGCGTGTGGTTGATCGGGTTGAGCAGGTGGAGGAGCTCCATTGCCTCGTCCCCGCTCCCCAATTGGGCCATGGCCATCACCG
>JBGPIL010000211.1:0-3350 GCA_041484905.1 Nitrospiria bacterium
CTGATCGTGGGGATCTACCCAGCGAGCAACGCGAGCGTGAGGGGGAGGCTCCCAGGGCGGGGACAGATTTAAAATCTGTCCCCAGCCGGGAGGGGGCGACGCGAGCCCCTACAATTAGGAGGCGAGAAAGATGAAACTGCCCGAGGAAGGATTGCTGCTCCGGATTTTTATCGGCGAGTCCGACACCCATCAAGGCAAGGCGCTCTACGAACAGATCGTGCTAAAGGCGCGCGAGCTGAACCTGGCCGGCGCGACAGTCCTGCGCGGCATCATGGGCTTCGGCGCCACCAGCCGGCTGCACACGGCCAAACTGCTGCGGTTGTCCGAAGACCTGCCGGTCGTGGTCGAGATTATAGACACCGAGGAGAATCTTAATAAGCTCCTGCCGTTTCTCGACGAAGTCGTGCACGAAGGGCTCGTGACCCTGGAGCGGGCCCGGATCATCAAATATCGGCACCGGTAAGGCGCGCGCCACAACCGCCGCCGGCCGGGTTTGACCCCCCGCAGCCCCGGCCAGCCACCGACGCAGCCATTGACACGATTTTTCTGCGGTTGTTATAATGCCACGCGCTGTGCGATCTGTTCAGATCGGTCCGATCGTGCGGGTCGCGTCACGCGTCACACAGTCAGTGCCCGTCGAGAGGAGGCGGCAAAGCTCGCATGCCTGCAGTCAGAGTCAAACAAAACGAACCCTTCGAAAGCGCGATGAAGCGCTTTAAAAAGCAGTGTGAAAAAGCCGGGATTCTCTCCGAGGTCAAGAAACGGGAGCATTACGAGAAGCCGAGCGTCAAGCGCAAACGCAAAGCGATGGCGGCGCGCAAGAAAGCGCTCAAACGCGCGCGCCTGACAGGCCCTCGGTCGGCGTAATGGGGCTGCAGGCCGACCTGGACGCGGGGCTCCGCGGGGCCCTCAAGGCCGGCCAGTCGGAACGCGTGTCGGTGCTCCGCCTACTGCTGGCCGCGATCAAAAACCGGCAGATCGACAAGGGCAAGAGCCGGCCGCTCACCGAGGCCGAGCTGCTGGAGGTCGTCGTCACGGCGAGCAAGCAGCGGCGCGAGGCGATCGAGCTGTACAAGCAGGGCGGCCGCCAGGAGCTGGCCGACAAGGAATCGCGCGAATTGACCATCCTGGCCGAATTTTTGCCGGCGCCGGTGACGGCCGAGGAAGTGGAAGCCAAGATCACCGAGGCGGTTCGAGAAACCGGCGCCACCGGCCCGAAGGACATGGGCAAACTCATGAAATGGTTGATGCCGCACCTGGCTGGCCGCGTGGATGGCGCGCAGCTCAGCGAGCGGGTCAAGGCGCGCCTGAATCAGTTGACGGCCGCCTGACAATCCCGGTCTGCCGGGCCCGGTTCGCCGGGGTGAAATGAGGGGATAGCGCACGTGGACCGACGGCTCCCGCCTTCTGTGGTCCAGCAGGTCCAGGAGGGCAACGACCTGGTCGAGATCATCTCCGGGTATGTCGCCCTGAAAAAGAGCGGCCAAAATTTCGTCGGCCTTTGTCCGTTTCACGGCGAGAAGAGCCCGTCGTTTACCGTCAGCCCGG
Source organism: Nitrospiria bacterium (assembly GCA_041484905.1). Classification (GTDB taxonomy): domain Bacteria; phylum Nitrospirota; class Nitrospiria; order JACQCE01; family JACQCE01; genus JACQCE01. The sequence goes on from JBGPIL010000211.1 coordinate 1,549, forward strand.
CCAAGCAATTGTTCCACTGCTTCGGCTGCGGCGCGGGCGGCAATCTGTTCACCTTCCTGATGAAGATGGAGGGGCTCACCTTTCCGGACGCCGTCCGCTCGCTCAGCCAGCGGATCGGCCTGGTCATCACGGAATCGTCCGCGTCCACACCCGAAGCCAGACAGAAAGTCCGGCTGCGTTCGTTGTTGCAGCTTGCGGCCCAGTGCTTTCAGGAGCAACTCCGGACGGACGCCCGTGCGGACACAGCCCGGGCCTATCTGGCCGAACGGGGTGTGAACGAGACGGCCATCGATGAGTTCGGGCTGGGCTACGCCCTCCCGGGCTGGGACAGCCTGATGACGCCGTTGGTCCGCAAAGGGTGGACGGCGCAGGAACTGATTGACGCCGGCCTGACCATCCGCCGCAACGACGGCAGCGGTTACTACGACCGCTTTCGCGACCGGGTCATCTTTCCGATTCGCGATTTGCACGGACAAGTCCTCGGTTTCGGCGCCCGGGCGCTGCCTAATGGATCAGACGGGCCAGATGGAAAAAACGACAGCCAGCCGAAATATCTGAATTCCCCCGAAACCGCCCTCTATAGCAAGGGGCGAATCCTCTACGGTCTCGACCGTGCCCGCGCGGTGGCGGCCCGGACCGGCTATCTGGTGGTGGTCGAAGGGTACTTTGACGCGATTGCCCCGCATCAAGCCGGCTTCACCCAGGTGGTCGCCACATTGGGCACGGCACTGACCACCGCGCACCTGACGATCCTGCAACGGTTGGTGCCCAGAGTGGTGCTGCTGTTCGATCCCGATCCGGCCGGCGTGAACGCGACGCTGCGCACCGTCGATCTGTTTCTGGAGCACGGGATGGATGCCGGCGTGGCCACACTGCCTGCCGGCGACGACCCGGACAGTTTTCTGCACCGGTTTGGCCTGCCGGCCTTTGAAGCACGAATTGCCGCGGCCCAACCACTGCTGGCGTTTGCCATCGAACGGGCGCTGTCCTGCACGCCGCACAGCCAGATCGATGGCAAGAAAGCGGTGATCCGGTCGCTGGCCCCCACGTTGCGCAAGGTGCAAAGCCGGCTGGAGTTGGACCATTACATCCGTCTGCTGGCTCAACGATTGGACGTCTCGGAGGCGAGCCTGCGGGCGGATCTGGCCAAGGCCATTCCGGCCGCGGCGCCCGTTCGCCGTGCCGTCCCGCCATCCGCCCAGAAGGCGAGCGGATCGGCAGGGACTCCTGGCGCGAACCCTGCTGCAACCCCTCACGGCGCATCATCAGCAGGAGCAGGGGCAGGAGCGGCGGCCTGGTCGGGTGAGGAGCGGGTGTTGCTGCATTTGTGGGTTCATCGCCAAATTTCGACGGCTGAATTGTCCGACCGAATCGGTCCAGAGGATTTGTCCCATCCAACGGCCCAGGCACTGCTGCGCCTGATTATCGAATCGGCCGACTGGGAGGCGGATGATCCGGTGGCGGCTGTCTTGGCCCGGGCATCGATGCACGAGACGCTGGCCTCCGCCGTGGCGGAGTTGAGCCTGCTCGACATGGAGTATGACTCCGTGCCCAAAGCGGTGGAGGAATGTCTCGGCGGTCTGAAGCGCCGCCGGCTGGAACTGCGCATTCGCCAACTGGAGCAGGAGCGGCGTGCCGCCGAAGGGGCCGGCGATCAGCCGCGCGCGCACGCCCTGCAGGCGGCCATTCTGGAATCCCGCCGGTCGCTCGGCGTCGTGCCATCGAGTGAGCGGGCGGGCGAACGGGGGCAATCGGCCCCCGTCGGCCCCGTTTAGTTCGATGGTCATAGACGGATCGTCATA
>JBGPIL010000212.1:0-3348 GCA_041484905.1 Nitrospiria bacterium
CTTCCTCGACATGGATTATTTCAAACAGGTCAACGACCGGTACGGCCACTTGATGGGCAGTCGCGTGCTGATCGAGGTGGCGCAGATCCTGATTCAGAATCTGCGCGATGTCGACATCATCGCCCGGTACGGCGGGGATGAATTCGTCGTCGTGCTGCCTGAAACGCCCCTGGATGTCACCTACCGGATCGCCCAACGGCTTCGTGTGGCGTTGCGCGAGCATGTTTTTCTTGAGGCGGAGGGCCACCCGATCAAGCTCACGGCCAGCTACGGGATTGCGAGCTATCCCACGCATGCGCGCAACAAAAAAGACCTGATCCGTTTGGCCGACCAGGCGATGTACCGGGCGAAGAACAGCGGCCGCGACCAAATCTGCCTGGCGGAGCATCCGACGACCAAGCCGTCCTCCTCGGCAACCGGCGGCTAGCGCAGCGCACCGTCCATTCGATCGAGCCCCTCCTCCATCTGGCGCGGCGACAACACCAGCGGCGGCGCGAGCCGCACGACGCGGTCCTCATGCAACGTCCAGCCGAGCAGGAGGCCGGCGTCCCGGCACCGAGCGACAAATCGCTCGCATTGCGATGCCGTCTCGAACTCCATGCCGATCAACAGCCCCAGGCCTCTGACGGCCGTCAATCCGCCGCGACCGCGCCATGCGGTCAACGCGTCGAGCAACCGTTGACCCGTGCGGGCCGCCGCCGTGTCGAGTCGCTGATCGATCATGACGCGAAGCGCGGCCAGCCCGGCGGCGCAGGAGAGGGGATGGCCGCCAAACGTCGTCAGGTGACTGAGCGGGGGATCATGGGACAGCGAGGCCATAACATCAGGCCGGCCGAGAAAACCACCGAGCGGCAGGCCGCCGCCCATCGCTTTCGCGAGAATCAGGATGTCGGGTGCGATGCCCCAGTGCTCGACGGCAAAGCGCCGGCCGGTGCGGCCGAAGCCGGTCACGACCTCGTCCATCAGCAGCAACGCGCCCGTCTCGGTGCACCGCGCGCGCACCGCCCGTAGAAACCCGTCGGAAGGCAGACGAACGCCGCCCTCCGCCTGGATTGGCTCCATGATCACCGCCGCGACCTGTTCGTTGATGCCATCCGGGGCATCCAGCGCCGCCGCTTGGTTCCACGGCAGAAACCGCACGGCCGGCAGCAACGGTTCGTAGGGCGCGCGCAACGCCGGCCGTCCCATGACCGACAGCGCCCCGAACGTGTCGCCATGATAGCTCCCGTCGAATGCGACGAACACCGTGCGGCCGGTGAATTTTCGAGCTGTTTTGAGCGCACCTTCGACTGCTTCGGCGCCGCTGTTGGTGAAATAGGTGACCGAGAGCTTGGGGTGTGGGGGCATCGGAGGAGCCACAGCACCGCACGGGTCCCCACATCCAATAGTCTGGGCGATTTCCGCCAGCGCTGCGGCGAGCTCGATCTGCGGCGTTTGCAGATATTCGCCGTAGACCATGACGTGCAGATAGCGATCGAGCTGATCCCGGATGGCCGCGAGGACGGCGGGATGGCGGTGGCCGACGTTGGCCACGCCGATCCCTGAAATAAAATCGAGATACCGTCGGCCGGCCGAGTCGGTGATCGTACAGCCCTCAGCCGACGCCACCTCGAGCCCGATCGGATCTGGTGATGTCTGGCAGAGATATTTCAGAAACAAGGCTTGGTTGTTCATGCGTATGGGCGATGGGGGTTGCAGGGGGAGAAGGTTTTTTGTAATGGGGGCCCGTGCGGAATAGATATTGCGTCCTCCGATGCCCCCATACCCCAGCGCTCCCCCTGATCTAATGCCCGCGTCAGAAACGCGTGGTGGAGGGCGCGTCGGTCCATCTGGCTAGCTGCATGAGGAGTCCCTGATCGAGCAAGCGCCACCGGAGCGGCGGTTCCTGCATCGTCCCGATCGGGGTGAGGCGGCTGGGGCCGAGCCGGTCGAGCGACGGTTGCAATCCCGCCCGCCGTTCGTCGGACAGCGCCAGGCCGATCGATTCGATCTGTCCCCGCCAGGGCGCCAGCGCGTCGAGTGCCGACTCCAATCGGGTCGTCGGCTTGACCCAGAGCGTTCGGTAGCCCGGCGACGGACGGGGAGCGGGATCGGGATCATAGAGGACGGTGCCGCCGGACAAATCCGCTCGCACAGATCGCTCGCTCACATCGGGGGAGAGAGGCTCCTCTCCCCCCGATCCCCCCATCGCCGTACGCGTTCTTCTGATGGGCAGCACCTGCGCTCCGGTCGATTCCTGAAATTCCAGTTCGGCCCGGAGCTGGAGGATGGCCGAGGCGGCGTCGATCGGAATGGCCGACGGAGGCCAGTGTCGAGCCTCCTGTCCCAGGGCCGCGGCCGTCTGCGCGGCGAAGGTGCGCGCGCTGATCCGTCCGCCCTCTTCCACATAGACGAGGTGCGGCGAGAGGCAGCCCTGTTGTTCGTACCAGCAGACATCCCGGGCCAGTTGTTCGGCTGTTTGGGCGGTTGACCCCTCGGCGCCGATCAACGCGACGCTGCGCCGGTGGCCGTAGCCGATGATTCCTTTCGTATGATGGTGGGGTGTGAGGCGGGCCAGTTGGGCGATCGTGGCGTCATCGCCTGATGCCACCACGGTATCGACGGCCGCGCAGATGGCGGCAGTGAGTGCCTCGGCTTCTCGGGGCCACCAGGCGACGGCCAGCAGCTCGCCGATGCGCGGATCAAATTCCGCCAGCGTGCGAACAAACAGTGCGGGGATGATCGGATCGCGGGCCGATGGTCTGATCAGACCGGCCGATTTGGCGAGCAGCAACCCCGCCACGTCATCGATGGCCAGCCCTGGGATATGGCCGGCCACGACCAGGAACACAAGCGGCGGGCCTTGCAGCGCGTGATCATACTCTGAGAGCTGATCGGCGGCATCATCGACCAGCCGGGTCAGCCGTTCGGGCGTCAATTGGGCTAATCTATGGTCGAGCCCTTCTTCGATCATCGCCGGCGCGTAGCCGGTCAGCGCGGGCAACAGCGAGAGGGCCAGACGGCGGAAGGGATAATCCGGATTCCGCCAACGGCCCGCCGCTTCGACCAACAGGGTGATCAATTCAGCATCGGTCAGACGCGGCGTGATTGACGCATGAGCGGCGCGCAGATGATTGAGCAATGCGTGGTAGAACGGGAGGCCTTCATCAGGCATCTCTACCGCAGTGGAACCGTGTTGCACGCTGCGAATGGAGCGGGGCGCCATCGTTGCCAGCAGCTGGGGCGGCAGGTGATACGCCTGCACCGGGGTGAGTTGATGAACGGACGTCATTGAAGTGGGAACAAGGCGGGGAGAGGCACGAGTGCGGCGGACGAATCGAGCGAGCAGCCGCGCGGCTCCGCGCCGGC
>JBGPIL010000213.1:0-3343 GCA_041484905.1 Nitrospiria bacterium
CCCTCGCTCTTGAGGACGGAGAGGAGATCACGTTCATGTATGGACAGGTGCTTGTAGGCATTTTGTTGCATCCGCGTATCCTAACGCGGAGACTCTGGAATCGATCAAGTGTTGCACTTCGTTATTGAACTAGGGAACAAATAAATACTATGACAAGATAAATAACCTTGAGTGCATAAATGATTTTTCGAATCCTAATTGCTGTCAGCATCGCCGCTCAGAGTATCATGCATCTGGTGAGATGACAATTGCATCTTTCAATTACAGTTTTTTCCAGAGCATCAGTAACTCTTTTCCCACACGACTCTCATACGACCGTGGCACGCATTCATACTGCAATGTAAACCGCGGGGCAAAACGCTCCAATAACTCCTCCCTCGTCGTCCCGAACGGCGGGCCGGTCTCCGGCTGGATGTGATAGAAAACGCCGAGCAGATGGCCGCCGGGCTTGAGAAGCGTCGCTGCCGTCTCCACATACCGATCGCGCAGCGCCGGATCGATCGCGCAGAAAAAGGTGTGCTCGAAGAGCCAATCGTATGGACCACACAACGCTGGCGGCAGGTTAAAGAAGTCGCCTTGTTCGAAACGGATGGGCGCGGCACGCCGTGCCCCTACATCAGCCACGGTCAACCGTTTGGCATCCTCGACCGCCTGCGGCACAACATCCAACCCCACGACATCAAACCCGGCCTTCGCCAGCGCGCGGGCATCATGACCGCGGCCGCAACCAGGAACCAAGATCGTTTCCGGTCGTACGGGCACGGCGCGCCGTGCCCCCATATGTGTTTTCAGAAAATCGACCAGCCCCGGCGACGCCTCGCCATGATCCCAACCCGTCTCGCTTGATTTGTACCGCCCGGCCCAGAACTCCGGCCCGACGTCGTTTTCCTTCCGGCCGATGTGGGGGTAGGCGTTCTGCTTTTGCGCTGTCATATGCCTACCATCCGATCCGCCTGACGACAAAGGGACCGGCCAGCAAGACCAGCCCGACGACCGTAATCATCCAGGCGCCGGAGACGATATAGGGGTAGATCATCAACGCCAGCCCCGCGCCCAGGAAGACGAACTCCTGTTGGCGCTTCCCAAAGAGAAAATAACCGAGGCCGATCGAGCTGAAAATGAGCGACAGGAAGAGACTGGGGATGTTGATGTCGAAGTCCATCACCGCTCACGCCCCAACGTTGACCCGATGCCTTGATCTCCATCCGAGGCGATTGCTATGCTAGCGGCCATGCCCGATTCGGTCGATCCGATTGCCGAGCAACTCCGCCGGGCGACACCGCGCGAGAGGGAGCTCTTCGCCATGCTGGCCGCGTTGATCGAGCATGGCGATGAGAAGCAACTGCGGGCGGCCGAGATGAATCTGCGCAGCCTGATCAAGGAAACCCGCCGCTCGCCGATCCCATGGGAAAATCGCCAGCCGGGCAATTTCGATCCTCCGAATGATTAAAAAGGGGACAGGCTACTTTTTTGTTCATGGGGTTCGTTAGAACCGCTGGAAAAGTAGCCTGTCCCCTTTTTACAACCGCAACAGTTTGATTGGCGCCAGGACGGCTTTGGGATTATTTTTCCAGATTGCCGGATCGGCGTCGACATACAGTTCCACCTCATTCCCGTCCGGATCGGCCAGATACACGCTCTGACTTACGGTGTGATCACTCATCCCGGTAATCGTCACGCCCGCCTGCTCCAGTTGAAATTTGGCCGTCCGCAGCTCGTCCAATGAATCGCCGATCTTGATCCCAATGTGATAGAGGCCGAGCCGGTGGCCTTGCGGAGGCGGCGGTGCGTCACCCACTTCGATCAGCAACAGTTCATGATGGGTGCGACCCGAGGTGAGCGCGGCGGCCGCGCCGTTGAAGATCCGCCCCACTTCCTGAAACCCCAACAGGTCGCGATAGAACGCCAGCGACCGGTCGAGCTCTTTCACATAGAAGACGACATGGCCAAGATAGCGGGCTTTCATGGTTTCACAAGCGGGGTAATGTCGGGGTGCGCCGTTTCATAGGCATGAATCTTTGCGTCCCGCTTCAGGGTCAGGCCGATGTCATCCAGCCCGTTTAAGAGACACTGGCGGCGGAATTCGTCCACTTCGAACGGCCAATCAAGGTCATCTTTTGAGCTAATCTTTTTCCTTTCCAAATCGATAGTCAGTTGATAGCCAGGTGTCCTCCGGACACGCTGAAAGAGCTCCTCCACCTGGGCGTCCGGCAGCCGGATCGGCAGCATGCCGTTCTTAAAGCAATTGTTAAAGAAGATATCCGCAAATGACGGTGCAATCAGGCAGCGGATGCCGTAGTCCAGGAGCGCCCAGGGGGCGTGCTCGCGCGAGGAGCCGCAGCCGAAGTTGGTGCGGGTCACCAGGATGGATGCGCCCGCGTAGCGCGGCTGGTTCATCTCAAATTCCGGGTTGGGTGTGCCCCCGTCCAGGAAGCGCCAGTCGTAAAAAAGAAACTGGCCGAAACCGGTCCGCTCGATGCGTTTGAGGAACTGCTTTGGAATGATCTGGTCGGTGTCGATGTTGGGGAGGTCAAGCAGCGTGACCAGGCCGGTATGTTTTTTGAATGCGTCCATGTCGTCTCGATTTGTTGGGGCGACCCGCCGGGTCGCCCGTACCATCGTTAATTGTTTTAATCCCGTACCCGCCACATCGGGCACGGCGCCGCCGTGCCCCTACAATCGTTAACCCTTTTTTATCTCGTATTGCCTCACATCAACGAAATGGCCTTCCACTGCAGCGGCCGCAGCCATAAGCGGGCTGACGAGATGCGTCCGCCCGCCTTTGCCCTGCCGCCCTTCGAAGTTGCGGTTTGAGGTCGACGCGCATCGCTCACCGGGTTTGAGCGTGTCAGGATTCATCCCCAGACACATCGAACAGCCCGATTCGCGCCAATCGAAGCCCGCCTCCGTAAAGATCCGATGCAGCCCTTCCACCTCGGCTTGATGCTTGATCTGCTGCGAACCGGGGACGATCATGGCATAGACCGACTTGTTCACCTTTTTCCCCTTCACAAAACCGGCCACCCGGCGCAAATCCTCAATCCGAGAATTGGTGCAGGAACCGATGAAGACGCGGTCGACTGGAATCTCGGTGATCGGCGTCCGGGGCCTAAGGCCCATATAGTCGAGCGCGCGCTCGGCCGATTTGCGGGCGTCGGCATCGGGAAACTCCGCAGGATCGGGCACGCGTCCCTCGACCGGGACGACCTGGCCGGGATTGGTCCCCCAGGTCACCTGGGGTGACAGCGCCGTTGCCTCAATCCTGATCGTCCGGTCCAAGCGCGCGCCTGAATCAGTAGAAAGTTGTTTCCACCGAGCAACAGCGGCATCAAAATCTTTGGGC
>JBGPIL010000214.1:0-3326 GCA_041484905.1 Nitrospiria bacterium
AGATCCTCGCGCGTGCGCTCCCGGGACAGTTCCACCAGGCCCAGTTCGGAAATCCGGAGGATGTGGGTCCTGGCCTTGTCCCGGCTCATCGCTTCTTTGAACATGCCGAAGACCTTGTCCCGGTTTTTTCCCACTTCCATATCGATGAAATCGATGATGATCAACCCGCCGATGTTGCGCAGCTTCAACTGGTAGGCGATCTCCTTGGCCGCTTCCAGGTTGGTTTTCAAAATCGTTTCTTCCAGGTTCCGCTTGCCCACATATCGTCCGGTGTTCACGTCGATCACCGTCAGCGCCTCGGTATGATCGATGACAATGTAGCCGCCGGATTTCAGCCAGACGCGCCGGCCCAGCGCCTTGGAGATTTCCAGCTCGATGCCGTAGGCGTCGAAAATGGGTTCGTCCCGGCTGTAGAGTTCGATCTTGGGCCCCAGGTGGGGCAGGTAGGTCTGCACGAACGTCTGGATGCGTTCGAACTCCGGCTTGGAGTCGATGACCAGCCGGTCCATCTTGTTGGTGAACAGGTCCCGCACAATCCGAAAGCTCAGGTCGAGGTCGGAGTGCAGCAGCGACGGGGCCGCCTGTTTATCCTTTTTCTCCTGCAGCGTCTGCCAGACGCGATCAAGAAACTCGATATCGGCGCGGATCTCCTCGTCGCTGATCCCCTCGCTGACCGTCCGGATGATGTAGCCGGCGCCGGTCCGGCGCAGCCGCTGGACCAGATCGCGCAGCCGGTGCCGTTCCTCCTCCTTGCCGATGCGCCGCGACACGCCGAGATGGTTGACCGTGGGCATGTAGACCAGATAGCGCCCCGGGAACGATAGATGGCCGGTGACCCGGGCCCCCTTGGTCCCCATCGGCTCCTTGCTGACCTGGACGACGAGATCCTGCCCTTCCTGCAACAGCTCCTCGATCGAGACGTTCGGCCGCCGCCGCGATTTCGGCCGGGGACGCCGCTCTTCACTCTCCTCCTCTTCTTCCTCGTCGCCCTCCACCTCCTCGCCGTTCATCTCCAGTTGGGCTTCCTCCCCTTCCGGGAAGGCGGCGATATCGGAGACATGGAGAAAGGCCGCCCGCTCCAGGCCGATCTCAATAAAGGCGGCCTGCATGCCCGGCAGCACCTTGGCCACCCGGCCCTTGTAGACGTTGCCGACGATGCCCTGGTCCCGTTTCCGGTCGATATACAGTTCCGTCAGTACGCCGTTTTCCAACAACGCGACGCGGGTCTCTTCCGGCACCGCGTTGATGATAATTTCCATAGTCATAGTCGTGACTCCTCATTGAGCAATCAATGGAACAGCAATAACCGTCTCATCCGCACATTCATGACCACCCCGAGTCCCGCCATGGTCGTCACCATCGCCGTGCCGCCGTAACTCATCAGCGGCAGGGGAATGCCGACCACGGGCAACAGGCCCGACGTCATCGCAATGTTAATCACCAGGTTGAACCCGATCATGGCGACCACCCCAACCGCCAGCAGGCTGCCCAGTATGTCGCGCGCCCGCATGGCGGCATCCATGCCCAGCAACAGCACCGCCAGGTAGAGGCCGATGACCACAACGACACCGATGAACCCCCACTCCTCGGCCAGAACCGAGAAGACGAAATCGGTGTGCGCTTCTGGGAGAAACTTGAGTTGACTCTGCGTGCCTTCCTGAAACCCTTTCCCAAACCAGCCGCCCGAACCGATGGCGATCTTGGACTGCATCAGGTGGTAGCTCTTGCCGAGCGGATCGGCCGACGGATCCAGGAAGGTGACCAGCCGGTCGCGCTGGTAGCTCTTCAGTGAATGCCACGCTCCCTGCCACAGAAAGGGAAAGAGCATAAAGAACAGCAACGTGCCCACAACCAGTGTCCGGGATCGGATGCCGATCACCGCCACCATCGCAAGGAAGAGGAAGAGCAGCGTCAGGGCCGTGCCCAGATCGGGTTGCTTCATCACCAGCGCCAACGGCACCAGCATCAACAGAAAGGGCACGGTCAGTTGCACGATCCGATAGCCGCCGACAACCCGCCGCTCGGCAAAATAGGAGGCCAGCACGAACAGCACGGCCAATTTGGCCATTTCAGAGGGTTGAATGGACAGCCCGCCCACACTCAGCCATCGCTGCGCGCCCTGACTGGACCGCCCCGCCACCAGCACCAGCAGAAGCAGCAGCATGACCACACCGTAGCCGACATAGGCGTAGCGGGCCAATATCCGATAATCAACCACGGTCATCAGTCCGAACGTCGTCCACCCAATCAGCATCCAGTAGAATTGCCGGAGGTAAATCGGGGTCGACCCGCCACCGGCCACACTGTACAAGCTCACCAAACCGATCAGCAGGATCCCCGATGTGGCCGCCACCAGACGCCAGTCAAAACTCGTCGGCACTCGATCTGCTCGGCGGTCGCTCATCGTGCGCACCGTTGCCATGTCGTTCATCCCCTCGGAAGCCGCTTGGCCGGTCGGGATTCGGTGACTTCGCCCGGCGGCGCAGGCGGAGGGGACGGCGACGGCGGCTGCAGGTAACTCTCGATGATCCGCTTGGCGATCGGCGCGGCCGCTGAGCCGCCATGGCCACCGTGCTCCACCAGCACGGCAATGGCAATCGTGGGCGACTCGACCGGGGCGAAGGCCACAAACCAGGCGTGATCCTCATAGCCGCTCGGCGCTTTGACCTGCCTTCCCCCGCTGGTACTGCCCACCACCTGCGCCGTTCCTGTTTTGCCGCCGATCGACACCAGTTTCGATCTGGCGGCGCCGCCCGTGCCGTGTTCGTCCTGGACCACCGCGGTCAACGCGCGACGCAGCACCTGAAACGTCTTCGATCCCACCGCCGCATCGGCCAGCCGCACCGGCGGAAAGACGACCCGCCGGCCGTTGCTGCGATCCTGGATCGCCTTGACCAGATGCGGCTGGTACCGCGCGCCGTCGCTGGCCACCACCGCGATCAGATCGGCCATCTGCAAGGGCGTCACACCCACATAACCCTGGCCGATGGCGACCGACAGCGTTTCGCCCGGATACCACGGCTCGCCCATTGCCTTCGTCTTCCAGTCGGTGGAGGGGACGAGGCCGCGCCGCTCCGATCCCAGCGCAATGCCGCTGGGCTGCCCCAGACCGAACTCGGTCGCGTATTTGGCAATGGCATCGACCCCGATCATCGAACCCACGCGATAAAAATAGACGTCACACGATTGGGCGATCGCATCGATCAGGCTGATATTGCCGTGGCCGCCCGCCTTCCAATCCCGGAAAAAGCGCCGGCCGAATTGCAGGCCGCCCTGACAGAAGAGATGGTCTTCCAGACGGATCTGTCCCGATTCGAGCGCCGCGG
>JBGPIL010000215.1:0-3316 GCA_041484905.1 Nitrospiria bacterium
CGACTTCGATAATCGCGTTGGCGACCGATTGGATGAAGTGGCGGTCGTGGGTGATGAAGCACAACGTGCCCTGGAACTGGTGCAGGGCGATTTCCAGCGCGTCCCGGGAGGGGATGTCGAGATGGTTGGTCGGTTCGTCCATCAGAATGAGATTGGCGGGCTGGACGAGCATCTTGGCCAGCGCGAGACGGCTCTTCTCGCCGCCGGAGAGGACGGCCACTTTTTTCTTGGCATCGTCGCCGGAGAACAGAAACGCGCCCAGGATCCCGCGCAGAAACCCTTGTTCGGCCATTGGTGCGGCCGTCGTGATCTCGTCCAGCAAGGTGTTGGACGGTGTGAGCGATTCCAGCTGGTGCTGGGCGTAGTAGGCGACCGTGACATTGTGGCCCAGTATCCGCGTGCCGGTGTCGGGGGGCAGGGCATCGGCGAGCATCTTGAGGAGCGTCGATTTGCCCGCGCCGTTGGGGCCGACCAGCGCGATCCGGTCGCCGCGCTGCAGCGTGAGCGACAGATCGCGGTAGACGACCGTCGGACCGTACGACTTGGCGGCGTGCTCCAGCTTGATCACGTCTTTGCCGCTGCGCGGCGGGGGCGGGAAGGAGAAGCGCACTCGCTTGGCCTCGGAGGCCAGTTCGATCCGTTCGATCTTGTCCAGTTGTTTGAGCCGGCTCTGGACCTGCCGGGCCTTGGTCGCCTTGTAGCGAAACCGTTCGACGAAGGCCTCCGTCGCCTCGATCTTCTTTTGCTGGTTTTTCGCCGTGGCTTCCACGATCGCCTGTTGCTCGGCCTTGGCCGTGACATAGGCGTCGTAGTTGCCGGTGTAGGCGATCAACCGGCGCTGGTCGACTTCGACGACCCGCTTGGCCAGCCCGTTCATGAACTGCCGGTCGTGCGAGATCAGGAGAATCGCCCCTTCGTACCGGCCGAGAAATTCCTCCAGCCAGATGACCGAGGCGAGGTCGAGATGGTTGGTCGGCTCGTCGAGCAGCAACAGGTCGGGCTGCTGCAACAGCAACTGGGCCAGCGCCACGCGCATCCGCCAGCCGCCGGACAGCTCGACAACCGGCCGGTCGAGATCGCGTGCCTTGAAACTGAGACCGAAGAGAATCTCCTTCGCCTTCGATTCGCGCGAGTAGCCGCCGAGTTGTTCGAACCGGTGTTGCAGCTCGCCGTACTCCTCCAGCAAGGGAGTGGCGTCTTCTTCGGAACTCGTGGCAATCTCATCCTGGATCAGCTGCAGCCGGTGCTCGAGCGAGGCGAGGCCGGATTGGCCGGCCATGACGGAGGCCAGTACGGTGCAGTTTTCGTCGCCGTAGAGCTCCTGGGCCAGATAGCCGATGACCGCGTTCTTGTTCCGGCTGATGACGCCGCTGTCGGGCGACATCCGGCCGGCGATGATTTCAAACAGCGTCGTCTTGCCGGCGCCGTTGGGGCCGACCAGCGCGACCCGGTCGTGCAGGCCGATCCGCAGCGACACCTGGTCAAACAGCACCCGCGTGCCGAACGATTTTGAAATGTCTTGAAGTGCCAGCATGGTCGATTCACAAAATCATCGGCCCTTTTCATTTGAGTCAGGGGGAGATGCCGGCTCTCCCCCTGACCACCCCCATCGGATTTACATGATGGCGAGGGAGATTCCGCTCTCCTCCCTGACCACCCCCATCGGATTTACGTGTGGTCCTCAGGGGAGAAAGGGCCGAGACTAACTTCATCGTAGCAGACGATCGACGACGGCGTCAATTAAAGTCAGGGGGAGGTTCCGGTTCCTCCCCCTGACAACCCCCATCGGAGTGACGTGTAGTGCTCAGTGCGGAGAAAGGGCTGGCGTCGATGAGTATCATTGCTGCCGCCGTGCGCTTGCCGCCGTTGGGCTATCATGCTAGAACAACACATGCTGGCTGGCCTGCACTATGCCTACACGCTCTGGGCGCCGGTCTACGATTGGGCCATTGCGTCGCCGACTCGAGAGAGCCGGCGGAGGAGCCTGGCTGCGCTGGGCGATGTGACGGGTCGGATGATTCTGCTGGCCGGCATCGGCACGGGGTTGGATATTCCACTGCTACCGTCTGGTGCACGCTACGTCGGCCTTGATCGCACGCCGGCGATGCTCCGCCGGGCCAGGCGGACGGCAGAGAACACCGGCTGTACCGTGAGCCTGCAAATCGGGGATGCCATGTATTTGCCCTATCGGGACGGTGTGTTTGACGCCGTCATCATGCATTTGATTCTCGCAGTGGTGCCCGATTCGCGCGCGGCCCTGGCCGAGGCGGCGCGCGTGGCCAAGCCCGGCGGCCGGTTGCTGATTCTCGATAAATTTCTCCGCCCCGGCCAATCGGCGCCGCTGCGCCGCTTGATCAGTCCACTACTTGGTCTCGTGGCGACACGGACCGACGTGGTATTTGAGGAACTGCTGGCTTCCGTTCCGGGGCTGCGCGTCCTGAGTGACGAGCCCGATCTGGCGGGGGGCTGGTTTCGGCGGATCATCGTTGAGCGAATGGGATAGCGGACGCACGCACCGCATGGCGAGGGACGCATCATGAGCAGAATATCAGAGCCGGCAGAGCCGGTGATCTGCCAGATTTGCCGCAAGCCCAAGAAAGTCGGCGACGTCATGGCGGGGGAACTGATCCACGGCTCCCTCGTCGAGTTGATCCGCAAGACGCACCCTGACTGGTCGGCCGGCGGCTATATCTGCCTTGAAGATCTGCATCGCTTCCGGGCCGAGTACGTGGAAGACGTCCTGGAAGAGGAAAAAGGGGAGCTGTCGACGCTGGAGGATCAGGTGGTGCAGAGCCTGCGCGAGCAGGAGCTGCTCAGCAAGAACATCAACCTCGAGTTCGAGCGGCAACTGACCTTTGGCGAGCGGATGGCGGATCGGATCGCCGAGTTCGGCGGAAGCTGGCGGTTTGTGATCGGGTTTATGGTGATTGTCGTGGTCTGGGTGGCGGTGAATGCCGCCGTCCTGCTGTGGCGGCCGTTCGATCCCTATCCCTTCATCCTGCTCAACCTGGTGCTCTCCTGTCTGGCGGCGCTCCAGGCGCCGGTCATCCTGATGAGCCAGAACCGGCAGGAGGCCAAGGACCGGCTGCGCGGCGAGCACGATTACCGGGTGAACCTGAAGGCGGAATTGGAAATCCGCCTGCTCCACACGAAACTCGATCAGTTGCTGACGCACCAATGGCAACGACTCCTGGAAATCCAGCGCATTCAGACGGAATTGATCGATGAACTGGTCCGCAGCCGCCGGCAGTAACGCGGTCGCGAGACTTAACAGGGTGTTGAAAGGTACGTTCTGTGGGCAGGCCGGTCAAAAAGC
>JBGPIL010000216.1:0-3293 GCA_041484905.1 Nitrospiria bacterium
CACGCATTCACGACCGGTCAAATCCAAACTGGTTTTGGCATAAAAAAGCTTTCTAAAGAAATTTGGGAACTCCGCGTGGGACTGAGTGAAAGGATCCTGTTCAGCAAACAAGGAGACCACATTCTTTTTCGCTTTGTCGGCACGCATGATGAGGTCCGCCGCTTTTTGAAGCATCTCTAGCTTTCTTCGTCGGGTGTACCCAAGTTGTACGCTTTTAAATCGTTCCTTCACCCCTTACCCTTCACCCTTTACCCTCTTCATCCCTTGCACAGCGAAAGCCGAAGTGGGGATGATCCCATTTCGGTGCGATCCCATAGCGGTTGGCTGCATGGGTAAAGGGGCTGACCGGCGTCATCCACGAGCCCCCTTTTAAGATTTTATACTGCTCGCCGAAGGCAGCCCGCTGGAGCGTGCTGCCCGGGTAAGCCTGATACCAGGAACTCGTCCACTCCATGGCGTTGCCAGCCATGTCGAAGACGCCGTAGGGACTTTTATCCAGCGGATAACTGCCCACCGGCGCCGTCCACCGGCGATCACCCTGGATATTGGCCGCGCCGGCGATCCACTGATTGCCCCAGGGCCAGAGCCGCCCATCCGTCCCGCGCGCGGCTTTTTCCCACTCCGCTTCGGCCGGCAAGCGTTTGCCCGTCCAGCGGCAATAGGCATCGGCGTCGGACCAATTGACATCGATCACCGGATGATCATCCGAGGGCGCGGCATATTGGGAATTCGTCCACACTCGCGGCGGCCGATGGCCGGTCGCCTCGACAAACTTTCGGTAGTCGCCGACCGTCACTTCATATCGGTCGATGAAAAAACCGGGCAGCGTCACGCGGTGCTGCGGCAGTTCATCGATCCCGATTTCCATGCCGACCACGCCGTCGGTGGGTTTGCTCCCCATGAGGAACGGCCCTCCCGGAATATAGACCATTCCGGGAGGAGGGTCCGGGGGCAAGGGTCCAGGGTCAAGGGTTAAGAGTGAACAAGACGATAGTAGGAAGAAAAGAACGACGAATACAAACATCCTCAATGACGTGTCATTGCGAGGAGTGAATGCGACGACGCAATCCCATGAGCCTACTGGAGATTGCTTCGCCTTCGGCTCGCAATGACAATGCACTTCTCTGTCCTTTATCCTTTTTCTCATGGCTCCGTCACCACCATCTGCTGATTCGCTGCGACTTTTTCCATCATCTGAATCCGGCCACTTGGCCAGTGAATCTCGATCCGCTCGGCTGTCTCGGCTGTTCCCAGGCCAAAGGTCAACGGGAGTTCGCTCTGAGAGAGATAACTCGATCCGCTCTTGACCATGCGCGTCTGTGTGACGCCGCCGGCGGTCACCTTCACCACGGCGCCGATCGCATCGCGGTTGCTCGTGGTACCGTGCAGCTCAAGACGCAGCCAGTGGCTTTTCGGCCCGCCCTCGTTGCGATAGAGATGCGCGGGGCCGCCGTTCTCGGTAAAGACCAGGTCGAGCCGGCCGTCGTGATTGTAATCGAGGTCGGCGACGCCCCGCCCCACCATTGCCGCCGACAAGCCGGTCGACTCCCCGATTTCCCTGTACCGCATCCCTTCGCTCGATTCGGCCAGGAAGAAGAGAGGCCGCTCGCGATAGGTCACGTTTCGCTCCAAGAGGTTCACCAGATCCGCATCAATGTGGCCGTTGGCCGCCACGATGTCGAGCCGGCCGTCAAGGTCGGCGTCGAAAAAGAGCACTCCAAATGTGAAAAATGGCAAGCTCGGTGTGGTCAACCCGAGCCGGGGCGCGTCATCCTTAAAGACGGCCGCAGGCGCCAGCGGCGGTAGCGGCTGGTTCGATGGCGGCTCGACGGGCGGGGATGCGCGTTCTTGCCGATGGAGCGTGAGCCCCTCACCGGCGAAGTTACCCACCAGAATGCTCACGCGGCCGTCATTGAACAGATCGGCGACATCAATGCCCATCCCCGCTTTGGCCACACCGAATCGACCCACCGAGGTGCCCAGCATCACGCTGTCGTCCGTGAAGGTCCCGTCGCCGTTGTTGCGATAGAGAAAATTCGGGACTTGATCGTTCGCCACGGCCAGATCGAGCCGGCCGTCGTTGTTATAATCGAGCAGCGCCGCGCCCAGGCTCTTGCCCCTGGGGCTCAGCAGGCCGGCCGCCTGGGTCACATCCGTAAACACTCGCCTGCCATCGATGACATCATTGCGGTAGAGGCGGTTCGACTCGCCCCGGTAGGGATCGGGTCCGCAGAAGAGCTTGACCTCGCCGCTCAGCCGGCACGCGATGTCCGTCTGCGGCGTCCACTGCACGTAGTGGCAGATGAAGAGATCGAGATCGCCGTCTCCATCGTAATCAAACCAGACGGCGCAACTGCTCCAGCCGCGATCATCGAGGCCGACCGCGGCCGTCACATCGGCAAACGAGCCCTTGCCGGTGTTGTGAAAGAGATGCACGGCCCCATAGCCGGTCACCACCAGATCAGGCAAGCCGTCATTGTCATAATCGCCGACGGCACAGCCCATGCCGTAGGACTCAAACGCCAGCCCGGCTTGCTTGGTCACATCGGTAAATGTGCCGTCATGGTTATTCCGATAGAGGGCGGGAAACGCGGGCTGCGACGCGGGCGGATGCTCGCTCTTCGGGCGCTGTTTCCCGGCGGATTGTTCCCCGGCTGTCCAAGCGCGACCGTTGACGAAGAACAGATCGGGCCAGCCGTCGCGATCATAGTCGATGACGCAGACCCCCGACCCAAACGCTTCCGGGTAATATTTTTGGCCGGCCGCGCCGTTATTGTGCGTAAACGTCACCTTCGCTTTTTTGGTGACGTCGGTGAAGTGAACGGCCTCGGCCGCGTGCGCAGGAATGGCCGCCGCCGCGACTGAGAGAAGAAGTAAACCCAACGTGTGCATCACTCTCATCAACAAGGATCAGCCACCTAAAACGTTGTCATTGCGAGCCGAAGGCGAAGCAATCTCCGTGGGCTTCAGTAGATTGCTTCGGTTGCCATCGGCAACCTCGCAATGACAATTCGGATACCCCTCATAGCACAGGGAACGCGCCGGATGCAAGGCGGCGTCTGATGCGCGTCCCCGTGTTGACATCCCCATCGGCATTTTATTACACTTTTGCTATTCGTATGCAGATCTTTCGACCCTGTTGCGCGCTGGTCATCCTTGGGCTCTTCCTCGGAAGCTGTCAGCTGAGCCACGTTCCCAGCGACGCCCATTTTGATTTCGCCGGACAAGAGAAGCGGATCACCTATGTGACGCACGGCGCGTTTGATCATTTGAACCCGACATGGAGTCCGGAC
>JBGPIL010000217.1:0-3273 GCA_041484905.1 Nitrospiria bacterium
CAGTTTCGCTTCGTTGATGAACATGCCGACGAATTCCTGATCCTGCGTCAGGGCGGGAAGAATCCGTTTGATGGCGACGACTTTTTCGAAGCCCTTGACCCCGGTTTGCTTGGCCAGAAACAGCTCGGCCATGCCGCCGACCGCAATCTTGTCCATCAGCAGGTATTTGCCGAAGCGCACGGGTGCGTTGATCTGTTGCACGGCCATCCGTTTTGTCCTCTTCCCGCCGGAAAAGAGGCGAGTGCTGCTGATCTAAACTATAGCCGTGATTGGGAAAACCGTCAAAATGAGGGGGGTAATAAGGGGACAGGCTACTTTTTCCACATTTCCCCATGGCAACGGATGAAAAAGTAGCCTGTCCCCTTATTCAAAGCGGGGGAAGGACAGTTTTACCGGCGGCCGAGGCTGAACAGGACGTTGGTGTTTCGACGGGTCGTCGATCGCACCATTTCCACCGTCATGGACGGTTTGACCTCGGCAATCTGCTCGGCGACGCGGATGACGAAAGCCGGTTCATTCCGCTTGCCGCGATAGGGCGTCGGAGTCAGAAACGGGCAGTCGGTTTCGATCATCAGCGACTCCAGCGGGAGGGCTGCGGCGGCCTCCCTCAGCGGCCCGGCGTTCTTAAACGTCACGATTCCGGAGAATGAGATATAAAACCCCATCGCAATGGCGCGTTGTGCCATCTCCAGGTCCCCGGTAAAGCAGTGCAACACGCCTTTGCGGTTTGGTGTCATCTCCGCCAGTAGCCGCAGCGTGTCCTCCTTAGCCTCCCGGCTGTGCACGACCACGGGAAGGTCCAGCGCCTGTGCCATCTCCAGTTGCGCGCGAAAGGCGGTCTGTTGGGCGTCGCGCGGCGAGTGCTGATAATAATAATCCAGCCCCGTCTCGCCGATGGCGACCACTTTCGGGTGGCGGGCCAGATCGGCCAGTGCTTTACCAGCGTCGGTGGTAAACGTCGCGGCCTCATGGGGATGAAGGCCGACCGTGGCGTAGAGCTGGGGGAACCGCTCGGCCAGACCGATCGCCGACCGGCTTGAGGCGAGATCGGTGCCGACATTGATGATCGCCTCCACACCGGCCTCCCGCGCCCGTGCGAGCACGCCGTCCAACTCCGCAGCGTAGTCTTCAAATTGTAGGTGCGCGTGACTGTCAATGACAGGGGGCAACGGTAACATGGCGCCCCATCCTACGTGACCGAATGCGGATTTTTCAATTGGAATCAAGGGGAGCGGCGCCGCTCCCCTTGATAATCCCCACCGCTATACGCTTGCTTTCGTTCGTGCTGTGCACTCACTCGAGTCAGGGGGAGACGCTATCTCCCCCTGACAACCCCTATCGGAGTTACGTCCCACGAGCGTTGCGTATGGGCGATGGGGGGAGCGGGGGGCGAGGACTGAAGCTTCGCGGGCTCTGCCCGCGAAGGCGGAATCTGAGCCGGCGCCATGGCCAGTGGCCATGGCCGAGTCGAAGTGCATCTCCCCCCGCTTGAGATGCCGGGTGCGAGTGCGCTAAGGTGAACACCGGTCATGGGACGGGCGTCATCGCGCAAGCATCACCACCACGAGGAGTCCGCCGGGCCGGCGACTCCAGCCCGGGGCGGCCGTGACTGGCGGCCATGGCTGGCGGCGGTCGTTGTCATCGGTGTCGCCATCGGGCTGGTGTTGTGGCTGCGCCCGGCGCCACCCAAGGTGGTGATACCCTCCGCCAATCCGTTTCGAGGTCCCGCCGGGGCCGCCATTGTGATGACCGAATTCAGCGATTTTCAATGTCCCTCGTGCCGGGCCGTGGAACCGACGCTCAAAGAGGTGCTGGCCGCCTATCCGACGCAGGTCAAGCTGGTCTACGTCAATTTCCCGCTGCCCATGCATCAATTTGCGGAAAAGGCGGCCGTCGCCGCGCTCTGTGCGAACGAGCAGGGGAAGTTTTGGGACTATCATGACCGGTTATTTGAGCACCAGACCGATTGGACGGCCGGCGCCGATGTCCGGCCGCTCTTCGACGGCTATGCCGGCGAACTTGGCCTCGATCACGCCCGGTTCGACGCCTGTTTAGCCAGCGGCCGGATGCTGGCGCTGCTGCGCGCCGACATTGCCCGGGGCACGGCGTTGAAGATCGAGGGGACGCCGACTCTCTATGTCAACGAACGGCGAGTTGCCGTCGGCGCCACCACCGCTGATATGAAAGTGATGATCGATGAGGCGCTCCGCGCCGCCTCGTGAGTGCGATTAGGCGCTGCTGGCTGACCCTCCTTTCCCACCCCGCAATCGGCGTGTCGGCCCGCCTGCTCCTCGGCGGGTTGTTTGCCGTTTCAGGCGTCATCAAGTTGATTGAGCCGCCGGAAAATTTCATGACGGCCATCCACGCTTATGACCTGCTCCCGGTCTGGATGGAGCGGCCGCTGGCCGAATCATTACCCTGGGTGGAAATGACGAGCGGGTTGTTGCTGCTGTTGGGATTATTGACCCGGATCAGCCTAGCGGTCGTGGCCCTTCAACTCCTGGTATTTACGGCGGCGTTGGGTTCGACGTTGCTGCGCGGCATCTCATTGGAGGACTGCGGCTGTTTCGGATCGCTGGGGATCAAGGAGTCCAACGCCGTCGCATTTGTCCGCAACCTGGTGTTGCTGGCGCTGGTCGTGCGGTTGGGTCTCGAACGGGAGCCCCGCTGGGCATTGGATCGATGGCTTCAACGGCCCCCTTGTGATGGGGGCTCCACCCGCGCCAGTCCACCGTAGCCGAGAGAGTGCAACCGCTTGGTTTCTTTGACTTCGCTCTTCACCGGGTGGTAGATTGACACCACGAACATCGGAGCGTGACAGCCATGCGTTGGGTTTATCGACAACCGGGACAACCGAATCAATCGAATCAGGCGAATCAGGCGGCGGTGGAGGCATTGCGCGTGGATGGCGCGTACTCGCCGTTGGTGGCGCGATTGCTGGCGGCCCGCGACATCCGCACGCTCGACGAGGCCCGCCGTTATCTGGAGCCTTCTCCCGATGATCTGCTCGATCCGTTGCAACTGCCCGATGTCGGGATTGCCATCGAACGGTTCCGGACGGCGATGACCCGCCGCGAGCGGCTCATGCTGTTCGGCGATTATGATGTCGACGGCATCAGCGCGGTTTCGATTTACCGCGAGCTGTGCGGCCGGCTGGGCCTGGACGCTGTCGTGAGAATTCCGCGCCGGCTGTCTGAGGGCTATGGGCTGAGCTGCGCGGCCGTGCTGGAAGCGAAGGCGGCCGGCGTGTCGTTGCTCATCACGGCCGATTGC
>JBGPIL010000218.1:0-3267 GCA_041484905.1 Nitrospiria bacterium
AGCATCGCAATCAGCGTATCAACGCTGAATAAGTGGATCTTGCCACGCAGAAGATTGCTGATGCGGGGTTGGGTGACGCCAAAACGATCGGCGGCCTCGGCCTGGGTAATCTCTTCCCGCTCAATATACTTTTGGATTTCAGCCATCAGTCTGGCGCGCAGATGAAGGTTTTCCGCTTCCTGGGGGTCGAAGCCGAAATCAGAGAACACGTTTCCCGATGATCGAACCTGTTTGATCTTTTTCATGTTTTGCCTTGCTTTGATCGGTGGATGTCTCGGAATCATTGAGCCGCCAAAATGTTCTCTGGCCCTAATTCTTTCAATCCACGATAGCGGGGAGAACTGCAATGGTGCGGTTTTTGGATAAATGTGATGGTTCTATCCTGTCTTCAGCAGTAATGATCTCGGTAATTTATTGATTTTTTTAGATGCGTTATAGAGGTCCACAGCTTTTTGGGCATTGAGCCAAAACTCAGGCGTGGTATTAAAGGCAGCCGCCAGCATCAGTGCCCTTTCCGCTGTCACGCTGGTATGGCCGTTGATGATCCGGTTAATCACCTTCACATCACAGTTCAGATGCAAAGCGAGATCACCCTGGGTCATCCCGAGGGGCACCAAAAACTCTTCCTTCAGTATCTCCCCTGGGGTGGTCGGATTTCTCATCATTTTAGACATGGCGCCTCCTCGTTAGTGATAATCACAAACCCGCACTTCAGTGGGCCCAGAGTCCGTCCACCCGAACACAATCCGCCATTGATCATTAACTCGAATACTATAATATCCCTTTAAGGCACCAGTCAGGGATTCCAATCGGTTTCCCGGTGGAACCTTTAAGTCAGTGAGAGCTTCAGCATAATGCACCATATCCAGCTTTCTCTTGACGACATTGCGAATGGCACTCCAGCCAGCGCCCTTCGCGACCTTGCCTGTCAAAAAAAACCGCTCTGTGGCGTTGTCAGAGAACGAACAAACGGCCATGCTTGTTTATACCTCAATTAGGTATACCTTGTCAAGGCATGTAAAGGGGGTAATTGGCTGCTATCTGGAATTGTCGTGCCCCAGTTACGCTTGGACAAATATCATGCCCCGGGAAGATATGGAAGAACACCTCAGAGCCAGCGCCCCCCACCGAACAGGCAGGGCGCATCGCCGCTAATCGGACCTTTTTCCCTATCACCACGTTGAAGGAGTACCCGCACCGGCGGGGTTTTTCGAAGAGGCCGACGGGCACCTTGCTCTTGGACGACTTGAAACCCCTCGTTGCGTTGGCGTATCATGGCCGGACTCCAGCGCACGGCAGTGTGGCACATGGTGCTGGCGGGTATTTCGAGACCGTCGCCATCAAGAAGCTGGACGGTTTTAACGGGCACACTTTGGGCGCACCGGACGAAATTGAAACGAGCCGCAGTCCGCGGCACGATGAAAACAGTAGGAAAATCAAGACACCGGATTAGGTCGGGGCGTAGCGCAGCCCGGTAGCGCACTCCCTTGGGGTGGGAGGGGTCGCAGGTTCAAATCCTGTCGTCCCGACACTTTTTGTATGACTCAACGACAGCCCGATACCGACGGATTTGCCCCGAGCGGAAGGTGCTGGCGCACATTATTTTGTATTCTGCGCCTTTGGCGCAGTGCGGGGTCGAATCCTGTCGTCCCGACCAGTTTTCAGCAAAGCGAAAACTGGTCGCTCCGAGCAGTAGCGAGGAGCGATGATGTTTGTTTCAATCACACGTGCTTTAAATTTTCCCCTATTTACGATTTACCATTTACCGCTTTGCGGGGGAAATTGGGTAAATCGTGAATCGTAAATGGTAAATGGTTGTAAAAGCGGCCCGCACGGCTATCCTAGTCGTACCTTGCTATTCCTAGCCGGTCTTATCGTCCTTTTTATCGTTTTTTCAGTTTCCGCCCAGTCCTCCCCATCGACTCCAGTTCCGACCGCCGTTCTTCCCCCCGGCGATCATCGCTTCACGATAAAGCACGGCGGTCTTGATCGTTCGTACATTGTCCACGTTCCCCCGCAGGCCACGGACGCCAAGCCGTGGCCGATCGTCCTGAGTTTTCACGGAGGGGGCGGCAGTGCGCAGGGTCATAAGGCGAGCTCGCGGATGGATGCGACGGCCGACCGGGAGGGGTTTCTAGTTGTCTATCCTGACGGCACCGGCCGGATGAGCGGCCGGTTGCTGACCTGGAATGCCGGCTCCTGCTGTGGCTATGCGTTTGATCATCAGATCGATGACGTCGGTTTCGTGTTGGCGCTGCTCGATGATCTGGGGCACCGCACGCCTGTTGATACGGCCCGCATCTATGCCACCGGGATGTCCAACGGCTCGATGATGGCCTATCGCCTGGCCAACGACGCGCCGGAACGCATTGCGGCGATTGCGCCGGTCGCCGGCGGTATGACCATGAATCAGATCACCGCGCCGCTCCCCGTGCCGGTGATGGACTTCCATAGTATCGACGATCCCCGCGCCCTGTACCATGGCGGCTCGGGTCCGCCCTTTCCCATGACGACCCGGAAGATCATGCACCCGGACATGGACCAGGTCATCGCCGCGTGGGTCCATCACAACGGCTGCGCACCGACGCCGGCGGTTGCCGCCACGCTCGAGCGGCCTGCCGATGCCTCGACAACGCGTCCCCGTCAGACCGCGACGAAATATGTCTACGGCGGTTGTCGGGATGGATCGGAGATCGTCCAGTGGAAGCTGACGGGGGCCGGCCATGTCTGGCCGGGCTCCCCGCCCTTGAAACGCCAAGCATTCCTTGGTCTCGGCTCCGCGACTGATATCATCGATGCCAATACCGAAATGTGGGCCTTTTTCCGCCGTTTCCACAGATCGCCGCAGCCCCTGCAATAGTATTTACCCCCTCACTCTGATAGTATTTGACCGGTCATGAACCCTAAAATCCTTGTCACGAACGACGATGGTGTCCACTCGCCGGGTTTACACAAACTCGCTGCGGCGCTGAAACCATTGGGCGACGTGGTGGTGGTCGCGCCCGACCGCGAACGGTCGGCGGCCAGCCACGCCCTGACGCTCCACAAGCCGCTGCGCGTCGATCAGGTCAAACGCAAGGTCTATTGTATCAACGGCACGCCGTCGGACTGTGTGAACCTTGGTGTCATGCGGCTGACCGGTGGCCGCCCCGTGTTGATCGCCTCCGGCGTGAATCAGGGCGAGAATCTCGGCGATGACGTCACCTATTCGGGCACGGTCTCGGCGGCGATTGAAGGCACGCTGCTCGGCATTCCCTCCATGGCGAT
>JBGPIL010000219.1:0-3219 GCA_041484905.1 Nitrospiria bacterium
ATCCCTGCGTCCGTTGCAACGCCCTGGTCAAATTTGAAGAGTTGCTGGCCGTCGCGGACGAGGTCGGCGCTCTCTATGTCGCCACCGGACACTACGCCCGAATCAACCACGATCAACCGAGTGGACGCTATCAGTTGCAAAAGGGAAGCGATCCCGCAAAAGATCAGAGCTACTTTCTGTATCGACTGACCCAGACACAACTGGGCCGGCTGCTGTTTCCCTTGGGTGCATGGAACAAGTCGGCGGTATGGGAGAAGGTCGCCCAGTTCGACCTCCCGCCGGACGAGATTGCCGAAAGTCAGGAGGTCTGCTTCGTCACGCAGGGTGATTACCGCAAATTTCTCGACACCATGGCCCCCCAGAGCGAACAACCCGGAGAGATTCTCAATGAAGAGGGTGCTGTGGTCGGGGAACACCGCGGCGTGGCGTATTATACCGTTGGGCAACGGCGCGGGATCGGCGCCTTGGGTGGCCAGCGACGGGGTGTGGGCGCGGTTCACCGCAAGGGCGGTTCACCACAAGTCGCCGCGGGCGACCGGCGTTACGTCATCGCGCTGGAGCCAGCCGACCGGCGGGTCATCATCGGGCCTGAAGCGGCGCTCTACCGACGGGAAGTGACGTTGAACGAGTTTCATTGGGTGAGCCGATCCCCGCAGGCGGATCCCGTGCGCGGCACGGCCAAAATCCGCTATCGATCGACCGACGCCGCCGCCACGTTGACCAAGCGGCCCGATGGCACAACCACGCTTCACTTCGATACCCCGCAGCGGGCGATGGCGCCGGGGCAGTCGGTTGTGTTCTACGAGGGTGACCTTGTTCTGGGCGGCGGCATAATAGAGGTAGCTAGGTGACAAGGTAGCAAGGTGGCTAGTGAACAGATGGCTCAGCTTTCCTAGCTACCTAACCACCTCGTTACCTAGCCACCTCGTTACTTAGCCACAGGTCTTCTTGACTTCACCCAAAACCGCATGGTAACGTGCACCGTTTTTCGGCAGCAGACCGATCCATCTCCAACCCCAGGCACGTGAGGGATCAATGCAGGCTGAAGCGGTCGCCGGGCGCTATGCGAAAGCGCTGTTCGAATCGATCACCGACCCGGCAGAACGGGAGCGGACGCTGCGCATGCTGACCGATGTCGCAACCGCGCTCGAAGCGCCGGCAGGCCCCAAGACACTGATCCTGAACCCTTTTTATTCGGCGAAACAGCGTGAGGCCGCGCTGCTGAAATTGATCGACCTGACAGGCACGGATAGACCCTGTCCACCGATCACCAAACGATTTTTGCAGTTGCTGCTCAGAAAAAACCGGCTCAACGTGATCCAGGCGGTGACCGCCGCCTACGGCCGGCTGCTGGATGAGGTTCAGGGGCGCATCAGGATTACCGTCAGTACGGCCCGGCCGCTTGATCAGGCCGTCCAGCGGGCGCTGCACGCGCGTCTGGAGCAGCTGTTGCAGCGGCCCGTCGGCGTGACACACCAGGTGGATCCCGCGTTGCTGGGGGGGGCGCGGTTGCAGTTGGGCAGCCGGTTGATTGACGGCACAATCCGCGGGCAGCTCGACCGGGTCCGCCGGCAGGCCATCGGTATCAGCGCGTAAGCCCGCTATCCAGCGAGCAACGCGAGCGTGAAGGGGAGGCTTAGGGGAGTGGGGGCATCGGAGGGCGCACGCTGCGACGAAGAAGGAGCAGCACGCGGTGCGCGCCGCCGAGTCGGTGAGGCGGCTGGATTCCGAAATTTCCAGCACGGGCCCCCACATCAAAGAGTCCGACGCAAGCCCCTATAAATGGAGGCGCGGTAAATGACCAAGATCAAGACCGAAGAGATTACATCCGTCATCAAACAACAATTGGAAGGGTTCGATCGGACGGTTGACACCGCCGAGGTCGGCACCGTGCTCCAGGTCGGCGACGGCATCGCGAAATTGTATGGCCTTGACGGGGCCATGTCGGGCGAACTGCTCGAGTTCCCAGGCGGCGTGATGGGCATCGTCCTGAATCTGGAAGAGGAAAGCGTCGGCGCGGTGCTCCTGGGCAGCGACACCGGGATCAAGGAGGGCGACCTGGTCAAACGGACCGGCCGGATCGCGCAACTGCCGGTCGGTCAGGCGCTACTGGGCCGGGTGGTTGATCCCCTTGGGCAGCCGATCGATGACAAGGGCCCCATCGCGGCAAGCGAGACCCGTCTCATCGAGATCATCGCACCGGGCATCGTGGCCCGGCAACCGGTGCGCGAACCGCTCCAGACGGGCATCAAGGCGATCGACGCCATGATTCCGATCGGGCGGGGGCAGCGGGAGCTGATCATCGGCGACCGGCAGACGGGCAAGACCGCGGTCGTCATCGACACGATCATCAACCAGAAGAACCAGAACGTCATCTGCATTTACGTGGCCATCGGCCAGAAACGGTCGTCGGTGGCCCGCGTCATCAAAACACTGCAGGATGCCGGCGCAATGGCCTACACGATTGTCGTCTCCGCCAGCGCCAGTGACCCCGCGCCGCTGCAATTTCTCGCGCCCTATGCGGGGTGCACGATGGGCGAATATTTCCGGGACAACGGGAAGCACGCGCTGGTGGTCTACGACGACCTCTCCAAGCACGCCACCGCCTACCGTCAATTGTCGCTGCTGTTGCGGCGGCCGCCGGGCCGCGAAGCCTATCCCGGCGATGTCTTTTACGTCCACTCGCGGCTGCTTGAACGGGCGGCCAAGCTCAACAAGGAGCTGGGCGGCGGATCGTTGACGGCGCTCCCGATCATCGAAACACAGGCGGGCGACGTGTCGGCCTACATTCCCACGAACGTGATCTCGATCACCGACGGCCAGATCTACCTGGCCAGCGATCTCTTCTACAGCGGCATCCGGCCGGCCGTGAACGTCGGCCTGTCGGTCTCCCGCGTCGGCGGCTCGGCGCAGACAAAAGCGATGAAAAAAGTGGCCGGCACGCTCCGGCTGGAGCTGGCGCAATATCGGGAAATGGCCGCGTTCGCCCAGTTCGGCGGCGATCTGGACAAAGCGACCCAGGCGATGCTGGCCCGCGGCGCCCGGATGGTTGAACTGCTCAAGCAGCCGCAGTACGAGCCGCTCTCGATGGCCCGCCAGGTCATCGTCATCTTCGCCGGCATCAACGGCTTCATCGATGATTTGCCGGTCAACAAGATCCAGGCGTTCGAGCACGGCCTGCTGCAATATCTCAACGAGAAGGGGCGGGTGGTGGAAGAG
>JBGPIL010000220.1:0-3150 GCA_041484905.1 Nitrospiria bacterium
AGAACGTGCGGCTGGCGGCGTCGGGCCTGTTTCCCACGCTGTCGTTGAATCTTGCCTATGACAAAAGTGCCCAAAATCCCGAATTAAATTTTTCGGTCGAGGATCAGGCCGATAAATATGCACAGTTGCAGTTGAGTTTTCCTCTCTTTGAAGGCGGCCTACAGATGGCGAAAATCCAGGAGGCGCGCTCACAATGGCGCTCGGCCGTCCTGGATGGGCAGTTGGTGAAAGAGACGGTGGGCACCGAGGTGCGCAGCGCGCTCCGCGATGTGAGCACGCTTGCCGGCAGCGTGGAACAGTTCACCGCACAGGTCGCGTTTGCCAAGGAAAACTATGAGCTGACGGAACGGCAGTTTGCGGTCGGCCTGGCCACCAATATCGACGTGATGGATGCCAACAGCACATTGCTCTCGGCCGAACAGCAGTTAACCGCCGCCTCGTTTGACCACGATTTTGCCGCGCTCCGTCTGTACAAAAGCCTGGGCCGGTTGACCGAGCGCCTGCTCGGTCAATAGCCCGGCGAGCAACGCGCACGGGTCCCCAGATCACTTGGGGGGTGGGGGCATCGGAGGACGGTTGATCGCCTCCGCACGGGCCCCCACATCAAATGACCGCCGAGCCTCTCCGCGCATCGTCCAGGCGGCGTCCGCATATTTTTCCGCAGCCAGTCGTTCGGTTAGAGCCGTTTCCTCGGGCGTCAATGAGCCGGGTTGAAGCTCGATCCCCCATGTCGAGGCGAAGGTGCCGGCCAGCAGCTCCGCGAGGCGATACGTCTCGATCGGCTCGGGTAACACATCATTCAACCCTGCGGCGGCCTGAAGATCGCGGGAATCGACCGGCAGCCATCGCGCCACCGCCTCCGCGTCGTAACGCAGCAGAATCGAACCCTGTTGAAGAAACCGGTCTCGCCACCGGCGTTGCGCGCTGCCGATGATTTTTTTCCCTCCAACGCTGACTTCATGCCAGGCCGGCGCGTCAAAGCAAAATGGCGACCGGCGCGCGGGTGTGTGGCGCATCCGTTGCGGGGCGACACCGGACGGTTGGGCCGGGAGGCCGAGCCGCTGCAGCCCACCGGCCAGGGCATGGCCGATGACGGCCACGGTCTCCGTCAATGATGCGGGAAAGATCGGCGACGGCAACGGACTGATCAGGCTGTAGGTCAACTCCCGATCATGCCAGACGGCCCGGCCGCCGGTGATCCGGCGAAGCACCGGGAGCCCGGCCAATCGGCACAGGTCCGTGTGTACCGTGTGTTCAACACGTTGGAACCGGCCGATTGAAATCGCCGGCCGGTCCCACTGATAAAATCGCAAGGTGGCCCGGCCTCCGTGGTCGGTACAGCGCAGGGCGATGGCCTCATCGACGGCCAGGGCGAGCGCGGGAGGCAGCGGGTTGTGGATCAACAGACGCCAGGACATCATGAACGCGTTCATGCTATGAGTTCGGAGGGTTCTTCGTCAACTAGTGGGCTGTCGCATGATGGTTTCCCTCTCGATTTGCGAGGGAAACGCCATTGACAGCTTTCACGGCGCTGTGATAGCGTGAACCCGGCCAGCGAGTGAATCCCGCTTGCTTGTACCGAGAATCGAACATAGCCTCTCACGTTCGTTCGAGGTATGAAGGCGGGGTGAGCGAGCGCATATCAACAGGCTTCTTTCCGCTCGGGTCGAAGAATCCCCGCGTCCGCCTCAAGCGGAGAAGGCGGGGATTCTTCGACCGCTCACACAGGGAGGCACGATCGTGCAAAAACGTTATCTGTTGGCACCCGGGCCGACACCGGTCCCGCCCGAAGTCCTGCTGGCCATGGCGCAGCCGATTTTCCATCATCGCGCGCCGGAATTTTCCGAGTTGATGGGACGGGTCAGGGACGATCTGAAATGGATCTTTCAGACCCGAAACGATGTCCTGATTTTGGCGTCCACCGGGACGGGCGGAATGGAAGGGGCGGTTTCCAACTTTCTGAACCCCGGTGAAAAAGCGCTGGTCGTCAACGGCGGCAAGTTCGGCGAACGCTGGATGAAATTGTGCAACACCTTTGGCGCGAAGGTGGAGGAGATCAAGGTCGAATGGGGTCACTCGGTCGATCCGCAACAGGTGGCCGATGCGCTCAAGCGCGATCCGTCGATCAAAGCGGTGTACGTGCAGGCGAGCGAAACCTCCACCGGCGTGGCGCACGACTGCCGCGCGCTCGGCGAGGTGGTCAAAGCCTCCCCCCAGACGCTGCTGGTGGTTGATGCGATCACGGCGCTCGGTGTGTTTGATCTGAAGACGGACGACTGGGGATTGGACGTGGTGGTGACCGGTTCACAGAAGGCCTTCATGCTGCCGCCGGGGTTGGCTTTTGTCAGCGTGAGCGAAAAAGCGTGGCACAAAGCCGCATCGACCAAGAACGCAAAATTTTATTTTGACTTTAAAAAAGAGCGCGACTCACAACAGAAAAACCAGACGGCCTACACGGCGGCCGTGTCACTCGTGGTCGGATTGGCCGAAGTGTTGAAAATTTTCAAGGCCGAGGGGTTGGACAATCTCTTCGCCCGCAACCACCGGCTGGCCGAAGCGACCCGTGCGGGGATGCAGGCGATCGGGCTCTCGCTCTTTGCCAAGACGTCGCCGAGCGACGCGCTGACGGCCGTCGAGGCGCCGTCCGGCGTGGACGGCCAGCAGATCTACAAACAATTGCGGGTTCGCTACGGCGTGACGGCCGCAGGCGGGCAGGATCATCTCAAAGGCAAGGTCTTCCGGATCGCGCACATGGGCTATGCCGACACGTTCGACGTGGTCATCGCCGTCGCCGCGACGGAGATGGTGCTCAAGGAATTGGGCTACGCCGTGCAGTTGGGCAAGGGCGTCGGCGCGGCGCAGGCGCGGCTGATGCCGGCCGGCAAGTAAGGCGATGAAAGTTCTCGTCAGCGACAAACTGTCCGATCAGGGCGTCAAAATCCTCAAGGATGCCGGCCTGACCGTCGAGGTCAACACCAAGCTCACGCCGCAGGAGCTGCTCCAGGTCATCCCGCAGTACGAGGGATTGGTGGTGCGCAGCGGCACCAAGGTGACCAAGGAGGTGCTGGCGGCGGCGACGAAATTGAAGGTCGTGGGTCGCGCGGGCACCGGACTCGACAACGTCGATCTGGAGGAAGCAACCCGGCGGGG
>JBGPIL010000221.1:0-3130 GCA_041484905.1 Nitrospiria bacterium
GTTTCATAAAAAAGTCAAGCCCAAATATCTTCGGGTCATCCGGCCAAGACGCGAGGATAATTTATGCCGAACGATCCAGCGAGATGATGCGCTACTGCACCGTCACCGTGCCTAAGGAACAAAACGTGTTGTTCCCCTCATCCGTCTCGACAACTGCATTGAGCGAATCGGACATGGCGCAGACATGGTAGACGCCCACCGGCGTTGTACCCGGTGGCGGTGACTCCGAAGACAGACATCCCGGAGAAAGTCTCGACCAGCTAATACGCAGAAATCCTGAACAGAAAAAGACCTGCCCAGCTTATTCCAGCTATCCTCCCATCAAGGCGTAACCGTGATCGTACCCGAAGCCAGACGCGTGTTGTTCCCTTCATTGCTTTCGGTCACCGCACCATTCACATCCGCAATCGCACCGACATGATAAACCCCAAGGGCCGTGCCGCCCGGCACCATAACGGTGGTCGAGGCCTCACTGCACTTAATTTCATGTGCAGCATTCTGGTCTGCTTATCGAACATTCTCAAAAAAACTCAAAATCCTTCCCCTGAGCCTCAGATCAGAAGAGTGTATTTGCTTTTCCGCCAAACGTTCAGCCGGACCTCAGGCCAAATTCCATTAAGGTGTTACCGTGATCGTGTTCGTAGTACACCGCTCGTTGTTGGTCTCATTTAACTCGGCCACGCTGTTATTCGTATCCGCCTGGACACACACATAATAAGTCCCCGGCGGTGTCGTCGCAGGAATCCTCACCACGGTCGATGCGGCGCTCGTTGCATTAATCGCCAGCGAGGTAATCGTCCGCGTCGTGGTCGAGGCAATGTCATCCCCACCTCCATAAGTCGTGTCAAGCGAAAGATGAAACGCCACAACGGACGAGCCGGCTTTCGATCCTCCCTGGTTCTTGATCGAATTGGAAACGTAAAAGATCGCCCCCGCCTTAACCGTCGTCGCCGTCGTGGACAGGGCGCTGACGATCAGGTCAGGTTGAGGCACCGTGACTTGCACTTGAGAACACAGCGTATTGTTTCCATCATCCGTCTCGATAACGGCATTGAGACTATCGGCATAGGCACAAACATAGTAGGTGTTGGGTGGAGTCGATAACGGAATCGCCAAGTTGGTGGTGGCCGAGCTTGAAATCCCGGGTCCCAGAGACGTCACCGACCGAATCGTCGTGAGGGCCACATCATTCGCACCGCCGTATGTGTCATCGACCGAGAGATGAAACGCGATTCTAAAACTGGTGCTTGAAATCAGACCCTGATTTTTCACCGTGTTGAAAACCGGCAAAGTTCCGCCTTGATTCACCGTGGTCACAGTAGGCGTCACAGCCGTCATGATCAGGTCAGCTCGCGTCACCTGAATCGTTCCACCGGTACAAGAAGAGTTGTTGCTCTCATTTGTCCCTTCATTAACGGCGCCACCGCTATCAGCCATCGCACAGATGTAATAGGTCCCCAACGCAGCGGCGGGTGGAACCGTTAAAGTCGTGTTACCGCTACTACTCGCTCCCGCCACTAAGGAAGCCACCGACCGAGTGGCGGTGAAAGCAATATCATCTCCATCTCCATAGACCGCATTCGTCGATAGGTGAAACGCCACGATAGATGATCCGGCCGTGGCGGTTCCCTGATTTTTAACGGTATTTGAGAGCACAAAGGTTTTGCCCGGAGCCACAGCGGTGGCGGTGGTCGATAGAGCCGAAATGATCAGGTCGGGCAATGATGTGTTGAGTGTAAAGTTGGCCGTGCAGCTCTTGTTGGCATTCATGAGGACCGAGCCGGTGGTGCATTCCGCGGCATTGGGGCCGGTCCAACCGGTAAAGGTCGAGCCGGGATTGGCCGACGCGGACACAGTCGCCGTCTGGCCGTAGTTATACGTCCCCGCCCCGCTCACCGTGCCGGAGCCTGTCCCGGCTGTGGTCAGCGTGAGGGTGTAAGTATTGAGCGTGAAGTTAGCGGTGCAGCTCTTGTTGGCATTCATGAGTACAGAACCGGTGGCGCACTCCGCCGCGTTAGGCCCGGTCCAACCGGTGAAGGTCGATCCGGGATTGGCGGTGGCCGAGACTGTTGCAGTCTGGCCAGAGTTATACGTCCCCGCCCCACTAACCGTGCCGGAGCCCGATCCGGCCGCGGTCAGGATTAAGGTGTAGGTCGGATTCACCGTCAACGTGGTATTTCCGCCGATGCTGCCAGAGGTAGCAGTGATCGTCGTTGTGCCAGGACTGAGGCCGGTCGCAAGCCCATTGGCATCAATGGTGGCTACACCTGTGTTGCTGCTGGACCAAGCAACGCCAGGGAATATCCCACTAACGGCCACCGGTATCGGAGAATAGCCAGCAGTTCCGTCGCCAAGCTGGCCGTTGCCGTTATATCCCCAGCAGCGCACTGTGCCATCCGAAAGACTCGCGCAACTGTGATAACCTCCAGCCGTAACATCTATAGCCGTGGTAATTCCGCTGACCGACACGGGCGTGCTGGAAAACAAGGTAGTGGTCCCATTACCAAGCTGGCCCATTCCATTTGCGCCCCAGCATTGCACTGTGCCACCCGAAAGACGCACGCAATTGTGATCAGACCGGGCAGCGATGGATGTGGCTG
This sequence comes from Nitrospiria bacterium, assembly GCA_041484905.1. GTDB lineage: Bacteria > Nitrospirota > Nitrospiria > JACQCE01 > JACQCE01 > JACQCE01. The sequence continues at coordinate 2,601 of JBGPIL010000221.1, forward strand.
TGGTAATCCCACTGACCGTCATCGGGGTGGTACTACAGGGATAGCCATTGCAGAGCATAGGGGTCCCATTGCCCAATTGGCCCATGTCATTCAATCCCCAACATCGCACGGTTCCATCCGAAAGCAGCGCGCAGGTGTGATCACCGGCAGCAACGGCCGTAGCGGTGGCAATCCCGCTGACCGCTACCGGAGTGGTGGAATTGATGGTAGTTCCATTCCCAAGCTGGCCCTGGTAGTTATTCCCCCAGCATTGCACCGTGCCATCGGATAGGACCGCGCAGGTGTGGTGATTTCCAGGCGCAACAACTATGGCCGTGGTAATACCACTAACCACAACCGGGATAGTACTACATGGCTGGGGTTGTCCGAATGGCGTGCAGCCTTCAGGCCCAGTATTGGTTCCATTGCCAAGCTCGCCGTTGCCGTTATACCCCCAGCATTTCACCGTGCCATCGGAAAGGACCGCGCAGTGATCATCACATCACGCCTCTGATCACCAGTCACATGAAGAAAGGCGGTCAGCAAGCGGA
>JBGPIL010000222.1:0-3121 GCA_041484905.1 Nitrospiria bacterium
CCGGCAGGGTCAGCCCCACGCGGGCCAGCCGGGCGCCCACGATGAGCCACTCACGGTCGGTCAGAGCCGTCTGCGATTCCCATCGCCGTTCGCGCATGGTGTGAGTGATTGTCAGGTGGCGTCGGAGGCCGGCTTCGCGCTCGGCTCGCTGACGGGCGTATGCAACTGCTGCCACTGGGTCAACTGGGCCAGGGCCGCCTCGCGCCCCCGCGCCATGAGCGCGTCGTTGTGGTCGAAGCCGAACTCGCTTAGCCCGGCCAGCGATGGACGGATGAGCAGATCGGCCGCCTTGACATCCGCCTCGGCCTGGCAGGCCGTCACGATGTCAATCGCCCGGCCGATCACCTCCGAGATGTTGCGCGGCCGCCACGTGGTTTCGTTGCGTCCCAAGTCCACGCCGATCACAACGTCGGCGCCGGCCTCGCGAAGCACTTCGCAGGGCAGACGGTCGACCAATCCGCCGTCGCAATAGAGCTCCCCGTCGATTTCAACCGGCTCGAAGACGCCGGGGAGCGCGCAACTGGCCCGGATGGCGGGAATCACCGGCCCCTCCTGAAAGATCCGCTTCCGGCCGGTCGACAGATTGGTCGCGACCACAAAGAAGGGCAGGCGCAACTGGTCGAATCGAGGCTCACCGATCCGCTTCTTCAAGTAGGCCGCCATCCGCTCGTTGGAGGCCAGCCCCATCTTCGGGGGCAAGAGCAGCCGGCCTGCGTCGCGCCAGCCGTAGCGGTGGCCGCAGGCGTCCAATGCCGCGCCTTCCACGCCGCCGGCATAGAGGGCGCCGACGAAGGCCCCGGCGCTGCAGCCGGCCAGATAGGCAATGGGAATCTCCATCTCATGAAAGACTGACAGGACGCCGATGTGCGCCACACCCCAGGCCCCCCCGGTGCCCAACGCCAAGCCGATCTTCGGCTTGCGCCCCAGCCGCCGCACCCATTCCTGCAGCCGCTCCAGTAACTTTTTGGTGACTGATCCGTCAGGCGGCGCCGTCATGTTAATCCGCTCGTGCTGCGCAGTCGCTCAAATCAAGGGGAGCGGCACCGCTCCCCTTGATAATCCCCACCGCCATACAAATTGCCCCCGATGCTCGCGTGTCAGACCAACGCTCGGCCCCTGGCCACCGGCATTCCGCAGTTCGCCGAGCTTCGATCTGGAATGGGAATAGCTTATCTCCTCCACCCACAATCCCCCAGATGATTTTCATTCGACATTCGTCATTCGACATTCGCCATTTCCCCAACTACTCCCCCGCCTCGATACACGTCACCCCCTCCGGCCCCACCAGCGCGCCGTGGCGCACACCGGGCCGCAGAATCAAACGATCCCCCGGCCCCAGTTCCAGCGACTCGCCGAGATCCGGCAGCGTGAAGGTGATGCCGCCCTGTACGCAGAAGAGGATTTTGCGGTAGGGATGGGTGTGGAGGCTGTAGACCTCGTTCGGGCCGTTCGACCAGCGGCTGAAGAGCTGCTTGCGGGCCTGAAAAAACCGGACGATCTCCTCCTCCGGCAACGGCCGCGCGTGCGGCCAACGGACGATCTCCACCCCTTCGGGCAAATCGGGATCGAGTCTCTGGGATTCCGCCATTTATATGTTCGATTGTGACCGTTTCACGCTGCCATTATTTTTTGACACTAATGGACACACCATCGCGAAGCGGCAGGATGGTCGTCGTCAGCCGGGCATCCGTCGTGATGAGTCGTGTAAACTGCTGGATGCCGATCGTGGACGGCTCTTCCGATCGTTTCAGCACTTTTCCAAACCAGAGGATGTTGTCGCCGATCAGCAGACCGCCCGGTCTGAGCTTGGGCAACGCCTTCTCAAACGCCAACGGGTAGCGGGCTTTCTCGCAATCGACCAGGATGAGATCAAACGGCCCCGGCTGCCGGTCGATGATGTCGAAGGCATCGCCGACATTGATCTCCACCCGATCAGACAGGCCCGCTTTCTTGAAATAGTCGCGGGCCCGCGCCGCGTTCTCTTCCTCATCATCCGTCAGGACGACGCTCCCCTGACCATCCATCCCTTGAAGAAACCAGTAGGCGGAATAGCCGAAGCCCGACCCAAATTCAAACACGCGCCGGCCATTGACTAAACGGGCCATGAGAGCGAGTAAACGGCCGACCAACGGCCCGACAATGGGGAACTCCTCCCGCTCGGCCAGCCGCTCCATCTCCTTTAAGACCGGATCGGCGGAGGGGAAAAGGTCGGCAAGATACCGTTCGATGTCGGAATTGACGATGTTCATACGATACCTAGAGTGTTTGCTCTCCTCTCCCCCCTCGCGGGTAAAGTGAGGGGGGTTACATCCTTATCTCTTCGCTCAACCGCAGCTCCGACTCGTCGATAATTTCATCCAGGCAGCTAAAGCAGGTGAAGGGAAGCGCCGTCACCGGCAGGGCGCAGCTTTCGGCCACCGCTCCATCCGGCTCCACCGCCGGGCCGCTACAGGCCCTGTGAATCACGACGATCATGGTGGCATCAGCATACCCGCTTTGGCGGGGTATCTTCAAGCAAATAGCTGGCAATGGGGATTGTCAAGGGGAGATAACGTCTCCCCTTGACTCATAATAGTCAAATGAGCCGTTATTGGGTACAATGGGCTGAGATGGCCGAAACACCCTCCTCTACGACCGGAACATCGCCTCCCGAGCCGGAGTGGGTCGATTATTCCGATGAACAGCTCCTCGAGCTGCGGATCTCTGATCTGAACCTGCGGATCCCCGGCACCGAGCTGGAGTCATGCATTCAGACCTTTTACCTGGAACTGGATGAGCGAAAAATCGCGTTCAAGCCGGTCTGTTACCTGGGCGACGAGTGGTTCTGTCCGGAAGGCGCCGCCGCCATCGCCATCCCCTTTTATCTGGCCCATCCGAGGCTCAAGAAGCTCGAAGAACACATGATGATGGAGGTGGAGGGGGGGACCGAGATCTGGTGCCTGCGCCTGCTCCGGCACGAAATGGGCCACGTGATGAATCATGCCTATTGGTTGGAAAAACGGCCGGAGTGGCAGAAGGTCTTCGGCTCCACCTCGATCGATTATTCCGAATATTACCGCGCGCGCCCCTACAGCAAACGCTTCGTCCGCCACCTTGAAGACTGGTACGCGCAGAGCCATCC
>JBGPIL010000223.1:0-3107 GCA_041484905.1 Nitrospiria bacterium
AGCCTCGTGACCTTGACAGTAGAAGACATCGGCAGACAGGATGATCGAATAAACCAATCAGGAAGGCATAATGGACATGGTCCGATTGGGATCAGTCGCCGCCTTCACCGCCGCTGTCACCCCCGCCGGGCTCGGAGCCGCCGCCATGCTCGCTCTCCCCACCGTGGTCGCTCTCCAGCCCTTCATGCTCGCTTTCAAGGCCGTGATCGCCCTCGGCGCCGGAGAGCTCGTCATGGAGGGAATGGCTGTTGTCTTCGAAGAGTTCACCATCGGTGGAGCGGGACAGATCCGCTTCATCCGCCAGCGAGGCGACCACCACGGAGTCCGCACGGACCGCCGAATCGGCCTCACCGGCCAGCGCCGGGGCCAAACCGATGCCCCCGGCCCACAAGACGGCGCCTAGAATCAAGGCCGCCGGATCAATGACCCATCGATGGGACAACGAACAACCCTCTTGTTCAACCCTGCTTCCACCCGATGCCAAAGTAGTTCGGTCTCGAAACACGCTTGCACGTCTGGGGTCCTCTCCCAATCCACGGCCGAATGCTATCATCCCCCCCCCTCTGGGTCAACAACCCCGTGTCCCGAAGATCGACGTCGACAGGTCAGCAGGGCTTCATGACGTTCTTGCTCAAAGACATCAAGCAAGGAGCGCGCCAGAGTGATTCGGCGCTGGGGCTCGCTGTACAGCCCGCCGGCAACCCAGGCTGCCGGAATCCCGGCAATGAGATGACCGGGCTTGCCGGATTTCCGGCAGGGGGGGGCGTGCTCACCTTGACGACGCAGGCGAAGTTTGATATCAACGGTCAACCCACCGTATTGTGACAAAGGAGGCTGCAATCAAATCCTATCGGCAGGAACTCTGGTTCGAGACCAAAACGCGGCGCGCCTACCTCAACATCACGCCGCAGGTTCAAGAGGCGGTCACCACAAGCGCAATCAGGGACGGCCTCTGTCTGGTCAACCCGATGCACATCACGGCCAGCATCTATATCAACGATGACGAGCCGGGTCTGCTGAAGGATTACGACGACTTTTTGGAACAGCTCGCGCCGCACGAGCCGACCAGCCGCTACCGTCACAACCTGACCGGCGAAGATAACGGCGACGCGCACATCAAACGGCAGGTGATGGGCCGGGAGGTGGTGGTCGCCGTCACCGGCGGCAAGCTCGACTTGGGAACCTGGGAGCAGATCTTCTACGCCGAATTCGACGGCCGCCGGCGCAAGCTGGTGTTGATCAAGATCATCGGGGAATAATATTCCCGCCTGTTGTCGTAGGGGCAGGTCTCAGACCTGCCCCTACAATCCTGCCCCTACGCCGTCCCGTACTTGGTCTGGACCCAAACGCCGATCGACTTGAGCAACTCGGTCGGGAGCACGCCGCCGGCGCAGACGATCACGCCATCGTTGGGCAGCCGTTCCTCCCGCCCCCCCTGTTCCACCACGACGGCGTCCGGCGTGATCGCTTTCACTTGGGAGCCCAACAACACTCTCAGGCGGCCGGCCCGCTCGGCGGCCTTCACCTGCTCCAGGTTGGCCGGCTTGGCCCGCCCGAACGCGTCGCCCCTATAGGACAGGGTGACCGTTGAACCGGGCTGCTCCGCGAGACGGCAGGCGGCTTCCAACGCCGCGTCGCCGCCGCCGACGACCAGCATGCGGCGATTTTGATATTGTTCCGGATCAATCAGGCGATAGACCACCTTGGGCAACTCCTCGCCGGACACCTCCAGCTTGCGCGGGGTGCCGCCACGACCAACCGCCAGCAGCACGGTTCTTGTCTCATAGGAGCCCTTGGAGGTCTTCACGAGAAAGCCCTTCTCCGTCCTGGCAATCTCCTCCATTCGCTCCTGATACTGGATCTTCACGCCCGTCTTCTGCTCGATCCCCTGCCAAAACTCCAGCAGCTTTTCCTTGCTGGCGGTCCCCAGCTTCACCTTGCCGACGAGCGGCAGCGTGGCCGGTTGGAGCATGACGACCTTGCGGCGCGGATAATGGAAGACGCGTCCGCCCAGGGAGTCCTGCTCGATCGTCACCGCGCGCAGACGGTGCTGCATGGCCGCCAGGGAGGCGGAAAAACCCGCGGGGCCGGCGCCGACGATCACCACATCGAGCGGCGCCCGATGCTCACGATATTTTCTGATCGAGTCGATCGCCTGACGCCCCTGCTCGACGGCATTGCGGATCAGGCCCATTCCGCCCAGTTCCCCGGCGATGAAAATCCCCGGCACGTTGGTTTCAAACGTCGGGCTGACGTGGGGAATGTCGATCCCCCGCTTCTCGGTTCCGAAGACGAGCGTGATCGCCTCATGGGGGCAGGCGGACCGGCAGGCGCCGTGGCCGATGCAGTGGCTGGGATTGATCAGTTTGGACTTGCCGCCGATCATCCCCAACACGTCGCCTTCGGGACAGGCCAAGACGCAGGCCCCGGACCCGAGACACCGATACGGATCAATGAACGGATGGAGGGAAAAGGGTTCGGTCAACCCGGCGGTCGCCGACGCTTCCAGCTTGGCAAGATTCTGGCGATCCTGACGGTGCGAGAACCTGGCATAGAGCAGCCACGTGATCAGAATCAATGGGACCAGAATGAGCGCGTAGTCCAACATGGCGTTGTCCGGATGTTAAGATAGCAGTCTATTTCGGTCTGTCAAACGACATCACTCATAAAAGTTCCTCCGCCAGGCCAGCGGTTTGAGGCGCGCCAGCTCCTCGGGTGAGAGCAACCGGCCGTCCGACACCCGCGCGTTGGCCTCCACGTGGGGGACCTTCCGCATGCCGGGAATCACGGTCGAGACGGCGGGGTGGCTCAGACAGAACTTGAGCGCGGCCTGCGCCAGAGTGGTCCTCCCATCCCGGACCAGGAAATCAAATCCCTTCACCCGTTCGCAGACTTCACGCAGCCGGTCGCCCCGGAAATAGTCGGCCCGGAAATCGTCTTTCTGAAACGTGGTGTCGGGCCGGAGGGCGCCGGTCAGGCTTCCCTCGTCCAACGGCACCCGGATGATAAGGCCGACCCGATGCTCCTGGCAGAGGGGGAAGAGCCGCTCGGCCGGCGCCTGCTCAAAGAGATTATAGATGACCTGGATGGCATCGACCAGGCCCGTG
>JBGPIL010000224.1:0-3092 GCA_041484905.1 Nitrospiria bacterium
CTGGAGAAAAGCTACCGGAGCAGCCTGGAGCTGGCCTCCAGATACGGGCTGCGCTCGCTCGCCTTCCCCTCGATCAGCACCGGGGCCTACCGTTACCCGGTCGAGGAGGCGGCCCGGATCGCGCTCTCAACCGTCGGGGCCTATCTGGTGCAACATTCGGAGATCGCATTGGTGCGGTTCGTCCTGTTTGACGACAAGACCTACAAGATCTATCAGCGCACCCTCGAAGAACTCTCCGTCGGCGAATAGCCGGCGCCATGACTTCTCCGCCCTTCCTCCTTATCCTCGATCAGGGCAGCACCAGCTCCCGCGCCGTTCTGTACAATCGCGCCGGCAGGGTTGCCTATTTGGCCCGCGTGCCGCTGGCATCAAAGCTCCCCGGCCCAGACCGGGTGGAGCACGACCCGGCCGACCTGCTCGGTGGTCAGATGGCCGCAGTGCGCAAGGCATTGACCTGGCTGGGCAAAGATGGCGCGCGGCAGATCGCCGCCATCGGCATTACCAATCAGCGGTCGACTTTTTTGCTCTGGGATCGCGCAACCGGCCGGCCCTTGGACCGCGCCATCAGCTGGCAGGACCGGCGGGGCGCCGAGGCCTGTCTTGACCTGGCCCGTCATCAGCCGCTGATCCGTCGCACCACCGGCCTGCGACTGACCCCTCATTCGACCATCGGCAAGCTGCGGTGGCTTCTGCACCGATCGCCCATCCTTCTGAAACGCGCCAAAGCGGGCGATCTCTGCTTCGGCACGGTCAACAGTTTTCTGATCTGGAATCTGACACGTTCCACGCAAGGCGGGGGCATCCACGCCACCGATCACACCAACGGCTCCCGCACGCTGATGATGGATTTGGCCACGGGCGGGTGGGACGAGAGGCTGCTCAATCTGTTCGGGATTCCGCCGGCGATTCTGCCGCCACTCCTGCCGACCGCGGCCTTTTACGGCGACGCACTCCTGAACGGACGGATGATTCCGATTTTCTCCAGCATCGGCGACCAGCAGGCCTCGCTCATCGGCCAGGGCGGTTACCGGCCCGGTCATCTCGCGCTGACCTACGGCACCGGCGGTTTTCTTCTCTGGAACATCGGCGCACGACCGCAGCGGCACACAATGCTGTTGAGCACACTCGCCTGGTCTACGGCCGGGCGGATCGACTATGCATTGGAGGGAACGGTCAATGCCGCCGGCTCGGCGATTATCTGGCTCAAAAACCAGTTGGGACTGATCACCCACCCGGCTGAGATCGACCCGCTGTGCCGTGCCGCACAGGGAGAACCGGTCTGTGTCCCGTCGCTCTCCGGCCTCGGCTCACCCTACTATGCACCGGTGGAGACAGCCTTCTTCGGGTTGAATCGCAACACCACTCGGGCCGATCTGGTGCGCAGCGTGATGGCCGGCATCACTCATTTAATGACGGACAACTACAACCAGATGCGAAAGGAGCGCCGTGCCACGCCCTCCCGGATCACGGCGGGCGGCGGGGTCGCGAAGAGCCGCTGGCTCTTGCAGCATCAAGCCGACTTGTTCCGGCACGAAATCGGGCTGTCGAGCACGTACGAAACCACCTCACGTGGCGCCGCCTATCTGGCGGGTCTTCAATGCGGCTTTTGGAGGAATAATAATATCGACGACCTCGACCGCCTAAGCCATCCGGCCACCCGTTTCAGGCCAAGACGCTCGACCATCGGGGTCAAGCAAACCCATGCCCGATGGAAACTGGCGATGACACTGGCAAAAAAGTGGAGCGAATAAATGCGTTGCGCATTCCGACGGTGTGTGGTATAGTCTCTTCAGTTTTGACGAACCCCGAGGCGGTATCCTCGCAAGATCGATCCCTCCTCAGAAGTCCGGTCCTTCAGTTTCCACCGATTGACCACCACACTTCTTCACGGTTCTTCAATTCAAGACAAGGCCTCATAAGGGCCAGGCAAAAGGCCTGAGTCGTTGAGTGCTGTCGCGTCGCTGACGTGAGACAGACTGCTCGCCTTCTTCCGTCCTTTTGCACACAGAACGGGACTGCGGTCCCCTCACACAAGGAGTAACAGTACGTATGTCATTTGACACATTGGGGCTTGCCCCAGAGATCGTTCGCGCCGTCAAGGCGAAAAACTACGAAACCCCGACGCCGATTCAGGCCAAGGCGATTCCCGCCATTCTAGAGGGCAAAGACCTGATCGGTTGCGCCCAGACCGGCACCGGCAAAACCGCCGGCTTTACCCTGCCGATCCTCCACCGGCTGATGACGGGCAAATCGCCGTCGCTGCGCGTCCTGGTGCTCGTGCCCACTCGTGAGCTGGCGGCCCAGGTGTCGGACAGCATCAAAACCTACGGCCGCTTTCTGCGGCTGCGCACGGCGGTCGTCTACGGCGGCGTCGGCTACGCGCCCCAGATTCAGGCCCTGCGCAACGGCGTCGATATTCTGGTCGCCACACCCGGGCGATTATTAGACCACATGCGCCAGGGACTCGTGCGCTACAACGCGCTCGAGGTCCTCGTCATTGACGAGGCGGATCGGATGCTCGACATGGGCTTTCTGCCCGACGTCCGGACGATCCTCAAGCAGCTGCCGACGCAGCGCCAGACGCTCTTCTTCTCGGCGACCATGCCGCCGGAGGTGCAGCGGCTCGCCGGTGAGATTCTCAAACAACCGACCGTGATCGAGATCGCCCGGCAGGGTACGACGGCCAAGAACGTCCGCCAGGTCGTCTATCCGATCGACACCGCCCGGAAACGCGATCTGCTGGTGCATCTGATCGAGAAGGAACAGATGGGGCAGGTGCTGGTCTTTACCCGGACCAAGCACCGGGCTGATCATCTGGCCGGCCAGCTGGAACGAACGGGTCGACGGGTCGCAGCCATTCACGGCAACAAGAGCCAGGCAGCCCGGACCAAAGCGCTGGAGGCCTTCCGGCGCGGGTCGATCCAGGTGCTCGTGGCCACCAACCTGGCCGCGCGCGGACTCGACGTCAAGGGCATCTCCCACGTGGTGAACTACGAGCTGCCGGAGGCGCCGGAGGATTATATCCACAGGATCGGCCGGACGGCCCGGGTGGAGGCGCTCGGCGACGCGTGGACTCTCGTCTCCCCGGCCGA
>JBGPIL010000225.1:0-3048 GCA_041484905.1 Nitrospiria bacterium
CAACCGCTCGCAGAGCGCGGGACGGATGGGATAGCCCAGCCGCACGTGAATCGCTTCGACCCCTGTGAGCCCCCTGGCCAGCAGTTGCTCCCCCACGACGCCCAAATCGGAGCAGAGGTTATAGGCCCGCTCCAGTGCCGTTTTGCCGGACCGATCCTTCAGCACGGCGACACTGAGTGCTTCCAGAATCGTGGCATCGCCGGCGCCCAATCGCAGCTTGCCCATGACGACCCGCGCGGCATAGCGCGCTTCCTGCGGTGAGAGCTGGCCGAACAACTCGGCCAGCGCGTTTACTTTCTCATCCACGCTGCCTTCTCCGCTGATGCCGGCCGTGTTCACGAGTTCGTCATAGACCGCCCTCACGGTCAACTGTGTGCCCTTGGCATCCAGCAGTGTTTCGGCCGTTTTGCCCAAATCACCGGTCTGTTTGAACATCGCCGCCACCTCCCCCGGCTCGCGCCCCGCCCCAAGCGCGATGGCGCGAATCAGCAGTTTCTCCGACATGCCGATCTGGAGGCCGCGAAAGGAGGGGAGCAACTCCCCCTGGGTCAGATAGATCAGCGGTGCAATTTCACCCGGCTCGGCTTTGGCGAACAACTCGGCCAGAATGGCGAACATCTCAAGCCGCTTGGTGGTCTGTTCCAGCCGCTCGAAATAACGGGAGAGGTCAAGAAAGGTGATCATGGATTTTTCATCAATGGTGACTGCAATGGTTACTGCGAGGGGTGCCCCGCGCATCCCGTTCCTGGCCCGGCTGCGGGAGCGCCGGACCGCGCGTCAGACGAACCGCTGCCGATAGTGGGCCAAAAATTCCGACGGGACGGGAATCAGCCGGCCGTTGGCGCTGGAAAAGGCGACAATCTGCTGGCCTTGCGCGACAACCCGGCGCGTCGCGGGGGACAGATACTCGAACCGCACGCTGATGGTCGACCGTTTGATCGCCGTGATCTTCAACCGCAACAGCAACGTCGATTCCTGGGCGGCGCCCACGGCGTGGTGGATCGTCGCCTCCACCGTCCCCAGTTGCAGTCCCCGCTCATGCCAGGCCGCCGGAATCACCGCGCGGATGAATTCATCCTGAACCTGCCGCTCCCAGCCACCCGACCACGCCAATGAAACGCCAGCGGACGGCCCCGCTCCCCCCGTTCCGTTCACCTGGACCAGTCGCTCGCACAAAAACTCCGATCGATGCCAGTGGAGGGCCGGCGACCAGGTCGGCTGCGGCGGAATCACCATGTTGGCGACGCCGGCCAGATAGGAGGCCAGGGCTTTGCGTTCGGTGTCGGTGCCCCAGATGAACTGCAGCCCGACCGTCGCCTGCCGGCCAAGGTCGGTTTGCTCGGAGGCATGGATCACCTCGCTGTGAAATTCCACGTACAGATCGGGAGAAAAGGAAAATTGCAGGATCAACTCGCCGCCGAGGGGCTTGGGCTGTTCGGCCAGCAGGGAGATCCCGCCCAGGCCGATATCCAGCGAGTAACTTTCGAAAAGCCGGGCGTGGTCACGGCAACTCACCGGGAGGGAAAGAAAAAAGCGGCGGAACCGACGCCGGGCATCCGCCCGTCGATCGGGGAAAGAAACGGCTACAGACTCGTATCGGCGATCGGGCTCAAGGGCCGGATTCGCCATACCGACATCCCTCGCGCATCGCCGCCATTGTATCGACAGCGCCGGACAGTGTCAATACACAAAAGAAATCGGCTATGATGTGGGCATCCCATGCCCCGCCGGCAATTACCCACCCCACCCCCCCATGCCCCACGACCGGTCCGGGTGCCCGCAGAGTCGGTCACCCTCGACGGCCTGCTGGGCGTCCCCCCTGATGCCCGCGGGATCGTGCTGTTTGCCCACGGGAGCGGCAGCAGCCGCCTGAGCCCGCGGAACACCTTCGTGGCGGAGGTGTTGCAACGCGCCGGCCTGGCCACGCTGCTCATGGACCTGCTGACAGAGGAGGAAGAACGCGTCTACGCGACGCGGTTCGACATCGAGCTTTTGACCCGCCGCCTGGTGACAGCAAGCCGGTGGGTGAGTGAGACGGCCGCAACACGCCGGCTATCGATCGGGTATTTCGGGGCCAGCACGGGCGCGGCCGCGGCGTTGAACGCGGCCGCGGTATTGGGCCGGTCTATCCAGGCCGTCGTCTCCCGCGGCGGGCGGCCTGATCTGGCCGACGCCGCGTTGCCTCGGGTCCAGGCGCCGACGCTGTTGATCATCGGCGGCCTGGATGAGGAGGTGCTCCGGCTCAATCGGCACGCGTATGCCCGGCTGACGGCAAAGAAGGAGTTGGCCATCGTGCCGGGAGCGAGTCACTTGTTTGAAGAACCGGGCGCGCTGGAACGGGTGGCCGAGTTGGCCGCGGAGTGGTTCGGCCGGTATCTTGCCCCCACCGACCAGGCTTAGGGCTTTTCGGGCAGTGCGGACAGCGCGTGATCCTGGGTATTGACGCCCGGCGCGGCGGACGCCACATAGACCCTGGCCCGTTCCAGCATCCGGTGCTGGGGGCGTCCCCAGACCGTCCGTTCATAAGGAATGCGGACGGTCAATCGCTGTGAGGTGACGGCCATGCCGGCGCCGGCGACCATTTGGCCCGCCACCGGCTGGACACCCGACGCCGCGACGGACAATTCGATCGCCTCCGGATCGACCGTCATGCCCTCCCGTTGGGCGGCCGCCTGGATGTTCAAGCGGATATCATCAGGCGTGGTGGTACGCGGATCGTCGATCGCCTGCTCGACGGCGGTGCCAAAGCGTTCCTGCGCCATCAGATCGTCGAGATACAGATAGCCGCCCCACCCGATCAGCCCCAGCACTGCGATGACGATGCCCGCTTTCATGGGCCGACGGAGCCGACGGACACCTCCGGGGGCGCCGGAATGGCCTGCAGCGCTTTGATAATGAGCCCCACCTCATTGAACCGTTCGCTCTTTTTTTTGGCCAGACAGGTCAACAGGAGGCGGTTCAACTGGGGCGAGAGGTTCGGATTGATGGACACCGGCGGCTCGGGCGGTGTGTGAAGATGATGGTAGTACAAATCCCCGCCCGTAAAGG
>JBGPIL010000226.1:0-3036 GCA_041484905.1 Nitrospiria bacterium
CCGGCGGGATCGTCGGTTTGATCACCTTTTCAATGACGTCTTCGCGCAGGTCTTTGAGCGTCACATCCGGGCTGTGCTGCACCGAGATCACGATCGCCGTCACCCGAACCGGCTTGCCGTCGCGATATTCGACCGTGACCTGCGATTTGCCGTCGGGCCGCAGGTAGGGCAGAATCCCCTGCTTCCTCATGTCCGTCAACCGCTTGGTCAGTTTGTGGGCCAGCAGGATCGGCGTCGGCATCAACTCGGGCGTTTCATTGGTCGCGTAACCGAACATGATGCCCTGGTCTCCCGCGCCGCCGGTGTCCACCCCCATCGCGATGTCGGGCGACTGGCTGTGGATCGCCGTCAAAACCGAGCAGGTTTCAAAATCGAAGCCGTATTTGGCGCGCGTATAGCCGATGTCGCGGACCGTCCGCCGGACGATTTCTGGAATTTCCACGTAGCAGTTGGTGGTGATCTCGCCGGCCACGAACGCCAGTCCCGTCGTCACCAGCGTCTCACACGCCACCCGGCAATATTGGTCCTTTGCAATGATCTCGTCCAGAATCGCGTCGGAAATTTGATCCGCGATTTTGTCGGGATGCCCTTCGGTCACCGATTCAGATGTAAACAGATAGTTCACACGACTCATGCTGTGCCTCCACGTTGAGCGTCACGGGCTCAGTTTCGAGGAATGAGCCCAACAAAAAACCCCGTGCCTTAAGCAGCACAGGGTCGCTCGTCACATTCAGTACTCCGACAGCTCGCCTGGCTCTTTAGCACTTTTTTAAGGTGGTTGCAATCCGCCGACAAATCAATCCACCGTAATGAGCGTTTACTTTATCCCAGCGTCCCCTTCCCTGTCAAGCGGACCAGAGCAAGAAAGGTGGCTGGGTCATGAGGTCGCTCGGTAGCTAGGAAGTGAACCGATCATAACATACTTCAGTTGCTCTATCGGTTCCTAGCAACCCAGCAACCTTACTACCTAGCCACCTTCTTCACACCACAAACGACAGACCCGCGGCGTACCGGCCGGTCCCGCGCATGGGCCGGGTCCACTGGACATAGGCCAGCGTCGGCACCGACACCTCGGGGGGATTGAGCGGCATCGCAATGGCCAGCAATTGCTTCGGGGCCAACCGTTCGGCCGTGACCAAACAGACCCCGCCCTCGCTCACGTTGTGCAATTGTCCCTGGCCGCTGATCGACCGAAGCGTCTGGCCGCGAGACGGAATGGAGCGCCGGTAGGTGACCTCTCCCTGCCATGGATAGCGGGCCTTCGTTCGCCGGTTCTTGACTTTCCGCATGGAGGCTACTATACTCCTTTCGCGTGTTCTTGGCAATGGCTTTCTTGAGGGATGCACCCATTCATCACCAGACGGTTCCACCCCAGGCCGGTCCCCCTGTGATCACGGGGGCGCGTTCCATTCCGGCCGGCCGAAGAACCTCAAAAACACGCTCCCTCCCCGGGCTGTTGTTGTTTGACGCCAACGGCCACCTGCTCTCCGCCAATCCGACGGCGGATGCCTTGCTGCCGGCGCGCCATCGACAGCCAGTGATGCAGGCCGTTCGGACCGTGCTCAAAACGCAAGTGGCCAAAGCGCCATGGACGGCAACCGTCACGGGCGCACCGGTCGGCCCCCTGCATCAAACCGTGTTGCGATCGGGCACACGCACCCTCGGACTGCAGACCTACTGGCTCAACCATCAGGCCAATGGGCAGGCGCCGCTGGTGGCCGTGCTCATTGAACGGGTTGCGCCGCGCCGCGCCGGACGGGCCGGCCTTGGAAAAGCCCAACGCAGCTACGGCCTGTCGCCGCGGGAAATGGATGTCGTTGAAGCCTTGCGCAACGGCATGAGCGACAAGGAGATTGCCTCCAGCCTGGGCATCGGCTTTGAAACCGTCCGCGATTACCTGAAAGCCATCCGCCGAAAACTCGGCGTCTCCACCCGCACCGCGATCATCAGCACCATCCTGTCGACCTAACAGAAAGCAGAGTAAGTCTTTCTTTTACCCTGGCCCCCGGACATTTTGTCCAAAAGGTCAGGGGGCAAGTAAGACCCTGTCACTAGTAAGTCTTTCTTTTACCCTTGACCCCCTTTGCCCCCCTGTTCCCCGCTTGACACGGCGGCCTAAATGTAACATAATCATGTTACATTAGAACCACAACCCGCCCATGAAGAAACGGCAGCAAAGCGTCCGCCTCTCGAAAGAAGCGCAAGCCGCGCTCAACCGCACAATCGTGCGGTTGACCATCAATCCGGCGCTCTTTGCCCTCTCACGCGACCATGTGGACTGGGCCGGGCGGGGACCATCGGGAAAACGCTCGGCGTCGCAGGTGATCCTCGAGGCCTCCCGTCGCTTTCCGAACCTGCCGCTGAGTTGGGCCGTGGAAGGATACATTGCCCTGCTGGCGGCCGGCACAGTATCGGCGCTGGCCCCCTTCGCCGTGGCGCCCGACGCCGCGCTTTCCAAAGAAGTCCAGCGCTTTCAGCGCCTCTCCCCGGCAGAGAAAATCCGGCTGGGCGAGCGCTGGAAACGGGAGATTGAAATCCTGCGAGGGGCGGCATGAAGGGGGTCGAGCCATTCGACCTCATCCGCCTGCTGAAGTTGCTGGTGCAGCGCCGCATCCGCTATCTGCTCATCGGCCGGTGGGCCGTGGCCCAGCACGGCGCGCCCGTGGTCACCGCGGACTACGACCTCTGGCTCCATCCGAGCAACCGGCGGCGATTTTTCCAACTTCTGGAGACTGTATTTGACGCGGAACTGCCCGATCCCGGGCAGCGGAACCGGCCACTGGTAACCGCCTATGTCGGGCCCGACAAGATCGACTGTTTTTCTCCAAAGAAAATCGTCAACGACGAGGGGGAGGAGCTGGTGTTCGACCAGGTCTATGCCAGGGCGGAGATCAAGAAGAACCCCAAGGAACATCTGAGCATCCGGGTGCCCAACATCGACGACCTGATCGCGCTGAAAAAATTCACCCAGAACGACCCGCTCAAGCAGGCGCGCAATCTGGAGGATATCCGCTATCTCCTGACGATCAAACAGGC
>JBGPIL010000227.1:0-3019 GCA_041484905.1 Nitrospiria bacterium
ACATGGCCAGGGAGGTGGCCGACCAGCTGGTCGCGCATGGCAATGTGGTCCGGGGATGGCTGGGGATCGGCATTCAGCAATTGACCCCCGAGCTGTCGGAAGAGTTCGGCGTGAAGGAAACCGACGGCGTGCTGGTCAACGAGGTCTTCAGCGGCGATCCCGCCGACAAGGCCGGCCTGCAGCCGGGTGACATCATCACCAAGGTCAATAGCCGTGACGTGGCCACCCCGGCGACCCTGGCCAAGTTGATTGCGCAAAACCCGCCGGGCGAGAACGTCAAGGTCGACGTGCTGCGCGGCGGCAAATCCCTCCACTACACGATCCAGCTCAGCGAACGGCCGCAGAAACCGACCACGGTCAAAGCCACGCCCCCGGAACAGCCGGAGGCCAAACCCGAGCCGGTGCTCGGCATCATCATCGACGAGTTGACGCCGGAACTGGCGGACCAATTCAAACTCAAATCGACCTCCGGCATCGTCGTCAGCAAGGTCATCAAGGGCAGCGCGGCGGACGCGGCGGGGCTCAGGGAAGGCGACCTGATTCTTGAGGTGGAACGGACGCAGGTGAAAACCGCGAAGGAGTTTTTCGAATCCGTCAGCCACCGGCCTGATGAGAACAAGCTCCTCCTTCGCGTCAGCCGGGAGGATCGGGCCTTCTTCATCGTGCTCAAACCCGGGGAAATCAAACCGGACAGCAACTAAACGCCGCTCACCACACCGGCACAAAAAGAAGCGCCCCTCGATGGTTCGAGGGGCGCTGTTTATTTTCCGGCCGATCCCAGATCAGGATGCGCTGGCCAGGACCTTCAGCACCTTCAAACGATTGGCGTGGCGAAGCTTCTTCAGCGCTTTGGCCTCGATCTGACGAATCCGCTCGCGGGTGACGGCCAGGTGGCGGCCCACCTCTTCGAGCGTGTGCTCCTTCTTCATGCCGATCCCGAAGCGCATCCGGATGACCGTCTCTTCCTTCGGCGTGAGCGTCTGCAGCACCCGGCTGATCGCCATCGAGACTTCCTTGCGCTCGACATTGGCGTCGGGCACCGGGGCCGTCGGATCTTCAACCAGTTCCTGCAACTCGCTTTCCTCATCGCCGATCGGCGTCTGCAACGCCACGGGTTCCTGGATCGACTTGAACACTTCCTCCACCTTGCGCACGGGCATCCGGGACTCCCGGGCCAGTTCCCGGTGATTCGGTTCGCGCCCCAGGCGCTGGAGCAGTTCCTGCGACGCCTTGATCAACCGGTGATAGGCCTCCGTCATGTGCACGGGAATCCGGATCGTCCGGGCCTGATCGGCAATGGCGCGCGTAATGCCCTGGCGAATCCACCAGGTGGCGTAGGTGCTGAACTTGAAACCCTTCTTGTACTGAAACCGCTCGACCGCTTTCATCAGGCCGATGTTGCCCTCCTGAATCAGGTCAAGCAATGACAGGCCGCGGCCGACGTAGCGCTTGGCGATGCTGACAACCAGTTTCAGATTGGCCGCGATTAACTCTTCGCGAGCCCGCTCCATCATCGTTTCGCCATCGCAAACTTTCTTCCACACGGCTTCGATATCGGCGATCCGCATGCCCGCCTGCCGTTCGATCCGGCGGTGCCGGGCCGTCTTTTCCTGCTTGGAGAGGTGGGCCTTGTGAATGCGGTCAATCTGGCACACAAGAATATGCAGCCCCTGCTTGGCCTGTTCCACCGCGCTTCGCGTGGGACGGCGCCGGGTTGGAGCTTGCACGGCCAGATCGGCGGCTTCACCCTCCTCGATGGCGGCCAGCGTCACAATCCGCCGCTTATTCATCGGGGGCTGCGTCAACGCCTGAATCACAAGGACCTTGCCCTTGCCGAAGATCTTGGCCAGCTCGACCTCTTCCTGTTTGGTCAGCAAGTCCCGTTTGACCATGGAGCGGAAATAGCTCCACAGCAGATCTTCAGACGGCTCTTCGGCCGCGGCCGGGGCGGCGGCAGGCTCGGGTTCCGTTTCGGGCTCGGCGCTTTCGGGCTCCGCGACACCCGATTCCTCTTCCGACTCGGGCGACTCTTGCACGACACGGACGCCTTGTTCGCCGAGGCGCGTCAGAACGTCCTCGACTTCCTCGGGGGAACTGGCATCGGCCGGCATCATATCGCTGAGTTCTTCATAGGTCAGGCTGCCTTTGGCCTGTCCCTTTGCCAAAATAGTTTGAAAGACTTCACTCTCCATAATCGTCTCCCTTAATGTAATCTCTCAATATAGCATACCCCTGAGCAAATCGCACCCATAATTTGACCGAAAAAACAGCTCTAAAAACAAGAAAACCAGCCTAACAGGCTGGTTTTCTTGATAAAATCCCCGGCAACGTCCTACTTTCCCACTCCCTCGCGGGAGCAGTATCATCGGCCCTGGAGGGCTTAACGACCGTGTTCGGGATGGGAACGGGTGTGGCCCCTCCGGCAAGGCCACCGGGAAAATCGATGCAATATGGGCAATCTGTCAATCAATCTGGCAAACAAGCATAGCCATGAAGCATGGTTCAACAGAAGCAAAACGGTGGCGATCAAGCCGCACGGCTGATTAGGACTGGTCAGCTCAAGCCCTCACGGACTGTACACCTCCAGCCTATATACCCCGTAGTCTACGGGGAGCCTTTAGAGACCTTGCGGTCTGGGATACCTAGTCTTGAGGTGGGCTTCCTGCTTAGATGCTTTCAGCGGTTATCCCATCCGAACATGGCTACCCGGCGCTGCCCTTGGCAGGACAACCGGCACACCAGAGGTCCGTCCATCCCGGTCCTCTCGTACTGGGGACAGCTCCTCTCAAGTATCCTACGCCCACGACAGATAGGGACCAAACTGTCTCACGACGTTTTGAACCCAACTCTCGTACCGCTTTAACGGGCGAACAGCCCGACCCTTGGGACCTACTCCAGCCCCAGGATGCGATGAGTCGACATCGAGGTGCCAAACCTCCCCGTCGATGTGAACTCTTGGGGGAGATCAGCCTGTTATCCCCGGCGTACCTTTTATCCGTTGAGCGATGGCCCTCCCACG
>JBGPIL010000228.1:0-3011 GCA_041484905.1 Nitrospiria bacterium
CTGCCGGCCGGGGCTGGTCTCCCTGACGCTCGACTCAAAGGATTTAAAAGAAATTGATGGTTTGGCCGGGACTTCAGCCGATGCCGTCGTCTCCTGCCGTGACCAGAGCTTTCGAGACGCGATGCTATTCACCCACACGGGGTTGAGCGGTCCGGCCATTCTGCAAATCTCCAACTACTGGGAACCGGGCGATCCGATTACGATCAACCTGCTACCGGAGTGTGATCTCACCGATGCCATCACACAGTGGCAGAAGGAGCGGCCCAAAGCGGAACTAAAAACGCTGATCGGCGAACGATTGACCAAGCGGCTGGCTGAGCAATGGCTCAAACTGGTCAGCGAGAACAAACCGGTCGCCCAGTACAACAAAAAAGAGATCGCTGCGATCAGCGCGCGGTTCCATCACTGGAAGGTGATTCCCTCCGGCACCAGCGGCTATCGCGTCGCGGAAGTCACCAAAGGGGGAGTCGATACCGATGAACTGTCATCCAAAACCTTCGAGGCCCATCGGGTGACAGGGCTCTATTTTATCGGCGAGGTCGTGGATGTGACCGGCTGGCTGGGCGGCTATAACTTTCAATGGGCCTGGGCATCAGGGCAGTGCGCGGGAGAATATGTGTGAGCGTGCCACAATCCACTTTCCATTTTCTATTCTCCATTCTCCGCTTTGACTCTTTACACGTTTCTACATGCAGAAAATGGAAATAGAGAGTAGATGAGATTAGATCAGTAATTACAATCCACTCTCTACTCTCCAATTTCTGTCTTGAAGCTGGAAGTGCGGTGATGCGGAGAATAGAGAGTAGAAAGTAGAGAGTAGATGGACAATCCATTCTCCGCCTTCCAGCGGGGAGTGGGGTAATGGCACGGCCGCCGATGCTTCGCTCTGCGTTGGGTCGCTGGTGAGGCAATCGTGAGGGTGCTGACGCAGCGGTTCTTCAGAGAAGAGAGGCCCAGCGCACCCATCCTGACGGAAGCCCTACTTTAGGTAGTTGTTGAGGTTGTTAGCCGTTGTAGTCCCCCTTCTCCGGAAATCTGGTCCATCGAGAAGTTGAGGGTTTCCTCTCTCCTTTCCCTGAACGCGTTGCAACTCCTCCATGCTTAACAACCTGGAGATAGGGGTGAGAGCATTGGCCCTCGTCCATTCAGAATTTTTTAGGGTGCCGACGCTCGTCTCCACAGCGGATGCTCCTGTAGTGGAGGTTCTGTTTGAGCGAGTGACGACTGCCAGCAATCTGTCTTAGTTTGAAACAGTTCCAAAGTTTCTCAGGTCGTTGGCGATTACGCGCGGCGTATTAGAGCGGTCAAGAAATTGACCTTTATGGACAAGAAATTGACCTTCATGGACAAGAAGTTGACCATCATGGACAAGAAGTTGACCATAGATGGCGTCATAATGTCCATTTTTGTCCCGAGCTCATCTTATCGAATAAAAACTTGTGCTGACTATAGAAAAAACTTATTTTTGTGAGTATTTTATATTCATTGCCAGCAGATTGTTTGCTATTATAGTGCTATAATAATGTCTCAAAATATCTCCTGAGTGAAACGTTTTCACGGAGGCCAGCGATGGCCGATCCTGTCTATACCGTGCCGGGACGGGAGAGCCCGGCGATGTATTCTAAAGGGCAAGAAGCGCGAGTCGAATCTTGCCGCCTGCCTGTCACGCGTGATGGTTTCCCCCGCTGCGATCCGTTTTTGAGGGATCCGATGGCCGTTGTAATTGTTGTCATGGGTGCATGGTTGTGACGAACCGACCACAACCGAAGAACAATCCTTCCGCTGTAAAAATCTTAGAGGCTTCGAAAGAGGAGACGGGATGAGCAACCTCTTCCGGGGCTTCTTTTTGCCGAATGATTTTCTTCCCCACGGGCAATGTCTGCTCTGGCGGCCGGGGTTGCTGTGGCTCCATGCCGTCTCCGATACCCTGATTACACTGGCCTACTATTCGATCCCCATCACGCTGGGCGATTTCATCTACCAACGACGCGATGTGGCGTTTCCATGGATGTTCCTGCTCTTTGGCATTTTTATCTTTCTCTGCGGGACGACCCACCTCGTCGGCGTCTGGACGCCACGGGTCGACGCTACGTGAACACGTTCACGGACTCGGCGCTGCGGATGGGCCGCCTGCCCGATGTGTATGCCGATCCGGCCATGCTGCGGCAAGTCTGGGTCAATCTGATCGGTAACGCGGTGAAATACACGCGCCCTCGGACGCGGGTCGAGATCAAGATCGGGTGCACGGCGGACGGTGAAGAAGATGTGTGCTGTAGGTCGAAGCGGCCGGAGAAGTGAACTGACCAGAGAGGTCTCAGATGGGCACATCGCTTCGCGTGTTGATCATTGAAGATTCCACAGAAGACACGGAACTGTTGATCCAGGAACTGCGCGCGGGCGGGTATGACCCGGCCTATGAACGGGTCGAAACCTCCGCCACGCTGGTTGCCGCACTCAACAAGCAGACGTGGGATATCGTCTTGTCCGATTACACCATGCCGCAGCTCACCGGAATGGAGGCCCTGGCGCGCGTGCGGGAACGGGAGCTGGACATGCCGTTTATCTTTGTCTCGGGCACCCTCGGGGAGGAAGCGGCGGTGGAAGCGATGAAGGCCGGCGCGCAGGATTACGTCATGAAGGGGAACCTCCCGCGGCTGCTTCCCGTGGTGGAACGGCAGCTCCACAACGCCGGTGTGCGGCGGCAGCGCCAACGGGAGGAAGACACGGTCGAGTACCTGGCCTATCACGACGCCCTGACCGATCTGCCGAACCGCAATGTGTTTTACGACCGCCTGCACCAGGCGATTCTGACCTGCTATCGTGAAAAAAAACCGCTGGCCATGCTGCTGATGGACTTGAATCAGTTCAAGGATGTCAACGACACCTTTGGCCATCATTACGGCGACCTGCTCCTGCGGCAAATCGGGCCGCGCGTGCGCAAATGCCTGCGGGAATCCGACACCGTGGCACGGATGGGCGGGGACGAGTTTGCCATCCTGCTGCCCAACACC
>JBGPIL010000229.1:0-2997 GCA_041484905.1 Nitrospiria bacterium
GCCCACGCCAACACCTTCGGCGGGAATCCGGTCGCCTGCGAGGCGGCGCTGGTGACACTCCGGCTTCTCACGGACGGCTTGATCGAAAATGCCGCCGCCGTCGGCCGGTATCTCATCAAGCGCTGCCGCGAATTGCAAATGCGCCACCGGCTTATCGGCGACGTCCGGGGGCGCGGACTGATGATCGGTCTGGATTTGGTCAGCGATCGGGAGCGCAAGACGCCCGCGGTCAAGGAGCGCGACCGCGTGGTCAACCGCTGTTTCCAGCGCGGGTTGCTGGTCCTGGGTTGCGGCAGCAGCGTGCTGCGTCTGGCGCCGCCGCTGATCATCACCCGCCAGCAGGCGGATGACGCCGTGGCGGTGCTGGACGAGGTGATCGGAGAAGTCGAGCGGCGCGCCCGGCCCCATTAGCCGGCGTTGAACCCCGTGGGCTTTAGGCGATCTGGGTGGCCGGCTGAGGTGGCGCTTCGGTTCGGCCAAGCAGTTTTCGGACCAGTATCAGCAGTTCACCCACCTGGAACGGTTTGATCAGGCAGGCGTCAGCCTTGACGTAATGCTGCCAATCCCGGCAGAGCTCGCCCCGCATGACGGTGAAAATGATCACGGGGAGCGACGCCCACTCCGGGGTGGCTCTGATCCGGTCGCAGACCATGGTCCCGTCCATTTCGGGCATCACCAGATCCAGGACGACCAAATCGACCGGTTCCTGGCGCAATGCCTCGAGCGCCGCGGTGCCGGTGGGGGCCTCGACGATCCGGTACCCCTGGTTTTTCAGCACATAGCGAATCGATCGCCGCACGTTCGTGTCATCGTCAACCAGCAGAATCGTCTTCATCGTGTCCTCCCCCAAACAATCAACAGCCCATCTTCTTAGACCGATAAGAAGATGGGCTGTTGGCTCCACTTCGGCAGCGCCTCTATCCTGGGACTGCTGTTCCAGGACCGGTCGCTTTGCGCCCCCGCCTTACGACGGGTTTGCTCTTATCGGTGGATAGCGTGCTATGAAGGCCCAATGGGCCGTTGTCAGTGTTGCTATCTCAATAAATACGCAAGGGGCGTGCCACACCATCCCCATTGAAAAGTCATTTGTTTTTTGTCAAAATCGAAGTCATTCTCGTACAAGAATGTGCGGCGTTGGCGCATTTTTATACCCCCTCATTTATATGTGTTTTAAAGCTAATATAACGGGGTAGGTTGCGGCACTGGAGTTGGTTGGGGTTCGGCGGTGGGTGGTCCATCCGGCTCGAGTGGGAGCGCGGTGTCGGCCTCCGGCTGGGCGGGCGCCGGCGCCGGTTCGGCGGTCGGCTCAGGGGGCGGGGCCCCCGGCTCGTCCTCTTCATCCGGTGGCAGCGGCGGCAGTTCGGGCGGGCCGGATGGCGGGGTTTGTCCTCCTAGTAGTCGTTCCACATAGCGCTGGATCGTCGAAGCGCGCGAGATGACGACTTGCGTGCGGGGGTGGAGTTCGTAGCGCAGCGGGGCCGGCAGGATCGCGGCCAGCCAGGAGGCCTCGTCGATCGTCAACGCCGCGGCCGGTTTGCCAAAGTAACGTCGGGCCGCCGCTTCGGCGCCGTAAACGCCCCGCCCCCATTCCACCACGTTCAGATACACCTCGAGCAGCCGGGGTTTGCTCAGATGCCGCTCCATCTTCAGGGCGATCAACGCTTCGGTGCCCTTGCGCCAGACGGTTTTGCGCGGTTCCAGGTAGAGATTTTTCGCCAGTTGCTGCGTGATGGTGCTGCCGCCTCTGGTAAAGCGCCGCTCGCGCCAGTCGCGCTGCAACGCGCTCCAGGTCGCGTCCCAATCGATGCCATGGTGATGGTAGAAGTTGGCGTCCTCTGCAATGACGACGGCCTGTCGCAGAGCAGGTGCGATACGGGAGAGTGGCACCCACGCGATCGGGCGGGCCCGAATGCCGTGCGCGTCCCGATAGCGCATCATTGCTGTTCGCTGTGGATTTGAGCGGGAGAATTCGGAGCCGTCCGGCAGGGTAGCGTACCACCAGCCCCCTGCGATCGCCAGGCCGGCCAGCAGCAGCCCGGCCCCTTTCATCATGGCGCGAATCACGCCGGTTTATGGCCCTTTATGCGATCTGGGCGAGCGCGGCGCCGCCGGGCCGGCGGTCGATCTGATATAGGCCATATAGAGAATGCAAAGCGCCAGCACCAGCCCGACGAACCAGAGCAGCCGCGCCTTGAGTACGTGGAGCATCTGGTCCGGGTTATCCAGCAACTGGGGCTGATCGCCCAGCACATGCACGCCGAACCAGGCCAGCACCGCGCACCAGAGCGCCGAGCCGAGCAGCGTCATGACGCTATAGGTGCGAAAGTTCATCCGGACGATCCCGGCCGGGATGCCGATCAGGTGGCGGACGACGGGGAAGAGGCGGGCGAACAGAATGCCGCCGGCTTCATACCGCTGCAACCATCGTTCGGCCTTGAGCAGTTTGGCCTCGGGGATCAGCAGATAACGGCCGTATCGTATCACCAACGGCCGTCCGAGCCAGCGCGCCGCCCAGTAGGTCGCCGCCGCGCCCAGATAACTGCCGATCGTGCCGGCCAGGACAACGCCCCAGAGCGTATAGCGTCCCTGGGCCGCCCAGTAGGCCGCCGGCGGAATCACCAGTTCGCTCGGGACGGGGAGAATCGAACTCTCCATGGCCATCAAGAGCACAATGCCCACGTAGCCCCAATCGTGGAGCCACTGGAACCAGAGCGTAATCAGCGCATGCATGGCTGCTGATGCTACAGAAAGCGCGCGGGAATGACAACTAGAATAAAAAAGTCGTCAGGGGCAGGTTTCACTCTGCCCCTGACGACAACTTTGCCCGAACAGTTGGCGTGTTTCTCTGTCCGGAGCCGTGATTTAGCGCCGGGTGTGCCCGGGCCAAAAGACTTTCAGCTGCGGTTCGTCCATCTTGGGTTCGGATCGCGGCGGCTTATTCGCCAAGATAGCCACGCCGAAATATACGAGCAATCCCACCATGCCAAGCGGCGCGGC
>JBGPIL010000230.1:0-2969 GCA_041484905.1 Nitrospiria bacterium
AAGATCGATGTTTGCCGTTTTCCCAATTGCACGGAGCTCCTTGCTCACAAGCGGTATCACATCCATCGCAATCCGCGCGTTAAAAGGCCCCTGCCGATCGCTTGTGAGATATGTAACCACCCGCGACTTCCGCAAACCTTCGATTTGTTGTATAAGTTGTTTCCTATCCATTTTCTGATTTTCCCATTTTAGCGTTATTTCTGGGTTTTTTCAATCAAATATAAAGCGCGTGATATGTAGTGAGGCTCAACCAGGGGCAGTGAGGAGTGCCCTCTGGAGGTTGCCGCCCAAATGGCTTCGATGCTGCGGCGGCCGGAAGCGGAAGGCCGGCGAGCACCGTAAGCGCAGCCGAGCCCATTCACGGTAGACCTGTTCAGGGTAAACCTGTGCCGACGCTTGCCCTGAGGGTTCTAACCGAAGGGAACCGCCCCTGGTTGAGCCGATACCCACCGGATTGAAACGACACAGAGGATATCAGCCGCCTTGATCAGTCGATCGGGCGTGTTTTCTGTGGAGCGTGCAATAGGAAAATTTCGTTCTTCGCGCCGGTCCCCTGAAGCAGATCGACCACCGGGGTGTGGCCGTTGCGTTCCGCATCGATCAATGCGGTCTGGCCCAACATGTCTGTGACATTCGCATCCGCGCCGTGGGCCAGCAGGGCCGAGATCGCCGGCGCGTGGCCACCAACGGCCGCGACCATCAGCGCGGTCCGGCCCGAGTGGTCCTTGGCATTCACGTCGGCGCCCTGAGCCAGCAAGGCGGTGACAATGGCCGTCGAGCCTCCCCGCGCGGCAAACATCAGCGCCGTCATATCGCCCCTGGCCTTTGCGTTCACGTCGGCGCCATGGGCCAGCAGGGTTTGCACGGTGTCCGCGTGACCATAGTTTGCCGCAATCATGAGCGCGGTCTGGTCCAGATACCCTTTGGCATTCACCTCGGCGCCGTGAGTCAGCAAGAACTCCGCCGTGTCTGCATAGCCGTACTGGGCCGCCTGCATCAACACCGTCTCCCCGTTGGCGTTCGCATTGACCTTGGCGCCGTGATCCAGCAGGATCTGCGCAATGTCGGTGTGGCCGTTGGTGACCGCGGCCATGAGGGCGGTTTCACCGAAGATATCCCTAGTGTCGACATGCGCGCCCCTGGCCAATAAGGTCGTCGCGGTCAGCGCCTGGCCGTACTTCGAGGCATTCATCAAGGCGGTCCAGCCATTTTTATCGCTGGCATTCGGATTGGTTCTGGCGGCCAGCATGAGCTCGATGGTGGCCATGTCGCCTTGGAGCGCACGGGCGAATAGCTCATCTGTGAGCGATGACGCGTTCACCGGCCGCACCGTGACACGGACGGCCTCCAGGCGTTCACCCATCAGCCGGGGGTCGATCGACGCGCTCGCCACCGGCTGTGCGTTGAGCGATCGGATGTGGGCTTCCCACCGGGCTTTGTCGTGACCGTTGGCATCGACCTTGGCCGTTTCCTTGGAGGGAGAGACAGTCGGTGCGGTCATCAGAGATGGCCGCTGCGCGGCCGCGCCGCGGCGACCCTCGACGGGAACGCTCAAGGACGGCTTGCCCATCGTGGCGGTCGAGCCGGACGAGGGCGTCTGAGGGCCAGGGGACGGTTTGACGCCGGCACGATTGGGTGTGAGGTTCTCATCATCGGTCAAAAAAACCACTCCCTCCGGCGTCGTCCACCTGTAGATGATGGCTGCGTACGCCGGCTCGTATCCAGCCCAGAGGAACAGGAGTGCGGAAACCACGGCGCACAGATGACGGTTGATGATTTTGGCGGGTCGCCTGCTGGCAAATGGATGTGGCATCGGCCTCTTCCTCCGTCGGCCCTCTCCCTCCGGGGGAAGGGCGCCGACGATCCGCTCAGGAGGCTCCGAAATAAAAAAGCCCTGCGTCACCGTGTGACCAGGGCCGAATCTGAAAGCCTCTTCGGCGGCCGCCCAACCATGCCCGTTTCCGGGCGTTAGGTCGACGGCTTTGCGCCCCACCCTTTCGAAGTGGGTTGCCCTTTCGGTGGCCTTCCGAGCTACTTCGAACTGCTTAATTTACAGTGTAGCAAAGAAAGAACGGCTGTCAAGCGGGCACGGGGGCTTCAATCACCCTCATTGACACCCCACCCCCTTCCCTGCTAGGAGTGTGGCGTGACGCCTTCTCCACTGATCCGCGCGCTCGGCTCCGGCGCATTGGCTGCCGCCATTGCGCTACTTATGTGGTATGGGTTGGTCCAGATCACCGACGCGCAGCTCAATTTCGTCGCCGCCGGCGTCGGCTGGGCAATCGGGCTGGCCGTGGAGAAAGCCGTCGGCCCGAACGGCGGGAGTCTTCAGGTCAAAGTCATTTCGGGAATCCTGGCGGTCGTGTCGATCTTCGTCGGCAGCTATCTGACGCTCAACCATCTCTGGCTGGTCAACGTGCCGACCTTCCGCGGCTGGCTCAGTCTGGAACAATTTTCGATTCTCTACCGGGCGCAATTCAACGGCGGACGAGGGGTGATCGATCTGGTGAGTGCGCTGATTGGTATTTACGAAGCGGTCATCACTCCGCCGGGCGAACCGGCCGCGCCCGACGACCGCGCCTAACGCGTTCGAGCGGCATCCCGCTCCCGCACGTCACACCGCCCGTCGGGATGGCCGATGATCAGCCGGTGGGCTAATCCAATGAAGAGACCGCAGTCGATCACGCCGGGCAGCACCACGATTTTTCGTTCCAGCCCGGCCGGGTCGTCGATCGCGGAAAATCGGCAATCAAGTAGATAGTTCCCATTGTCAGTCTGGTAGGGTTGAGTCGACGAACCGCGGAGCTTGACCTCGCAGCCCAGGTCGTGAAGCACGCGGGCCGTCTGGCTCCAGCCAAATGGGACGACTTCGACCGGCACGGGATAGCCCCTCCCCAATCGGTCGACCAGCTTGCCGGCGTCGATGACGATGATTTCGAGTTCGGAGGCCCGGGCGACGATCTTTTCCC
>JBGPIL010000231.1:0-2967 GCA_041484905.1 Nitrospiria bacterium
GGCAAGATCGAGATCCGCGGCTTCGGAAGCTTCAAGCTGCGGAACCGGCGGATGCGCGAGGGACGGAACCCCAAGACCGGCAGCCAGGTCCATGTCCCGGCCAAGCGCGTGCCGTTCTTCAAGGCCGGAAAAGAATTGAAAGAGATCGTGAACGGCTAATCGAACCGGCAGGAGAGACGAAGCGCTTTCTGAAGCCGCATTAGGTATTCACTTCTGGGAATCTCGACCGCGCCGAAGCGTTTTAAGTGCGGCGTCGTAAATTGAACGTCGAATAACGCATAGCCCCGCTCTTTCAACCGCTCGACGAGAAAGGCCAGACAGACCTTCGAGGCGTCCCGCACGATCGTAAACATCGACTCCCCCATGAACGACCCGCCCAGGCTCACGCCGTAGATTCCTCCGGCTAAATTCCCCTCGTAATAGGCCTCGACCGAGTTGGCTTTGCCGATTCGATACAGTGCCGTGTAAGCCGCCGCGATCTCTTTGCTGATCCAGGTTTCCTTTCGGTTTGCGCAGCCTTGGACCACTCCTTCAAAGTCCCGATCAACAACCAGTTCAAACTTTTTAGTGCGAATCGTTTGCGCCAGTCGCCGGGGGATGTGAAACCGATCCAACTCGATGATCGTGCGGGGGTCGGGCGAATACCAATGAATCTTCCCGTCCTCGTCCGCCATTGGAAAAATTCCCTGGCGGTAGGCTTCTTCAAGAAGTTCGGGTGGGATGGTTTGGGGCATTCATCACGCCGCCTTTAGCGCGCCGATCAGATCGAGGATCGCCTTTTTACCGTCGGCGAAGAACATTAAGGTGTTGTCGGCGGCGAACAGGGGGTTGGGAATTCCGGCAAAGCCGGGGCTTAGGCTGCGCTTGATCACCACGACGGTGCGCGCCTTGTCCACATTGAGGATCGGCATTCCGGCGATGGGGCTGGAAGGATCGGTCCGCGCCACGGGATTGACCACATCGTTGGCACCGATCACGACCGCGACGTCGGTCTGCTCGAAGGTGGGGTTGATCTCGTCCAGTTCCTTCATCTTGTCGTATTCAATATCGGCCTCGGCCAGGAGCACGTTCATATGCCCCGGCATTCGCCCGGCCACGGGGTGGATGGCAAACTCCACCTCAATCCCGCGATCTTCCAGGATAGTGGTCAGGTCGCGTACGGCATGCTGCGCCTGGGAGACGGCCATGCCGTAACCGGGAACGATCACGACGCGCCGCGCGTTCTCGAACAACATCACGATCTCCTCGGCCGTGGCCGATTTCACCTTTCCGCCGTAGACCTGATCGGCGGTGGGACCGCCGGTCGGGAGGGTGCCCATTCCGCCGAACAGCACGTTGGCCAGCGATCGGTTCATCGCCTTGCACATGATTTGCGAAAGAATGATTCCGGAGGCGCCCACCAGCGAGCCGGTGATGATCAGTCCGTTGTTGTTCAGAACGAAACCGGTCGCCGCGCCCGCCAGACCGGAATAGGAGTTCAACAGCGCGATCGCGACCGGCATGTCGGCACCGCCGATCGGCGTCACGATGAAGACCCCCAACACGGAAGCCGCAACGACCAGGAGCCAATACGCGTACGTGACGGTCGGATCCGCGACGATCCAGGCGCCCAGCCCAAATGAGGACAACAGCATCGCGGCATTAAAGAATTGCTGGCCGGAGAATCGGCCGAATCGGTCCGAGATGATGTCCTGGAGCTTGGCGAAGGCCACGAGGCTGCCCCAGAACGTGACCGCACCGATGATTCCGGAGGCGACCGTCGCCACCGTGAGCTGGAGGTTGGGATCCTTCGCATCGACCAATGCCGCGCCGGCCACCAAAATCGAGGCACCGCCGCCGAAGCCGTTGAGCAGCGCAACCATCTGCGGCATGGCCGTCATCTGAACTTTCACGGCCATCAGTGTGCCGATGATCGAGCCGACGAGCAATCCGGCGAAGATGACGAGATAGCCGTTTGCCCCGGCCGCGATGATACCCCGGTCCAGGAGGGTGGCGACGATGGCGATCAGCATCCCGATCGCGCCGAGGAGATTGCCCTGCACGGCCGTCCGGGGATGGGCGAGCTTGATCAGCCCGACGATGAACAGAACCGAGGCGATCAGATAAGCGATATTGATCAGCGCGCTTTGCACGCCTACCCCTTCCGCTTAAACATGCCGAGCATCCGGTGGGTCACGACGAATCCACCCACTACATTGATCATGGCCAGGACGACCGCAATGAAACCCAGTATCGTCGTAAACGTATTGGGGGTGGCCACCGAAATCATCGCCCCGACGACCGTGATGCCCGAGATCGCGTTCGATCCGGACATCAGCGGCGTGTGAAGCAACGGAGGCACTTTATTGATCACCTCAAACCCCACGAAGATCGCAAGCACAAAAATCGTAAACGAGGTGATAAAGAGGTCCATCAGTCCTTCTTCCTTTCTGCGGTTTCGGCTGTCGGCAGATCCAATAGCGCCCGGACCTGCGGATGCTCCACGTTTCCCCCGCGGGCGACCAGCGTCCCCCGGACGATTTCATCCTCCATTTTCAATTGGAATTTTCCTTCCTTGCTGATCATGTTGAGCAGATGCGTCGCAATGTTCTTGGCGTACATCTGACTGGCGTGATAGGGAACAGTCGAGGCAAGGTTGATGGCCCCGATAATCGTCACGCCGTGGACCGTCACGGTCTGGCCCGGTTTCGTCAGCTCGCAGTTGCCGCCGCTCTCGGCGGCCAGATCCACGATGACGGAGCCCTTCGGCATGCCCTCGACCATTTTGGCCGTCACCAGGACGGGCGCCTTCTTGCCCGGAACCGCGGCGGTCGAGATCACGACGTCGCTTTCGGCCACGACGCGGGCCATCAAGTCGCGCTGCCGCTGGTAAAAAGCCTCATCCATTGCCTTGGCATACCCGCCTTCGCCCTCGGCCGCACCGGCCTCCAGCGGCAGCTCCACAAATTTGGCCCCCAAGCTTTTAAC
>JBGPIL010000232.1:0-2958 GCA_041484905.1 Nitrospiria bacterium
ATTGCTCCGTCATCGGCGGCTATGTCTATCGCGGCGTTCGTTATCCGGCGATGACCGGCCGATATCTGTTCACCGATTATTGCAGCGGGCTCTTCTGGGATCTCGTTCCAAACGAGGCCGGCGACTGGACGGCGACCGTCCACAGCACGCCCCCGTCGACATCCGGCTACGTGTCGTTCGGCGAAGATGCGGCGGGCGAATTATATGTGGTGAATATCAACAACGGCACGCTGTACCTGGTCCAGGGGAGTTAAACACATGGTCAGCTCACGGAGGACGAGCATGAATGGACATCGATCGGCATTATTCGTGGCGGCGGGCCTGCTCGGCCTGCTGCTGGTGTCGTGCGGGAATGGCGCGTTGTTGCGCGCGTTCTTCATCGCGGCGGGCGGGAATCATGCCTGTGCCGGACTCGAGGACTTTTCCACCAAGTGTTGGGGACTCAACACCACCGGCCAGCTCGGGCAGGGCGACACGGAGAATCGCGGCGATCAGGCGGGCGAGATGGGCAATAACCTGTCGCCCATTGACCTCGGCCTGGGGCGCTTTGCCGTCGCTCTGGCCGCCGGGGGAGGCTTCACCTGCGCCGTGCTGGATGATCACACGACCAAATGTTGGGGCGACAATCAGTTCGGTGAGCTCGGGCAGGGTGACACCGTGAGCCGCGGGGATGGGGCGACTGAGATGGGTGCCAATCTGCTGGCGATCGATTTGGGCGCGGGCCGCACGGCCGTGGCGCTCGCGGCCGGCCTGCAGTTTGCGTGCGCCTTACTCGACAACGCTACGGTGAAATGCTGGGGAAAGAATGACGTCGGCCAGCTCGGGCAGGGCGACACGGCGGCTCGCGGGGACGGGGCGACTGAGATGGGCAATAACCTGCTGGCCATCGATCTGGGCACGGGCCGCACGGCCGCAGCACTCGCCGCCGGTCAGTCCTTCGTCTGCGCGTTACTCGATGACGCCACGGTAAAATGTTGGGGAGACAATAGCGCCGGCCAACTCGGCCAGGGGGATACGGCCACCCGCGGAGACGGGGCGGCTGAGATGGGTGACAATCTGCTGGCGATTGATCTGGGAGGAGTCCACACGGCCGTGGCGATCGCGGCGGGTAACCTCCACGCGTGCGCGGTCCTCGATGACGCTACCGTGAAATGTTGGGGAGACAATAGCGCCGGCCAGCTCGGCCAGGGCGACACGGCGGCTCGCGGAGACGGGGCGGCTGAGATGGGCAATAACCTGTTGACCATCGACCTGGGGACGGGCCGCACGGCCGTGGCCCTGACAGCCGGTGTGAGTGAGACCTGTGCCTTACTCGATAACGCCACGGTCAAATGCTGGGGGGCTAATGGCAATGGCGAATTGGGCCAGGGCGATATCACCACGCGTGGCGACGGGCCCGGCGAGATGGGCGATGCCCTGCCGGCGATCAGTCTGGGTCTGGACCGCACGGCCGTGGCGATCGCGTCCGGCGGGAACGACACCTGTGCGTTGCTCGATGACGGGATGGTCAAATGCTGGGGAAAGAATGACGTCGGTCAACTCGGGCAGGGCGACACGGCCGCTCGCGGAGACGGGGCGGCTGAGATGGGCGATAATCTGTCGGCGATCAATCTCGGAGCATTCTAGGAGATGAGGGCCGGTATTATTTTCAACACAACGGCGAGGTGAGGATGAGGATTCGATGTGTCATCGGGATGGGCGCGGTGGTGGGGCTGTGCGTCTGGTCGCAAGCAGGCGCCTGGGCGCAGGCGTTGGACGACCGGTCCTTTCCCCCTGAAATCCGCGTCACGGGGGACGCGGTGATTGCCGCCAAGCCGGACCGCGCCACGATCGATGTCGGCGTGATCACGGAATCGAGCACGGCGCAGGCCGCCACCGCGCAGAATGCCAAACGGCTCGAGGCGGTGCTGGCCGCGCTGCGCGCCGTGCTCTCCGCCGGAGGCGGAGTCGCCGATGGATCGGAGGCGGAGATTGCCACGACCAGCTATGCGCTCGATCCCGTCTACAGCCGCCCGAAGCCGGGGGGGCAGGCGGTCATCTCCGGTTACTCGGCGGCCAACGTGGTGCGGGTCACGACGGACGATCTGTCGCTGGTGGGCCGGCTCATCGACGGCGCGATGGGCGCCGGCGCCAACCGGATCGACCGGCTCGCCTTCACCCTTCAGGACGACCAGCCGTTGATGATGAAGGCGCTGCAACAGGCCGCGACCCGCGCCAAGAGCAAGGCCGAGGCCATCGCCGCCGCCCTGGGTGTGAAGATCGTCCGTGTCTTGCAGGTGGAAGAAAACGGCCCGACCGTCCGTCCGGTTGAACGGATGCTTCGATCGGCCACCGTCATGGAAGCGCCCACACCGGTGGAGCCGGGCACGGTTGATGTCAGCGCAACGGTGACGCTGACGGTGGAAATAGGAAAATAGGGGGAAGCAGGGCTCGGCGTCGCGCCCAGTGATCCGCGGACGCACGGAGCGGCCGTTTTCTCAAGAAGGAGGTCTATGGTGTGTCGAAGTGCTGCAATGGGCATGATCGCATTCATGGTTGTGAGCCTGTTGGCTATCGGCGTATCGCCGACGGCGACGGAGGCCGCTGCAGAGGAATCCACGGGGGCCGGCGAGACGTCCGGTGCGCGCGTGCGGCTTGCTCTCAACCCTGCCCAGCAGGAAGCGCTCAAGCTGACCATGCATGAGCATCTTGCGGCCCTCGAAACCCTTGTCGCGGCGCTGGCCCGGCAGGATTACGGGAAGGCGGCTGACGTCGCCCATCTCGAACTCGGTTTTCCGAAGCACCACGAAGCGATGCAGCGGGAGCAGAGTGCGGCGCTGCCGAAGCACTATCAAGAACTGGCGATCGAGCATCATCAGGCGGCGGAAACGCTGGCCGAGGCGATTGTGACAAAAGAGATGCCGCCGATCCTGCGGCAACTCGCGAAAACCATCCAGGCCTGCACCGCCTGCCACAGGG
>JBGPIL010000233.1:0-2928 GCA_041484905.1 Nitrospiria bacterium
GCGGGAAAGCCCGGAAGGTCCTGATAGTTCTCATTCAAGAGATTATTCGCCTTCACAAACAATTCCACCTGATGAACGGCATTCACGGGATGAATCAATTCATAGGTCGCCGCCACATCGATCCGAAGATAGCCGGAGTCCCGACCGTGTTCCACGGTGCCATCCAGCAGCTCGACTGTGCCGGGAAGTTGCTGGCCCGAGGCCAGTTGTGCCGAGGTGCGAAGCACCACACCGGTGAACGGCGAACCGGTCACGATGATGTTCAGTCGATGGCGCCGGCTCAGCGGGAAGGCCTGGCCATCTGCCCCCTGCGTGTCAAGCCACGTATAGTTGACCGCCACCATGGCCTGATTGATGGGTTGCCAGGAGAGCTCCGTTTCGATCCCGCGCGATCGCGCCCTCGCGACATTCTCGGCGGGAGGCGGAAACCGTTCAATCAAGTTGTGAAAATCGATCTGGAAAAAGGCCGCGTCCAGGATCAGCGATTTCCCCATGAGCGACTGTCGCACGCCGCCTTCCCAGCTCATGGCCCGTTCCGGTTGCAGCCCGGGGTTGCCATACAGCACAAAATCCAGCTCCTGGATTGTCGGCGCTCGATAGGCCGTTCCCCAGCTTGCTCGCAGGGTGGTTCCGGTCATGGGGAGATGATAGGTGGTGGCAATCCTGGGATTGACCGTCGAGCCGAATTGACTATCGCCGTCGGCACGAAGTCCCGCCTGCAGCACCAGGCGCTCTCCCATCTGGAACAGTTGCTGGGCATAGAGTGTTCGCGTTCGACGATGGCCGTCGGTCACCGGATATAATTCCACCTCGGGATCCGAATCCACCTTGAATTTCACGTGTTGGTCGCTGTGGACGTCCACCCATCCCTCCTCGAAGCCAAGCGTGAAAATCTGCCGGGGCCGCCAGGTGATATTCTGCTGAAGGTTCACGGTCCACTCACGCTCCCTCGTCTCCTCGGAATAGAGATAGGAGACGGCCGTCCCTCCATTAATGACCGAGTTGGTGTTCGGGTTATTCCAATCCAAGTCAGTCTGTACGGTCGACGCCTTCAACACGATCTCCCACCAGGGCACAGGGGTGTTTCGATATTCGATCGCCGTGGAGAGGAATTGCCGTTTGATGACGTTGTTGTCATCAGATACCACCGTGAAGGTCGGCAAAAACTCCAATGGGGTGATGGCCATCTGTTTCGTATCGATTTGGTACCGGGGCGTGATCATGACAGCACTGTGCGGCGTCACATCGACCCGCAGCTGTCCCGACAGCGTGGTGGCGCCAAAACGGTCATGCTCAAACTGTCCGTCGGTATCGGTGCGCGACACGGCGATGCGATAGAATCCCCACGCCTGCTTGCCCCCCACACTCACGCCTTCCCGCGCGGTGTGAAACGTTCCGCCCTCGGTAAAGAACGTCACTTCCGTCGGTCGCCGTGGCGGCAGGGTTCGGAGATTGACGGCGCCGCCGATCGCGTCGGATCCATAGAGCGCCGAATACCCGCCCCGCACCACTTCGATTTGCGTAATCCCATCCATCAGAAAGTCGCCGAGGTCGGTATCGCCGCGAAACGGCGAGTTGATGCGCACGCCGTCGAGCAGCACCAACGTTTGGTACGGTTCGGCGCCCCTGATCCTGAGCGATGCCGCCTCGCCCAGCGTGCCGGCTTCCCTCACATCCAGACCGGAGAGATCCCGCAGCGCCTCCGGAACCGCAACCGGCTGCTGCGCGGCCATCTCCGGCTCGCTCAGAACCGTCACGGAGCCGGTCGTTGTATCCAGCGGCTGGTCGAGCCGGCTGGGCGTCGTGATGGTCACCTCAAGCGACACATCCGGCTCGTTGCCGGCGGTATCAGACGGCGAGGCGGCGAACACCGGCCCTTCCCGCGCCAGCACACACCACGAAAGGATCGCCGGCAGGATCAGCAAGCTGCGTGCGGTTCGTGTCACGCTTTTTTGTGGCGGGAGTGAACGCCGGCGGCTCGCCGCCGTTCGGAGATCAGTTCATACAGATGCAGTTTGGTAAATTTAAATTTCAGCGTGCTCAGCGAAATGCCCAGCAGTTCGGCGGCCTTTTTTCGATTCCACTGCGCCTTTTCCAGCGTCTTAAGAATAAAATTTCGCTCAAAGGTCGCGCATGCCTTCTGGAGCAGGGCCTCCGTCGTTCTGCCGCTCGCCGGCTCCGAGAGGCAATATTCGATCGGGATATCCTCCTGTCCGATCGTGTCGCCGTCGGTGATCGCAATGATGCGCTCGATGAGGTTTTCAAGCTCTCGGATGTTGCCCGGCCATTGATTGGTGGAGAGCGTCTTTAACGCCGTGTCGGTGATCTTCGTCACGCGCTTCTGAAACCGCCTGTTGTAGCGCTCCATAAACAACTGCACCAGTTCCGGAATGTCCACCAACCGCTCCCGAAGTGGCGGCAGGTACATGGGCAGCACGTTGATGCGGTAATAGAGATCCTCCCGGAACTGGCCGCGCTTGACCGCCTCCTTCAAGTCGATGTTCGTCGCGGCAATCAGGCGCGCCGCGACGTGCAGCGTTTTGGTTCCCCCAACCCGCTCGATTTCTCCATCCTGGATCGCCCTCAACAGCTTGCCCTGCAATTCATGGCGAAGGTGGCCGAGCTCGTCCAGAAACAGCGTTCCGCCGTTCGCCAGCTCAAACTTGCCATAATGACGCTGATAGGCGCCGGTAAAGGCGCCCCGCTCGTGGCCGAAGAGCGTGCTTTCGATCAAACTGTCCGGCACCGCGGACAGATCGAGCGTCACGAAGGGCCGATCGGCGAGGCCGCTTTCCTTGTGGATGTAGCGGGCCAGCATCTGTTTGCCGGTGCCGCTCTCCCCCTGAATCAGGACCGTGGCGGGCAGCTTGGCCACCTTGTGGATGACGTCGAGGATGGCGCGCATCCGTTTGCTGTGTCCGACGATAA
>JBGPIL010000234.1:0-2897 GCA_041484905.1 Nitrospiria bacterium
TCACCAGCGCCGTGGCGTTTGGACGGATGTTTTTCTTGGGCAACCTGGTCTGCAGTTGTTCATAGAGTTTCGGCTGCTTGTAATATTGTTCAGCCAATTGCCAGACCATGAGCGAGCGATAGCCCACCGGCGCCGTCTGCGGATCGCTGATCCCGTACTCGGTATCGGACTTGAGCAAGATCTGGGGCCAGTTGGCCGCCGTGATCTCGCCGGCGTGTTTCGCGTTTTCTCCGACGATGATCACCATCTGCTCGGTGAGGAAGTCGATCGACCAGTCGACATATTTCGGCAGCAGGAACTTGGGCACGAGCGTCCGGTCGGCCACGGCGATGATGTCGGCCTCCTTATCGAGGTCGGTGATCTGCCGGATTAGCGCCCCGCTCGCGCCGGGCTGGATCTGAATGGTCACCTTCGGGTGTTGACTGGCAAACTCGGCCTGAGCCTTCTTGAACAGATCCGACAGGCTGGCGGCCTGGAGGATGGTGACGTTACCGGACAATTCCGGATCGGCCGCTCGCGCGGCAGCCGGCAGCACGAGCCAAAGGCCGAAGAACAACGTTGTCATGGTACGCAGGATATGACGCATGGAAGTCCCTCCTAAATCTTTGTCCTAAAACTTCACCATCGCATCGATCTGGAGCCGATTGATATCGCCCGCGTTGCCCCACGGCGTGGCGGTGGCAAAGGCGGGGAAGGAGGCTGTGGCTGTCGGATTCGTGGCCTTCGTCGTTAAGTACTTGACCTTGAACTGCAGGTACTTGGTCGGGTTATAGGCCGCCCACATGATGTGGCCCCGGCGCGCCGTACCCCCGTTGCCGAAATCCGAATCGGTCAGATCGGCCGGCGTGGCGTCGAGCTGCAGGAGCTTATAGAAATAGGCGACTTCAAATGTCTGGGCCTCCGCCGCTTTGCCCACGATCGCTCCGACCTGATAGCCGACGTTCCCCGTGGCCGTGCCGGTGGCACTGTGGGTATCCGCCAAGTTCCAGATGTAGTCGCCCATCAGCGCAATGGGGATCGGCCCCGCCTGCACATTGACCAGCGCCGTCACATCCAGGACGCGGTAATTGTTGAGCAAGACGCAGGTGGCGGCCGGCGGGGTGGCGGTGCAGGAGGCGGCAAACCGGCTGTTGCCCTGTTGCACCGTGCCCCCCAAGGCGTTGCTGTCCCGCCCGCTGACATTGACGAAATCATAGAAGGTTGTCGCCACCGTGGCCTTCAGGATGGAGTTCGGTTCCACACTCAACCCCGCTTGTTGGCCCAGGAGCCAGGGATCATGATCGTTGACGGCCAGTTCGTTCAACTCAAACTGTCCGGCATTCAAGAACAGGCTGACATGCTCGACCGGGCTGACGGTGATGTTTTCTGCGAACCCTTCGGGATTGACATCCTCATCCCATACCGCATCGGTGGAATAGACCCGGAAGAAGGGGTTGGTCATTTTGCCGCCGGTCAGCTTGAGCCACTTGGAGTGGGAGCCCTGCCAGCTCAAGGAGGCGATATCGAGCCAGATGCCCTTTTGGCTAAATAACGTTGTCTCCGTCTGGTTGGTGCCGGTCTGTTGACCCGTGCCGCTGTCAAGACGGATACTCGCAGTCACATCACTCATTTTCAGATCTGTGCCAATCCGGAGCCGGAAGCGCTCCCGGTGCTCATCGACGCCGCCATTAAATGCGCCATTGCCATTGGCATCATAGAAGAACGATTCATGGCGGACGCGCAGATCGCCGTAAAAGGTGATCCGATCGATCCATTTGGCCAGCACCGTCTCCTGCAGCGTGGCCGCGTCTTCCTTGGTGATGACGCCTTTCTGAATCAACAGCTCTTTGAGCGTCTGCTTTTGATTTGCCGGCGGGGCCGCGTCATCCGCGACCGCGGCGGTGTTCGCAAGCGTCATGCTCAAGATGAGTCCGAGGATGGCAGGAATAAATCGCAGGCACCAGATGTTTCGATACGTCACGGTAACCCTCCGTGGATGGTCGGTTGTAGTGTAACGGGTGACGGTTGTAACAGGTCTTTAGGGGGATGTCAAGAAAAAGACATCAGTGGGGGTCGGACAGGGTGTGAACCGCGCCAGCCTCGATTTCATTGTGGATCGTATGTTCCCCCACCGGCTTCTCTTTCAGGAACGTGCCGTCTACACTGACCAGTGCGCCTTGGCGGAACGTCAGGTGGCCCCAGCTAAAGACTCGCACCGACCGGCCCCGGCGATCGGAGAGGTCGAAGATCGTGAACGGCTTGCCCCGGCTTTCATTCAGGCGCGGTTCGGGCGCAATCCCGCTGACGGTCACCTGTTTCCCATCATAGGCGGAGGGGGAGGCGATCAGTTCGCCGATCTCCAGGGCCATGCTGTTGGAAGGCAGCACGGCTTCCACGCAGATGATCGTGAGCGCAAGGGTAAAGCTTTGTGCAAGGAAAGAGGCGACCTGAATAAGTTGACGTGGGGGATATGACATAACTGTTCGTCTTTTGTCATTGCGAGGTTGCCGAAGGCAACCGAAGCAATCTCAATGGGGATTGCTTCGCTGTGCTCGCAATGACACCATCGATTATGTCTTCAGCGATTCGAGATAGCGTTCGGCGTCGATCGCCGCCATGCAGCCGGAGCCGGCCGCCGTGATCGCCTGACGATAGACATGATCCTGCACATCACCGGAGGCAA
The DNA here is from genome assembly GCA_041484905.1 of Nitrospiria bacterium. Classification (GTDB taxonomy): domain Bacteria; phylum Nitrospirota; class Nitrospiria; order JACQCE01; family JACQCE01; genus JACQCE01. The sequence goes on from JBGPIL010000234.1 coordinate 2,663, forward strand.
AGACGCCGGGGAGATTGGTCGCCGTGCTCCCGGGTCGGGTTTTCAGATAGCCGTGCTCATCCGTCTCAAGCTGGCCGATAAAGAGCTTCGTGTTGGGTTCGTGGCCGATCGCGATGAAGAGTCCGCCACACGCAAGATCGCCGGTGTGGCCGGTTTTCAAATTTTTGACCCGCACGCCGGTGACACAACCGGCTTCGACGCCCAGCACCTCCGTGACGGCCGAATCCCAGATGAA
>JBGPIL010000235.1:0-2863 GCA_041484905.1 Nitrospiria bacterium
AACGTGGCATCCCTATCCTTTCCGGCGGTGCCGCGACTGCACGATAAACCGGTTGGTCAATTTGCGGCGGCGCGTTTTAAATCCCTTGGCCAATTGCCCCCACGGCGAGACCGGATGCGGATTGCCCTGTCCGGACTTGCCTTCTCCTCCGCCATGCGGATGATCCACCGGGTTCATCGCCACGCCGCGGACCGTCGGCCTGATCCCCAGCCAGCGCGACCGCCCCGCCTTGCCGATCGTCACATTTTCATGATCGGGATTGCCGACGCGCCCGACGGTGGCGTTGCACAGCACGTACACTTTTCTGATCTCGCCGGACATCAACCGCAACTGCGCATAGTCGCCTTCCTTGGCCATCAGTTGCACCGAGGCGCCGGCGCTCCGGGCCAATTGGCCCCCCTTGCCCGGTTTCAGCTCCACGTTATGGAGGACCGTGCCCACCGGAATGCGCTGCAACGGCAGGGTATTGCCAATCTTGACCTCGGCGTTCTCCCCCGCCATCACCTGCTCGCCGACCGCCAAGCCCTCCGGGGCCAGAATGTACCGTTTTTCTCCATCGGCATAGTGCAGCAGGGCGATGCGGGCCGAGCGGTTCGGATCATACTCGATGCCGGCCACCTTGGCGGGCACACCGATCTTGCCCCGAACAAAATCAATGATCCGGTACCGTTGCTTGTGACCGCCGCCATGGTGACGCGTCGTGATGCGGCCCTGGTTGTTGCGCCCCCCGGTCTTGACGATCCCGTGCATCAGCCGTTTAACGGTCGGCTTGGCCAGGCCCGGTGTCGTGTTGACGGACATCGCCCGTCGGCCCGGCGTCGTGGGATTATAGAGTTTGACCGGCATCTTACGCGCCCTCAAACAGGTCGAGTTTCTCGCCCGCTTTCAAGGTGACGATCGCTTTCTTCCAATTGGGCTTCCGTCCGGCGAACCGTCCGAGCCGCTTGATCTTGCCCCGCACCTTCATCATGTTGACATCGATCACTTTGACGTTGAGCATCCGTTCGACCGCCGACTTGACGTCAATTTTATTCGCCGAGGGATGGACTACAAACGCGACCTTGTTGTGGCCTTCGCGCAGCAACGTGCTCTTCTCGGTCAGCACCGGGCGCTGCAGAATCTGATGCATATCCGGCTTCATGCCCATCGCTCCGACCAACGCGGCAAATCGGCCTGCGTGGTAATCAGATACCGGTGGCGCAGAACATCGTACAGGTTCAACGACGCCAACGGCAACACCTCCACATTGGGATGATTGCGCGCGGCCCTCTGGAGTGCCTCCGACGGCTGATCCACCACCACCAACACTGTTCCCTCGAGCCCCAATCCCTTGATCATGCTTGCGATGCTTTTGGTCTTGGCTGTCTCCAGTCTCAACTGATCCAGCACCACCAGCTCGCCGGCCGCCGCCTTGGCGGACAGCGCCCCCTGCAACGCCAGCCGGGATTTTTTGTTCGGAATCCGGTACCCATACCGACGGGGATGCGGACCGAAGGTCGTTCCCCCGCCCCGCCAGAGCGGGGATCGTGAGGAGCCGGCACGAGCGCGGCCCGTTCCCTTCTGTTTCCACGGCTTTTTGCCTCCGCCGCTGACGTCCCCCTTCTCCTTGGTCGCCGCGGTACCCTGTCGACGGGAGGCCAGTTGCATGAGCAGCACTTCGTGCACCACAGTGGGCTTGACCCGCACACCGAAGAGCTTTGGATCAAGATCCAGCGATCCGACCTTCCCGCGCGCCATCGTTACCACTTCAACCGTTGGCATCGCCTGATCCGTTCTGTTTGCCGATTCTTCTCGAGCCATGTTTTCTCACAAGGAGCAACCCGTTCTTCGCCCCCGGCACGGCTCCGCGCAGAAACACCAGGTGCTGCTCGGCCTCCACTCGAACCACTTCCAGCCGTTTCACCGTCACCTGTTCCGCCCCCATGTGTCCCGGCAGTTTTTTGTTCTTCCACACCCGTGATGGAAACGAACTGGCGCCGATCGATCCCGGCTCCCGATGAAACATCGAACCGTGCGTGGCCGGTCCACCCCTAAAATGGTGCCGCTTCATCCCGCCGGCGAAACCTTTCCCGATCGAGGTTCCCGTCACGTCAACCTGCTGTCCAACCTGAAAGATCGACGCATCGATGATACCCCCGATCTCGGGCGCCGTCCCCTCATACGGAAACTCCCGCAGATGACGGGCCGGGGGCACGGTCGATTTCCGAAACCGGCCGAGCGTCGGCTTGTTCAGCTTGCGTTCCGGAATCTCCTCAAACGTCAGCTGGACCGCAATGTATCCATCGCGTTCACGCGTCTTCACCTGCTGCACGCGGCAGGGGCCGGCCTCCACAACCGTCACCGGGACAACCCGCCCGTCATCGAGAAAGAGCTGGGTCATTCCGAGCTTGCGTCCGATCAGCCCCGTCACGCCGGGCTCCTGGGTGTCGGCGCTCACAGCTTGATCTCCACATCAACGCCGGCCGAGAGACTCAGCTTCATCAACGCATCGACCGTTTCCGGCGTCGGCTGGACGATATCGATCAACCGCTTGTGCGTCCGAATTTCAAACTGCTCCCGGGATTTTTTGTCCACATGGGGAGACCGTAGCACCGTAAACTTCTGGATTTTGGTCGGCAAGGGGATGGGCCCCGCAATGTGCGCGCCCGTCCGCTTCGCCGTTTCCACAATTTCGGCGACAGACCGGTCCAACAACCGATAATCGTACGCTTTCAAGCGTATGCGAATTCGCTGTTCCATAAATTAATTCACAATCTTTGCTTCACGATTCATAGTATTCACTGACCCCTGCTTATCCGCTCGTGCGTTGCACTCGCTCAAGTTAAGGGGAGATACTCCTCTCCCCTTAACAATCCCCATCGTC
>JBGPIL010000236.1:0-2835 GCA_041484905.1 Nitrospiria bacterium
CGATCAGCAATTTTTCTATCTTTCCGTCCACTATACGCAGAATCTGGTCACATCGAACGAGCAGAGTCTCCAGCGGTTGCCGGAGCTGGGGTATCGGTTGGTGGACGCCAAGCTGGGCCCCCTGCCGCTCTATGCCGGGCTACAGGCCACGATGGTCCATTTTTACGAGGGATCAGCGCTGCGGTTCGATGATCAGGGAGGCATCCGGGCGCTGCGTGTGGATCTCTTCCCGACGCTGACCGCCCGCCTGGCGCCGGTCGCCGGCGTGATCGTCACGCCCTCGGCCGGTCTGCGGGAAACCTATTACCGCAGCCGTCCCCTGATCCCGGCGGGTAGTGTCGCCCGGGAGCTGGTCTCCCTGGCGCTGCGGGCCGAGACCCAACTGGTCCGCCGCTATGTTGCTGTGACGCATCTGATCGAACCGGTGCTGCTGTACGAGTACGTTCACCAACTGGATGACGCCACCGTGCCCCAGTTTGATGAGGTGGATACGGTGCCAGAAAAACGGCACGTCACGCTGATGCTGACCAACAGGGTGCGCCGTTCAGGGGGCGCGGCTCCATCTCCAGGCCCGACGGCGACCGCCGCAGCCGGAGCCGCTCATGGCGATGGCGATGGGAATGGCGATCTGCTCTGGGTGAAGTTGACGGAGAGTTATGCGCTGAACCGATTCGGACCGGACCCGTTCACCGATTTGAGGATTCAGGCGGAGGGGCGCCCCTGGCCGTTTCTGACCGTGACGGCCGAGAGTTTTCTCAACCTCTACGGCCACGGCATCACGGTGCTCAACAGCGGGCTGCACGCCAAGCCGCTCGAGTGGGTGGTGTTCACAGTTGGCGAACACTACACGCGGCGCGGCCTGGTGCCGCAGCGGGGGGACTTGATCTCAGCCGAGACGTCGATCCTGTCCGATCCGATCGGCGGCAATCAGCGGATCGCGGCCGTGAATTGGGGCGGCCAGGTGATCCTTCCGTGGCGTTTAGCCCTGGCGACCAAGGCGCTTTATGATGTGGAGCACCATGAATTTACCGAGATGAGTTACGGACTTCGCTGGCGCGGCGCCTGCAACGAATGCTGGACCGCAACGCTCGTCTATCAGCAGTTGTCCGAAAAACATCAGGTGCTGTTTCTGATCACGCTCAGGGGACTGAGCGGGTCGGACCCGGCGTGGATCAAGGAACTTTTTATTCAGTAATCGTCGGCAATTATTTGATGTGGGGGCCCGTGCGGGGAGATTTCGGAATCCAGCCGCCTCACCGACTCGGCGGCGCGCACACATGCTGCTCCTTCTTCGTCGCAGCGTGCGCCCTCCGATGCCCCCGCGCCCCGAGCCGGAGGGCCAGCGTGAAGAGCTCGGCATGCACGGCGCTTCGCCGGGCGAGTGGGACGGTGACGGGGGTTTCGAACGTCAGGCAATGCCGTGTCCCGTGATGAAAGAGATAGAGGGCGTGCGGCCAGCGCGTGCGGCGCCGGCTGATGGCGCGGCGGTCTCTGTGAATGATGCCGGTCTCGGCATCGGCTCCTTCGATCGTATCGGAGTGGTTGATCGGCAGCCGGCGGCCCGCGGCGGTGATCAGCTCACGGCCGATGGGGCGCCGGCGATCGATCAGCTCATACAGATAAAACCCGGGGCTGTCGACATCTTCATGAAATTCCACCGACAGGTCCAAGCGCCGCCCGGCCCGTTCATCTGATAACCGATCGAGCAGGCGCCGGACGGCCCGGACTTCAATCGGGGCCCTCGGGTTTTTGTATTGCCGGTTCAGATCGATGCCGTCGGCATTGACGCGACGGTTCCGCTCGTACCCGGACGGATTGAGACAGGGGAAAATCACCAGTTCCGCCTCCGGCAACCGCCGGCCCATCGCGGGCAGCGCTTCCAGCCACCGGAGCGCCGCCTCGACACCGGCGGGCTCATCGCCGTGAATGCCGGCGCCCAGACAGACGCGTAAAGGGCGTCGGCGGCTGTGGTGACGAGCGGCGGGACCGACCGTGAGTGTGACGGCGACCAGGGGATAGCGGCGGGCGCCATGGATCGCCTCGCCGATCGGGATGAGGCGGCTCTCCGGGATTGCCCGGACGGCCTGTGCAAGCCGCTGCAGGACCGACCGGTAGGAGCGCCGGGGCCGCCCCGGCCACCCCATCCGCATTGACGAGCGCGTCAGGCCTCCCGCTGCAGCCGGATCGCCTCGATCATTTCGTCATTGGTGGCGAATTTGAATTCCGCCGCGCCCAACCGGATGGCTTCTTCCTGTTCGGCGAGCGTGAGCAGGGCCAGCGCCGTCGTGTCGACCGCAGCCGGTTGACGCGAGACGATCAGCCGGCGAATCCCGGTCAGCGTCGCCTGCACCGTCGGCGATGATTGCGCCGCTTGGCCGGCGAGGTGCCGTTGCACGACCTGGGCGCACCAGTCACCATCTCGTTTGGCGATGCCGACCAGTCCCGTGCTCGCCTGCCGGGCCCAGCCCGCAACAAAAAGGCCGTCCAGCACGCGGCCGGTCGACGGATCATACGCCTGGAACAGCGCGTCGTCCGGCTGGTTCTGCGTGGGGTTCGGATTGGTGAGAAACGCGCCGTTCCTGGCGGGCAAGCCCAAGGCGGAGTCGACACAGTCGCCGACGGCGAAGACGACACTGTCGCAAGGGAATTCACGCAGCCGGCCGGTGCCCACCGCGGCAACATCGCCATCACGCAGGGCCAGCGTCATCTCCTCCAGTTCCAGTCCGCGGACGTGGTTGTGGTCGTCGACCAGCACCCGGCGCGGGGATGCGAGGAACTGAAACTGCATGACGCTGGAGGAGGATGACGGCTCGCAGGCGGTCAACTCGTCGAGCA
>JBGPIL010000237.1:0-2826 GCA_041484905.1 Nitrospiria bacterium
GAAAGACCGCATCCAGCGACAGGTCGGCCACGAGGAGTGTTTCTGAAAAGGCCGGTCCGCGGGCCACGATCTCACCCACGCCGTCCATTATCAGACTCTGTCCGTCAAAAACCAGTTCGTCCTGCCCCCCGACCATGTTGACATAGAGCACGGCGGCCGTATTGTCCTTGGCTCGTGTGGCCAGCATCTCCTCGCGGGTGTTGGCCTTGCCGGCGTGATAGGGCGACGCGCTGATATTGACGATCAGTTCCGCCCCGCCGCCGAAGGTCTGTACCACCGTCGGCCCATCCGGATACCAGATATCTTCACAAATATTGACGCCGAAGAGCACATTGTTCAGCCGGAAGACCGGGTACCGGCGCCCCACCTCGAAATAGCGCTCTTCATCAAACACGCCGTAATTCGGGAGAAACATTTTATGATACACGCCGGCCTTTACGCCGTCATGAAGCACGGCCGCCGCGTTGAAAATATCCTCTTTCCGATCAATGTAACCGGCGACGACGGTCATGCCCTTGGTCAGGGGACAAAACCGCTCAAGTGCCTTGAGGTTATCGCGGATAAAAGCCGAATTTAATAGCAGATCTTCAGGCGGATACCCTGGAATGGTCATCTCAGGAAACGCCAGGAGCTGCACACCCAGCGCGCGGGCGTCATCCAGTGCCTCGGCCATTTTTCGGGCATTGCCGGACAAATCACCGACTGTGCAATTGATTTGGGCCAAGCCGACACGAAGCCGCCGCATGGGCGCGCACTCCTCACCGTCGATAGAGTGACGGACTGCTGGGGTCTTAACACGGCGAATGGGCAATGTCAAGCCGATGGAATTCACAGCGAAATGAACCAGAAAACATGGTAGAATGCAGCGGTCTCATGGATACGAAACTCATCAGCCGGTATCGAAGTTCACACGGCGCGGAAGCCTACGCGGACAAATACGACCGCTCCTGGATGCGGCGATTGTCCAACTGGCGGGAGCATCGGGTCGTCGCCCGTGCGCTCCTGGCCTGCGGCCTGGGAGGGCGGGTATTAAACGTGCCCAGCGGGGCCGGCCGATTTGGGGAGTTGCTCAAGGAACGGGGCTTTTCGGTCGTGGGCTGCGATATCTCGTTCCCCATGCTCAAGGAAACCGGCGCGCGCTGGTCATGGCCGCTGGTCGAGGGCTCCGCCTTCGCCCTCCCCTTTCACAATCACTCCTTCGACGGCCTCTTTATCATGCGTCTCCTGCATCATATTAATGACCCACACGAACGGTCGGCCCTCTTTCGGGAGGCCGCGCGCGTCAGCCGCGGCTGGGTCCTGATCACGTATGCCGACTACCACACCCCCAAAAATCTGATTCGCGAAGCCCGTGCCACATGGATCAAAGACCGGAAGCCGAAAATCACGTTGACCCGTGAACAACTGCAACAGGAAACAGGATCGTGCGGGCTGCGTCTCGTACACATCTATCCGGTTGCCCCCCTCTTTACCCCCCTGGCACTGGCGCTGCTCCGCAAGGCATGACCGATCGACTCTGGCTTGACGATTCGTGGCGTTCCCGCCTGACGCAGCACGGGTTGTCCACGCTGAACGCCTTTCTCCACTGGCCCGATGGTCAACTGGTTTCCTCGCGTGAAAATGGACTGGAAACACTCCGCATCGAACTTCGGGCCGGTACGGAGCCCGCGCTGGTCGGTTACCTCAAGCGATACAGCGGGTACCGAGGCCACTGGAGTTACTTCCGTCATGTCAGCCGGCTGCGACGGGAAGCAGCGGCGCTCCAATGGTTGCAAGAACGGTCGTTGAACGTCCCGCCATTACTGGCGTGGGGTGTTCGTTCTTCTTGGGGGGTGGTTAGCGCGTCCTGTCTGTTGACCGCCGGGGTGGAGGGTGCCGAGACGCTGGAGGCGCTGTGGCGTCGCGCCGTGCCGGCGCCCGCGATCAGACGCCGGATGCTCGCGCTCCTGGCCCGCTTGATCGGCCGGCTGCATCAGGCGGGATTCTTTCACGGCAACCTCTACGCCAGAAATCTCCTGTGGCGTCCGAAGCCGGAGGAGTGGTTCTTGATCGATTTCCCGGCGAGCCGCTGGCAGTCGATGGCTCTGATCCGGCCCTACTATGCGGTGCGCGATCTGAGCTGTCTGATGAAGGAGCTTCGCCGGGCCGTTTCGCGAACCGACCGGCTCAGGTTTCTTCGGGACTATGTCACCGTTCAATGCCCGGCCGCATCACCAGCGCTCACGAAGCGGATCGTCCGGCGGCTCTGGCGGCAGGTTTACCGGCATCTCGCCTGGCGGGAATGGCGGCAATCAGTAATAAGAAGGGTAATGGGTAATGGGTAAAGGAAGGGCAAAAGGTCAGGGCAATACGAACAACGGCCTACTGGCGCACCAGCGTTTCAAAGCGCCGCTTGCCGACCTTGACGCGGACGGCCTTGCCTCTCGGCAACTCCAACGCGGCATCCGTGACTGATCGACCGTCAAGATCCACTGCCCCCTGCTGGATCAATCGGCGGGCATCACTCTTACTTTTGGCCAGTTTGACCTCCACTAACGCGTCGAGCAATGCGGCTGACTGGACAACGGTGCTCTTAATAACAGAGGCCGCCTCCCCCATCCCCACGCCAACAGAATCTTCGGTCCGTTGATGAACGCGGAATTTTGCATCAAACGATAATCGAGCTTTTTGGGCCGCCTCGGCACCGTGAAAGCGCGCCACCAGCATGCCGGCGAGTCGCAATTTTGCCTCCATCGGGTGCGTACCCTTCACTGACACCAAATCCTCATCCGTCAGAAGTTGGTAGTAGCGCAGCATCAGGGCATCCGGAATCGACATCACCTTGCC
>JBGPIL010000238.1:0-2762 GCA_041484905.1 Nitrospiria bacterium
CACCGAGCGCGGAGATTTTGGTGAAGCCGACCGGTTCAACCACCCGCACGCGTCCTTCCAGCACTTCGCCGCCGCCCCATCGTTCGAACACCACGCGCGCGCCGGGTTTGATCCGCACCGCATCGGCCGAGAGGACGTCCACCTCGGCTTCCAGGCTGCGGGGATTGCCCACCTCGACGAGCGCCTCGCCCGCGTTGACCACTCCCTCGCTCTTGTGCTGGATCTTCAGCACCCGGCCGTCGACCGGCGCGCGGACGGTCACCTGGTCGGGCAGCGTCTCCGACCGGCCCGCCCCGGAGTAGCGCAGGGCGGTGCGGGCCGCCTCCAGCTCGTGGCGGGCGACTTCGATGGCGAACTGGGCCGACCGGTGGGTGGCCGCCGTCCGCCGGGCATCGCTTTCCGCCCGTTCGAATATTTCTTTGGAGGCGAAACCCGATTCATAGAGCGGTTTGAGGCGCTCAAGGTCGGCGGCCGCATGCTCCGCCTCGGTGGCGGCGGCCCGTTCATTCTCCTGCGCGGCATTGAGCGCCGCCGTCGAGGCCGACACGCGTGCGTCCGCTTCCGCCCGGCTGCGGGGATCGAGCACCTGCGAGCGCAGCGGCTCCACGATGACCAGCGCTCGCCCTCGCTTGACGGGGTCCCCCACATCCAGTTCGATCCGTCGGGTGTAGCCGGCGACCGGGGCGGAGACGATGAATCGGTCGATGACCCGTGTTTTGCCCTCTTCCTCCACCGTGACCTGCAACGGCCCGCGCACCGCCGCGGCCGTCTCGACCGGTACCGGTCCCGGCACAAAGGCGTAGGCGATGGCGCCCACGATGACGACGCCGAGCCCGATCGAACCGATCCATTTCCGCCACGTCATGCGTTATTCCTTTGTCTTCAGCACCGCGATCAAATCGAGATGATCCAGCCTTTGTCTGACGATCAGGCCGGAGAAGGCGGCCGAGACCAGCACCACGGTGGCCGCAAAACCGTAGGTGCTGGGCTCGACCACCAGCGGGACCCGAAACAGATCGGTTTGCAGGTTCTGCGTGATAATCGCGCACAACCCGCGGCCGATGAGAAACCCGAGGGGGATCGCCGCCAGCGTGAAGAGGCCCAATTCGCCGAGCAGGATAAAAGAGATTTCCCCGCGAGTCAACCCAAGCACGCGCAGGCTCGCCAGCTCGCGGCTGCGTTCCGCCAGCGTGATCCGGGCGCTGTTGTAGACCATCCCGAAGGCGATCGTGGCGGCCAACAGCGTGTTGATAAAGGTGAAGGTCAGCAGGGTCTCCCCCATCGTTTTATAAAAGTGGCGGATCGCGCTCGTCCGCACGACCGTGCCGGCGATCCGAGGCATTTCCTTGAGCGCGGCGAAGATCGCGGGCAGGGCGCTCTCATCGGCGGTCAGGGCCGCGCCGCTGATCGCGTGCCCTTCCCGCATCAGGCGGTTCAGCGCCTCCAACTGCATATAGCCCGACACCCCGATGTATTGTTTGACCAGCCCGGTGACGACCACCTCCCGCACCGGCCGGCTGCCCTCCAGCGCCTCGACCGTCAGCCGGTCGCCGGGGCGCACGTCCAACAGCGCGCCCAGATAATCGGTCAACACAATACCGTCGGGCGGCAGGGCGATCAGCCGTAGATCGGTATCCAGCAGTCGCTGCAGATCGCCGCCCGCTTCCAGCCCCTGAATGACCGTCCGGTAGTGATGATGGCCGGCCCTCAGCCGCACCGGCACCATGCGGAGCGGTTCGCCATACGTGACGCCCGGCAGCTGCTTCAGCTCGGTGAGCGCGGCGGCAGAGGTCGGCTCCGTGAAGGTGACGGCCAGATCGTCCCGCTGCGACAGACCGAATTGCACGTGGACCATATAGTCGATCGAATCCTTTTGAAAGCTGCCAACCATCATGATCGCGCAGGAAAAGGCGATGCCGATCACAGACAGGAGCGATTTGACCGGCCTTCGCTCGATATGGCGGGCGATCATCCGGCTCGATTGAGAGAGCCACTGAAGGCCGAGCCGTTCCAGGACGGTCGCCCGATAGACCGTCGGCGGCTCGGGACGCATCGCCTGCGCCGGCGGCAGCCTCGCCGCCCGGCGGACGGCATAGAAGGTGCCCAAGAGCGCGGCCACCAAACTGATCAAGGCGGCGGCCACAATGACACCGGCGCTCAACTGATAGCGAAGAAACGGAAAACGGTAAAACTCGATATAGGTCGCGCTCAGCCAGCTGCCGAGCCGCGCGCCCCCCGCCAGGCCGATCGCCACGCCGATCAGCACGATCAGGAGCACCAGCTTGGCATAGTGCACGCCGACGGCCACGTTGCCGTAGCCGAAGGCCTTCATCGCGGCGATCTGCTCCCGTTGCATGCCGACCTGCCGACTGATGACGACATTGAGCAAAAACGCCGCGACGCCGAGAAAAATGACGGGGAAGAGCCACGCCAGCCGCTCCAACTGGCGAAACTCTTCGGAGAGAAACCGGTGCGAGAGCTGATCCTGTCGCCCATAGGCGCCCAGGCCGCCGTAGGGATCGAGCAGGCCGTCCAACCGGTCGAGCACGTCATCGAGCTGAGCGCCCGCTCTCAGCGTCAGCACGACGTCGTTGAACGCCCCCTCCATGTCGTAGGCGGTGGCGAGCGGCGTCCGCCCCATCCAGAGGATGGCGTATCGCTCAAAATCGGGGAAGACCGTGCCCGGCGCGATTTGATAGATATACTCGGACGAGAGCGCGACGCCGACGATTCTGAAGCTTTTTCGCCGGCCGTTGATGATG
>JBGPIL010000239.1:0-2721 GCA_041484905.1 Nitrospiria bacterium
CTGCTGGTGCTCGGCATGATAGGCCAGAAAATTATCACCGTCGTCCCAGCCATGAAAATAATTGATGTCGAGCAACCCCTTGCCCGTCTCCGTCAATCGATAGCGGTACTCCGAATCGACGCCGATCCCCAACTGGCTCCGCAGATCGAGCGAGACGGTCGCGTCCTGGCTCCGGCCGATCGCCCAATAGAGGGGCTGCGCGTAGCGGAACCCTTCCCGCGAATTGAAGCCAACGCTCGGGAGCAACAACCCGCTCTGCCGGTCGGCAAGCGGATAGACCAGCCACGGCAGATAGGCGACCGGCGTGCCTTTCACCCGCAGCGTGACACCACTGGCCACCAGGTAGCCGTCCAACCGGGCGCGAAGCCGCTTCGCCTGAAATTGCCAGGAGGGCGCGCCCTGCTCGCAGACCGTGTCGCACGTCGTAAAGGTGGCCGTCTCGGCGCGGAACCCGCCGTCAGCCTGCCGTTCGATCCGCTGTGCCGTCAGCCGATAGGACGACTCCGGCAAGAGCAGATCGGCTTGATACATCACGCCCGTCTGGTCGCGCAGATCAAATTCCAGCCGCTCCATCACCATCTGCTGGGTCCCCTGCACCAGGACGACGTGGCCGGTGGCTTCCATCTGGCTCGTGCGATTGGAATAGACGAGATGATCCGCGGTCAGCCGCAACGTGCCGTACGTGAGCACCGCGTGGCCATCCGCGACATACCGGTCCTCCTGCTGCAGGTATTCCATCCGATCGGCATCGATGGCCACCGGCAACTGCTGGCGTTCCTGGGGAGAGGGAATCGGCGTTCCGATGCCGGCCGGGCCGGCGGCCTCGGAAAAAATGGGAGAGCAGATGACAAACGAGGCCACAACAGCGAACGCGACGGCCATCGCCGGCGGCCTTGGTCTTTCTCCATGGGCGACGCGGGCCCGCGCGGTGAACCGCCCCACAGGCCGGACAGAATGGACGCCGGTTCGCCCGTTCACGGTTTACCCCGAGCGTGCTCCCCGAGGAGTGAACCCGTTCGGGGCAAACCCGTGGGGCTCCACATCAGGACGGCGTTGAGCCGATGAACGGTTCCCGCGCCGCGGCCACCGTATAAAATGAACCGGTCACACAGCAAAGATCATGGGGTGACAAGATCGGCAATGTCTCGGCGACGGCCCGGGCCGGATCGGCGATGATCGTGACCACCCCTCCGGCCGCCTCGATCGCGGCGGCGACCCGCTCGGCGGGCATCGCGCGCGGCGTTGACGGCGCGGTCGCAATCCACCGATCGACGACCGGTCGCAATACGGTAATCACCTCGGCCGCCGCCTTGTCCCGCATGATGCCAAAGATCAGCGTGACCGTGCCGCCCAACCGCCGTTTTTCCTCGGCCAGAAACGCGGCCAGCACGCGGGCCGCGGCCGGATTGTGCGCCCCGTCCAGCAGCAGGCGGGGCCGCTCCCGCAGGACTTCAAGCCGCCCTTCCCAGCGGACCGAGGCCAGCCCCTCTGCGATGGCCTTCGGGTTGATCTCGACGCCATCGCTCCGAAGCGCCGAGACGGCGGCAATCGCCGAGGCCGCGTTGAGCCACTGGTGGCGCCCCAGGAGCGGGCAGACCAGGTGCGAATGCATCCATTGCTGATCCCGATAGGTGAACCGCTCGGCGCCGGTGGCATCCGGCGCCTCCGGCTCGACGGCAAAATCCCGTCCGTACCGGATCAACGGCGCCGCGTGCACTCTCGCCTCCTCTTCAATCACCGCCAGGACCTCCGGTAATTGCGGCGCGATCACGGCGGGCACGCCGGGCTTGAGAATGCCGGCCTTTTCCCACGCAATCGAGGTCAACGACGCGCCCAGATAGTCGGTATGGTCGTAGTCGATCGGTGTCAGAACCGTCACGCGGGGCGACACCACATTGGTGGCATCGAAACGGCCGCCCAGCCCTGTTTCGACCACGGCCCAGTCCACCCGCTCGCGGGCGAAATAGGCGAAGGCCATCGCGGTCGTGCACTCAAAATAGGTCGGCAGATCGGTGACCGGCTGGGGTGCGCCTTGCGACCCGGCGGCTTCGTGCAGCCCGATGCGGCGCATGACGGCCCGCAGTTCGTCGGCCAGTTCAATCAACCGGCCCGCCGGAATGGGCGCATGATCCACCCGCATCCGTTCATTGACCGCATGCAGATGCGGCGACGTATAGAGGCCAACCCGGCAGCCGGCTGCGCGAAGGATGGCGGCGATCATGGCAGCCGTCGAACCCTTGCCGTTGGTCCCGGCCACATGCACCACCGGCAAACCGAGATGGGGCCGGCCAAGCTCGTCGAGCAATCGGTGAATCCGGCCGAGACCCGGCTTGATCAACGAATGGTCGAATCGGGCCAGCCACTGCAGAGGATCGCTGACGACCGGCCTGACCACGATCAGTCCAAAGCCCGTCCCGCGGCGACCGGTTCCTTCGCCGCCCCGGAGGCGGACCAGGCGATGAACCGGCGGATGATCTCGCGCTGCCGTTTGCGTTCGACGATCAGATCGACCATCCCGTGCCGCAGCAGAAACTCCGCCCGCTGAAACCCCTCCGGCAATTTTTGCTTGATCGTCTGTTCGATCACGCGGGGCCCGGCGAAACCGATCTGCGCGCCGGGCTCGGCGATGTTGAGGTCGCCCAGCATGGCGAAGCTCGCGGTAACGCCTCCCGTGGTGGGGTCGGTCATCACACTGATATACGGAACACGCTCCTCGTCCAG
>JBGPIL010000240.1:0-2679 GCA_041484905.1 Nitrospiria bacterium
GCGCGGCCAGCATGATCTTCGCCGATTGCACCTTCGGCCGGTTGAGCGTGGCGGTCGAATGAAGGATCTGCCGTTGCAGGTTCGACAAGTCGACCCGGTCGGCGTCGATGATGCCGAGCGTGCCGATGCCGGCCGCGGCCAGATAGAGCGCGGCAGGCGAACTCAATCCGCCGGCGCCGACCAGAAAAATCTTTGCCTCGCGGAGTTTGCGCTGTCCCTTGCCGCCCACCTCTTTCAGCACGATCTGGCGGCTGTAGCGCTGGATCTGTTCTTCAGTAAAGTTCATCGTAAGTAGCGAACGGCGGTGAAGTTCTCCCCGAGGACTAGTCCCAAGGACTATTCAATGATATTCCGCTCAATCAGGTCGACTTTCACGCCCTTCTTCTTCAGGCCGGCGACGGCTTTTTCCACATCTTTCGTCTCGCCGATCAGCTCCAGATCGACCCAGCCGGTCTTCTCCGTGACGTCGGCCCGCCGGATGTTGGTCACGACGTTGTAGTCCTTGCCGATCTGGTAAATGACCGGCTCCTTGATCTTCTCTTCGGGAAATGTAATGCGCACTTTCAAACTGGCCATATAAGCTCCTTTGATGCCAATGGGTAAATACAAGGGGGTTCGGGGTGTGGGGGCATCGGAGGACGGTTGATCGTTTCCGCACGGGCCCCCACATCAAATGGTCCCCCGCCGGCGATGGCCGGCACGATGGAAACTTCGTCCCCCTTCTTCAGGGTCGTCTCCAGTCCCTGGGCGAACCGGATGTCTTCATCATTGATGTAGATATTCACGAACCGCCTCAACTGGCCGGCCTCATCATACAGCCGCTCTTTCACGCCGGGGAATTGCCGCTCCAGCGCCTCCAGCAGCTCCTGCACGGTGCGGCCTGCCGCCGTGACTTCACCCTGGCCGCCGGTTAGGCGGCGTAAAGGGGTGGGAATTCTCACGAGAATCGATGTCTGGCTCGATGGGGCCGATGCTCCGGTCACGCTTGGCTCCTTATGTATCCCGCTTCAATTGCAGGGTCTGCTCAAAATGGCTCAGGCTCGGTTGAATGCGCACGACATCGCCGACCGATCCGGCGACGGCCTCCTGCGTTTTCAGGCCGTGACCGGTGATGTAGGCGACGGTCAGTTCGCGACGGTCGATCTTGCCCTGCCGGACGAGCTTGGCCAGCACGGCGATGGTGACGCCGCCCGCCGTTTCGGCGAAGATCCCCTCGGTGCGGGCCAACAAATGGATCCCCTCGACGATTTCGGGGTCGGAGACGGCCGCGATGGAGCCGCCGGTTTCCCGGACCGCCTTCAACGCGTAGTAGCCGTCGGCCGGGTTGCCGATGGCGAGCGACTTGGCGATCGTCTTCGGCGTGACCGGTTTGATGAAGTCGCGGCCGGTTTCAAACGCGGTCGCCACCGGTCCGCAGCCTTCCGCCTGCGCGCCGCTGACCTTGGTGTGGGGCTGGTCGATCAGTCCCAGCTTCGCCAGCTCCATCAGTCCTTTGCGGATTTTGGTTAACAGGGAGCCGGAGGCGATGGGTACGACGACGTGGTCGGGCGCCGTCCAACCCAGTTGCTCGGCGGTTTCAAACGCCAGCGTTTTGGAGCCTTCCGCATAATAAGGACGAATGTTGATGTTGACGAAGGCCCAGTGATATTCTCCGGCCACTTCGCTGCAGAGACGATTCACATCGTCATAATTCCCTTCCACGGCCACGACTGTCGGCCGGTAGACGAGATTGCCGAGGATTTTGCCCGCTTCCAGATCGGAAGGGATAAAGACGAAACAGCGCAGGCCGGCCTGGGCGGCGTGGGCGGCGACGGAATTGGCCAGATTGCCCGTCGACGCGCAGGCGACGGTGTCAAAGCCGAATTCCCTGGCTCGGGTCAGGGCGACGGCAACAACCCGGTCTTTAAACGACAGCGTGGGATGATTGACCGTATCGTTCTTGATGTAGAGCCGGTCGAGGCCGATCTCCCGCCCCAGATTTTTGGCATGGATCAACGGCGTCATGCCGGCGTACAGGCCGACGGTCGGCTCTTTCTCAACGGGCAGCAGCGGGGCGTAGCGCCAGAGGCTCTTGGGGCCCGCTTCGATGCTCGCGCGGGTCAGCTCCCGGCCAATCGCCTCGTAATTGTACTCCACCTCCAACGGGCCGAAGCAAAACTCACACACATGCAACGGCTCCAGCGGATAGCGCTTCCCGCACTCGCGGCAGACGAGCGCTTTCATCTTCGTCATGCCGGCCTTCCGTTTGAGAGCAGGGCGGCGGTCGGGAGCTCGCAGACCTGTTGTTCGGCCAGCGTCATGGTGGTGATGGTTGGATGTTCGCCGCAGATGGGACATTTCGGGTTGCGCCGGACGGCAACCTCCCGAAAGCTGCTCGACAACGCGTCGTAGGTCAGCAGGCGGCCGGTTAATGGCTGCGGCAGCCCCAGAATAAGTTTGAGCGCTTCCGTCGCCTGGATCGTGCCGATCACGCCGGCCAAGGCTCCCAGCACGCCCGCTTCCTGGCAGGTGGGCACCAGGCCTGCCGGCGGCGGTTCTTTAAAAATGCACCGGTAGCAGGCGCTTTGACCGGGGAGAATGGTCATGACCTGCCCGACAAATCGGAGAATGCCGCCGTGGACCAGCGGCCGCTTGGTGAAAATGGCGGCATCGTTGGACAGAAACTTCGTGGGGAAATTA
>JBGPIL010000241.1:0-2678 GCA_041484905.1 Nitrospiria bacterium
CTCAAACACTCTACGCGGGAACGGAGAAGGGCTTTTTCAAATCAATCGATGGCGGAGCCCATTGGCAACAGCCGGCTGACAGCCCGACCGGCATCGTCACCAGCCTGTTGGTCAATCCGGCCGATTCTGACGCTCTTGTCGCCGGCACGTCGATGGGTTTGTATCTGAGCTCCGATGGGGGAGAGCATTGGAGCCGGAAAGAGACCGGCTCTTTGTTCCAACCGTTGGCGGTCGATCCGATCGGCACCCTCTTGGGAACGGATGGAACGGGACTCGATGCGTTACCGTTCGAATCTCCCCGTCCCCAAATACATGCGCAGTTGGTTCCGGAACAGCCATAACCACTTCCGGTCATCTCATCGGTGCTTGACGATCAGGGCCGAGCCTGTATCAAGATCCTCCGTTCGATGACCTCACCGCTCACGTCCGCTTCGTCACGCCGGCCTTCGGGCAATCAGATTCAAGCGCGCAGTGGCTGCAGGCCGGCACGGGGGCCGAGCAGACGGCCCGGCCGTGATCCTTGAGCAGCCAGGTCACCCGCGCCCAGTCCGCCGTTGGAATCAGCTTCATCAAATCCTGCTCGATCTTCTCCGGCTTCGTGCTCATCGTCCAACCCAACCGATAGGCGACCCGGATCACGTGTGTATCGACCACAATACCTTCGACTTTTCCGAAAGCGTTGATCAGGATCGCGTGGGCCGTCTTCCGGCCGATGCCGGGTAATTCCACCAATTGGTCGAGTGTGTCCGGCACCTTCCCGTGGTATCTCTCAACCAGGATTTTGCAGGCTTCTTTGATGTGCTTCGCTTTGTTGGCTGAAAAGGTGATCGCCTTGATCTCCCGGGTGAATGTCTCCAGATCGGCCCGGGCGTAATCGTGCGCCGTTTTGTATCTTTTAAAGAGGGCCGGCGTCGTGGCATTGACGACAGCGTCCCGCACCTGGGCCGAGAGGATTGCGGCCACCAGCAATTCAAGCGGCGTGGAAAAATTCAGATAGTAACGGGTGTTCGGATAGAGCTGCTTCAGCCGGTCAAGGAGTGCGGCTGGCATGGGATCACGACAAATGCTGACGCAAGAAGGCGCAGGTCTTCTGCCAGGCCTTGTTGGCCATTTCCTCGTGATAGACTTCCGGCCGGGAATCATTAAAGAACGCGTGGCCGACATGAGGGAAGATGGTAAAGTCGGTCGTCTTCCCCGCTTTCTTCAGGTCGGCTTCCAGCCTGCGGACCACCGCCGGCGTGACGGAGTCGTCCTCTTCCCCGAAGATGCCCAAAACCGGCGCTTGCAGCGCGGCTAGATTGGGTTTCACGCTGGGATGAATGCCGTAAAAATCAACGCAGGCGCCAATCTCGCGCTGTTCACAAGCGGCATAGAGCGCGAGCTGGCCGCCCATGCAAAAGCCGATCACGCCGACCCTGTGCTGGCCTCCCGTCAAGTGACGGCTGAGCAAAAAGGCCACCGCCCCTTTCAGATCCTTGGCTGCCTGGCCGATGTTCAACGCCATCATCAGCCGGCCCGCTTCATCGGGAGAGGTGGTCGATTTACCATGATAGAGGTCGGGTGCGAGTGCCGTGAAACCTTCCGAGGCCAACCGGTTGCAGATCGTTTTAATGTGGGGCGCCAACCCCCACCATTCCTGAATCACGATCACGCCGGGGCCAGGGCTTTTGGGCGCAGCCAGATACCCCTGTGTCGTCCCGCCGTTCGACGAGAATGAAACCATGGCACCTAGCATGAATCTCCCTCCAACGCACGCCATCCTAAAACAGGGCGGCGGAGGAGGTCAAGGACGATGGCGGTCCGGTAGTGGGCCAGTTTCACCAGAAAAATAGGGACACGTCCCAATTTTCCTAGAGACAGTCACAAACAGGCAGCAGGAACTCACCAAAATTGGGACGTGTCCCTATTTTTGACTCTTGACTAACGGACCTTTTCCCGGCACGTCGACCATCTCTCAGTCAAAACTTCACCAGTACCGAGAGGAGGCGGACTAGCCGCCGATGTTGAGCATGGTGACCAGCATCCGCTCGCGGGGCGCCGTGGCCAATTCATGTGAGAGGGGTTTGACGGTCAACGCGTCGTCAAATAATCCATGGATCTCTTCATCGCTGCAGCCCGATCGGAGCGGTGCGCGAAGATCCACTCCTGCGGATGAAAAGAGGCACGGGCGGAGCGTCCCATCAGCCGTGAGACGGAGCCGGTTGCACCGGCCGCAAAACTGGTCATCGCTGATTGCCGAGATGAACCCCAGCCGCCCCGCCGCCCCATCAAACCGGTAGGACTGCGCGGGACCATCATGTTCGCGTCGCTCAACCGGTTGCAGCGGCCCCAGCGACCGGCTGATCATGGCCCGTACGTCACTGTTGGGCATGTGCCTCGCCTGCCAGCTCTCAAAATCGGCGACCGGCATATATTCGATAAAACGCACATGAAAGGGGCGATCGAGCGTCAGCCGGGCCATCGCTGCGCATTCGTCATCATTGATACCCCGCTGAACGACCATGTTCAACTTGACCGGCGCCAGCCCCGCGCGTTCGGCGGCGTCGATGCCCCGCCATACCTCGTCCAGTCCGTCACGACCGGTAATCCGGGCAAACTTCGTGCGGTCAAG
This sequence comes from Nitrospiria bacterium, assembly GCA_041484905.1. GTDB lineage: Bacteria > Nitrospirota > Nitrospiria > JACQCE01 > JACQCE01 > JACQCE01. The sequence goes on from JBGPIL010000241.1 coordinate 2,612, forward strand.
GGTGTCCACGCTCACATTGACCCGGTGCAGACCGGCCCGCCGCAACGGCTCGGCATCGCGGGCGAGC
>JBGPIL010000242.1:0-2675 GCA_041484905.1 Nitrospiria bacterium
CCTCTATCCGCTCGTGCTCTGCACTCGCTCAAGCCGGGGGAAGATGCTCCTCTCCCCCCGGCACCCCTCATCGCCATACGCATGTCACGGCATGGTTGACGCATGAATGGCAACAGGGATCGATTAGCCACCATGATGTACGCCTCCGTTCTGGCGAAGCCTAGCCACGTCCGCCTCCAACCGTTCCAAACGTTCGCTGACCGGGTCCGGAATGTTGGCATGGTCCATCATCTGCTCTTCCTGGTCGCCGCCCGCCTCCATCCGCTTCACGCGGCCCGGAATGCCGACGACCGTCGAATGGGCCGGGACCGATTTGAGCACGACCGAATTGGCGCCGACCTTGACGTGATCGCCGATCGTAATCCCGCCGAGAATCTTGGCCCCGGCGCCGACCACCACGTGGTGGCCCAGCGTGGGATGGCGCTTGCCCCGTTCCTTGCCGGTCCCGCCCAGCGTGACGCCTTGAAACAATGTGACATGATCGCCAATCTCGGTTGTTTCCCCGATCACCACCCCCATCCCGTGATCGATAAAAAAGCTCCGGCCGATCGTCGCCCCCGGATGGATCTCCACACCGGTCAGAAAGCGCGACAGATGCGCGATCAGCCTGGGCAGCACGGGAAGGCGAAGCCGCCAGAGCCGATGCGACAGCCGGTGCAGAAGGATCGCCTGAAACCCGGCGTAGGTGAGAAAGACCTCCACCACATTGGTGGCCGCGGGATCGCGTTCAAACACCGCGCGAAGATCGCTGCGGACCCGTTCAAGCATGGCCGATTCCCCGATCGCGCATCATCATCCGTTTCTTGGGCGTTTCATGGGCGCTCCAACAGGCAGACGGCCTGGGCGGCGATCCCTTCACCCCGTCCGATGGCGCCGAGACCCTCGGCCCGTTTGGCCTTGATCGAGATCTGCGCCGGCTCGATCCCCAGCGTTTTGGCCAGCGCTGCCCGCATGCCGTCGATGTGGGGCGCCAGTTTCGGCGCCTCGGCGACGATCACGCTGTCAAGATTAGCAATCTCGAACCCTGCCGTGCGGATCTTCCGTCCCACATCCTCCAGCAGCACCAGGCTGCTGACGCCTCGATAGGCGGGATCGGAATTGGGATAGTAGGTGCCCAGATCCTTCAGGCCGGCGGCGCCCAGCAAGGCATCGCACACGGCGTGGGTCAGCACGTCGGCATCGGAGTGGCCGTCCAATCCTTTCGAAAAGGGAATCGTCACCCCGCCCAGCACCAGGGGGCGTCCGTCCACCAGCGGGTGCAGGTCAAACCCCGTGCCGATGCGCAGCATCGAGAGCCTCGATTGACGCCGGCGAAGCCAGCCATCGCTCGGCGATCGGGAGATCATCGGGCGTGGTGATCTTGACGTTGGCGGAGGAGCCTTCCACGACCACAATGCGGTAGCCCAGCCGTTCCATCAACCCGGCGTCATCGGTCCCGATCACGCCGTCGGCCGCCGCCCGTTGATGCGCCTCCTGCAGCACGGCCCGTCGGAAAACCTGCGGGGTCTGGGCCAGCCAGATCTGTGATCGAGGTATTGTATTGTGAATCACGCCGTCGGCGCCGACCTGTTTGGGCGTATCGTGCAGCGGAATGGCCAGGATGGCGCCATCCGTGGCGAGCGCAGCCTCAATGACGGCTTCAATCTGCCGCGGCGTCACGCAAGGGCGGACGCCATCATGCACCGCCACCCATTCGATCTCCTCAGGCAGGGCCTTCAGCCCGTTGGCCACGGAGGCCTGCCGTTCCTCGCCCCCGCCCACGATCGCGGCAACTTTGCGGAATCCAAAAGGACGCACGATTTCCTCCCGGCACCTCCGCTCCTCACCGGGCGGCACCACAATCACGATGCAAGCAATGGTATCCGTCGATTCGAACCGATCGATCGTATGGGCCAGAATCGGCCGGCCGGCCAGTTGGAGAAACTGTTTGGGGCGGCCCTGTCCATCCGGCGCCGGAGTGGCGCCATTGGCCTGCGCCTGTCCGGTGGAACCATGCGCCATTCTGCGACCGCGACCGGCCGCCACGAGCACGGCGGCAACGGCCGGGCGCGTGCGGGCCGCGGCGGCGGTCATTCCTGCGGCTCCTCGCGGAGCTTGGTAAAGATCATCCGGCCGGCGGTCGTCTGCAGCACGCTGGTGACAATCACATCGACATATTTACTGATCAGCCGTTTGGCGTCATCCACCACCACCATCGTGCCGTCTTCCAGGTAGGCCACCCCCTGCCCGGCTTCCTTCCCTTCCTTCAGCACGAACACGCGCAGGGACTCGCCCGGCAGGACGACCGGCCGCAGGGCGTTGCTCAATTCATTGATGTTCAGGACCTTCACGCCCTGCAAGCTGGCAACCTTGTTCAAATTCAAATCGTTGGTCATGATCTTGGCGTCGAGCTTTTTGGCCAACGCCACCACTTTGGCATCGACCTCACGAATCTGGGGGAAGTCGTCGTCCACGATCCTGACGGTCACGCCCGGCATTTCCTGGACGCGCCGCAGCACGTCGAGCCCCCGCCGGCCCCGCGCCCGCTTGAGCGAATCCGACGAGTCCGCGATATGCTGGAGTTCGTGCAGAATGAACTGCGGGATGACGATCGTGCCGTCGAGAAATTCCGTCTCGCACACGTCGGCGATCCTGCCGTCGATGATCACGCTCGTGTCCATGATCTTGATGTTCTC
>JBGPIL010000243.1:0-2646 GCA_041484905.1 Nitrospiria bacterium
AAGCCCTTGATCGGCCCGGTGCCCAGCAAAAAGAGCACCACGGCCGTGATCAGCGTCGTCACGTGCGAGTCGACGATGGTGACAAACGCCTTCTCATACCCGGCGTCGATCGCCAGGCGCACCGGCCGTTGCTGCCGGAGCTCCTCGCGGATGCGCTCGAAGATCAGGATGTTGGAATCGACCGCCATCCCGATCGTCAGAATGATCCCGGCCAGGCCGGGCAGCGTCAGCGTCGCGCCGAACATCGCCAGCGCGCCGACGAGCAGCACCACGTTGAGCAGGAGCGCCACGTCGGCGATGAGCCCCGACAAACGGTAATAGACCAGCATGAAGAAGAGCACGAGGCCCGCGCCCACCAGGGCCGCCTTGATCCCGGCTTCGATCGAATCGCGGCCCAGCGTCGGGCCGACGGTGACGTTTTGAATGATGGTCACCGGCGCCGGCAGCGCGCCGGCCCGCAGGACGACCGCCAGGTCGTTGGCCTGCTGCGTCGTGAAGTTCCCGCTGATCTGCGCGCGGCCGTTGTTGATCGGTTCCTGGATCACGGGCGCCGAATAGACTGTCTTGTCGAGCACGATCGCCAGCGGTTTTTTGACATTGTCGGTCGTCACCTTCCTGAACAGCTGGGCGCCCGCGCTGTTGAACGTGATCGACACGTACGACTCGTTGAACTGGCCGATCGACACACGGGCGTCGGTCAGCAAATCGCCGGTCAGCGCGGGGATTCTTTTGACGATATAGGGCCGTTTTCTCACTTCGCCGGTGTCCTTGACCGTCTCCCGTTCGTAGAGCAGCTCTTCATCGGGCTTGAGCAGGGGGGTGACCTCTTTGGTGATCTCCTCCTCACGGCCGGCCGGCACGAACGCGGGCAGCTTGCTCCAGGCCGGGCTCTCTTCGCTGAGCAGCGTGAACTCCAATTGGGCCGTACGGCCGATCAGATCCAGCGCCCGTTGCGGATCTTTAATCCCGGGCAACTGGACCAAAATCTGATCCGCCTGCTGCCGCTGGATCAGCGGCTCGGAGACGCCGAATTGATCGACGCGGTTGCGGATCGTCTCCAGCGCCTGGGAGACTGCGCTCTCCTTGATCCGGATCGCATCGCTCTCGCGGACGCGAAAGACGAGCCGGCCCGGCTGCCCCTTCTCCTTCGGAATGTCGCGGTCGGCATTGTTGAGCGTCGGATAACTGTCCTCCATCAATTTGATGAGACCGTCCTTGAGTTTTCCGGTCGCGTCGTCCGTCTCCTGGCCGGTGAAGTCGAGCTCCATCTCCAGCGGGCCGAGCCGCTTGGGCGTCACGCCCTCCAATTTCCGGTCGGCCAACGCCGCCGGCAGCGTGGCCAGGGCCCGGTCGACGATGCCCTCGACCGCCTTCTCCGATTCCACATGCAGGACCACGTGCATGCCGCCCAGCAGGTCGAGGCCCAGCGTCACGCCCTGGCTCGGGAGATACCGCTTCCACCAGCCGGGCATGGAGGAATAGAACGGCGTGGACGGCAGGAAGAGCAGGAGCGAGACCAGAATGGTCGCGGCAATAATCGCCAGGCGCAGGCCGATCCGGCGCTTCAATTCAGCACACCCCCCTCTCCCCTTCCCACCGGGGGAGAGGAGAAAAAGGGAACTAGCAACATCACAACCTCGCCGCTCATCAGGCGGCCCCGCCCTCATCGTCGCCGCGCAGGGACGCAATGGCGCTGCGGAGGATCTTGACCTTCACGTTCTCCGCCACCTGCACGGTCACCAGATCATTATGGATGTTCGTCACGGAACCGATCAGGCCGCCGGTGGTGGCAATCCGGTCGCCTTTCTTGAGCGCGTCGAGCATCTGCTGATGCTTCTTCCGCTGGCGCTGCTGGGGCAGAATCATCATGACGTAAAAGAGCACGAAAATCACCAGAAAGGGGAGCAGGCTCAGGAGCCCTCCACCCGGTCCCGATCCAAGGCCCGGCGCAGCCTGCGCCCAGGCCGATGCCGCAACCATTTGTGTCAGACGATCGATCATGCCTCCCCACCCTCCCTCATCCGGTAAAAGTCCGCCCGAACCTCCGCCAGCCGTCCGGCTTCAATCGCCTCCCGGAGCCGGCGCATGAGCGACAGATAATAATAGAGATTGTGTACCGTATGCAAGCGGGCCGCCAGCGGCTCGTTCGCCAGGAAGAGATGGCGGAGATACGCGCGGGAATAGGTGCGGCAGGTTTCACAGCCGCAGGCGGGATCGATCGGGCGCTCGTCCGTCGCATAGCGGGCATGTTTAATGAGCAATCGGCCGGCGGCGGTAAAAAGCCAACCCGTCCGGGCATGGCGGGTCGGCATGACGCAATCAAAGAGATCGGCCCCGCGCCAGACGCCCTCCACCAGATCCTCCGGCAGGCCGACGCCCATCAGGTAGCGCGGCGCGTCATGGGGCAACACGGCCACCGATTCCTCGATGGCGAGATGGGTTTGTGCTTTCGGTTCGCCGACACAGAGGCCGCCGATCGCATAGCCGTCGAAGCCGATCCCGGCCAGGTCGGCCGCTGCTGCTCGGCGCAACTCCGGCCAGACGCCCCCTTGCACGATGCCGAAGAGCGCCGTCCCGGGGCGCTTGCGGGCTGAGCGGCTGCGCACGGCCCACTGCAACGTCCGCGTCCAGGCTGCGCGCGCCCGT
>JBGPIL010000244.1:0-2633 GCA_041484905.1 Nitrospiria bacterium
CCCCTGACAACCCCCATCGCCCATATGTTTGTTTCGCTCGTGCCAAGCACTCGCTCAAATTAAGGGGAGCGGCGCCGCTCCCCTTAATAATCCCCACCGCCATACGCACGTACATCCGATGGGCCGGGTGTGGGGCACCGGAGGGGAGGAGCAACTGCACCGCACGAGCCCCACATATAATTAATGCCCAAGGAGAGAGCTGGATTCTCCCTTTGATTTCAATGAACGCTCAGTTCGGGAAGCCCAATTTTGCCGTCGCCCGACTGCTCCGAACCTGTGGAAGATCAACCGAAAGAATATAGGAATCCGCCGCGATCTCGACGGTCTGGTGTGGCTCGACAAAACGATTGAACACGTTGCGGGCCAGCGGGACCCCATGATCATCCAGCAAATCATAGTAGACAAAGACCCGCTGTCGCTTATCCGAGTTGTTCCGGACGGTGGCGCTCCAGATAAACTTGGTTTTGCCGATCCGCTCCCACACCACATCCGGCCGCCACTGATGGCTCAGGACTTCCACGATCGGACGTTCTTGATCGGCCGCCGCCATTGCCGGGAGCCTGGAGAGTGCCCCGACAACGACCGCCACCGCCAGTACCGACCAGATTTGAAACGAACCCGTCCTCACAGCACGATGCCTCAGGGTGCCCGGCCTTCATCAACCTCGTAATAATCGAAAAACGTCAGGAGGTCATGGCGTGGCGACAACCCGCTGGCGGCTTTATAACCGTCCAATTCCTGGGTCGACCCATCCGCTTCATCCTTCCAGCCCCGTTTCACCATAAAGGAGTTCCAGATCAAGATCTCCTCCTCATTCGGCCGCCGGCCCTGGTTGAAACACCATTGAAGCATCTCCTCATCCGTCCCGCCCTGCAAGACCCGCCCGCGGAGGGCCTGATAGTCCACATGGAGAAACCGGACCAAGCGGCCGTCGAATCCGATGCCGAGATTTTTATGATAGGCCTCAGGCAACCGGCCGGCGGTGTGAAGCCTGATTTTATCGAGCATCCGGGCAAAATAGACCAGACCACCCACCCGGTCATACGCGCTTCGCGGAACGGTCGTCATTGGGGCAGTCCGATGGGGAACGGTTCTATGGGGAACGGTCCGGTGGCCGCAGCGTGATCGTGGCTCACGGTTTCTGGTCCAGCGGAATACTGCCCATCCCAAAGGGCAGCTTTCGCTCTTTCGGGGCGGCCAATTCCCGATACAACGTCTGAAACGCTTCGGTCGTCAGGGCGGGATCGGCCAGCCGCTTGAGGTCATCGGCACTCACGGTGATCCAGGCCAGCTCGGCGGTATCGGTCGATCCGACCTTCACCCAATGGTGGGGCAGAATATCCTGCCGGATCAACCGGGTCACCCCGGTGCCCTGGGTCGTGGCGGCCCGGATCGCCGCCCGGCCGACTTCCGCGCTCACACACTTGCCGATGCCGAGATTGGAAGGCGGATCGAGAAAGGGAAAGAGTCTGATCCGAACGCGCACCGGCTCGCCGGCCGTGTTCAGTAGCCGCGTGACCTCCTCGGCCCGGTCCTTATATTTCTTTGAGAGGACAAATTCGACCGTGGCCGCCTGCTCGGCCGACTCTTTCACCGCGCAGTGATCGGTCTTTTGGGGGATCGTTTGAGGAATCGTTGGGGGCGCGTGGACCGTCTGCGCCCGCCCCATCGCCGGCAGAGTGGCCCAGATCCAAACCGCCCACGCCGCGACCAAGCCCCACACCATCATTCGTCCGCGCATGCCACCCTCGTCAATTTGAATGGGGTGAATGGGACGGAGGCGGCGCGGCGGCGCGCCCCCGGTTTAATTGATCCAGATAGCGGCGGGCCTGGGCATTGGACGGCTCCAGCTCCAGCACGCGTTGGAATGCCTCGACGGCCGCATCTTTGAGTTGCCGCTGTTCACTTCGATCGGTCACCGTGGCGGCCAACAGGACTTGCGCCTCGCCCAGCGCCAGAAAGACCTCCGGCGAAGCTTGCCGCACTTCCGATAGCATGGTGTATTCGTCCACCGCATCGGCATACTGACCGGCGGTCAGATAGTGGCGCGCCAACCGTTCGCGCGCCTGGGATTCGTTGGGATCATCCTCCAGCAGCTGCTTCCACTGTTTGACGGCCTTGTCCCATTCCTTCCGCCGCTCGTAAATCAAACTCAAATTGTAACGCGCCTCCGACAACGAGGGATCGATCATCAAGGCGTTGTTATATTCCGTCTCCGCCTGGTCATCCTGCTTGCGGTGAAAATAGATGGTGCCCAGGCCGGCGTGCACCGCCGCCACACGAGGCGCCAGCACGTTGGCCTGTTGGTAGGCGGCCAGCGCCTCTTCTTCCTTGCCCTGCCGGAGATAAACATGGCCGAGCGAGATCACGCCGTGCTCGTCCCGTGGCGCCAATTGCCGGGCCAGGTCAAATTCCCTCGCCGCATCATCGAGCGATTGCCGCTCCAGATAGAGTCGCCCCAGCCAATAGTGCACCACACCGCTCTTCGGATTGCGGCCGATCAACTCTTTATAGAACTGGATGGCCTGGGGCCCGCGCCGCATGGCCATGAACGTCATGACCAGCGACTGATGATACCGGTGCGTGTCCGGGCTCCAAGTCACGGCCCGGGTAAACTGTTCCACCGCCTGATC
>JBGPIL010000245.1:0-2605 GCA_041484905.1 Nitrospiria bacterium
GCCTTCCGTGGAGGCGATGAGTGTTTTGGAGGAGAGCGACTCCCCCATGAACTCGGTTTCAATTTCCTTCCGTCCGGTTTTCTTGTCCTTCACAATGGCCATGAACCCTCCTTAAAGGTGGCTGGGTAGCTAGGTGGTGAGGTGGCTAGGTAATTGCGTGCTCTCGGTTGACAGCCGGCTTGCTGTTCGTTGACGATCTTGCTTCCGCTTTCCACTGATAAACGCATTCAATTGAGGCACAAGATTGTCCAATTGGCCCAACAGATCCTGGTAGACATCCTGGGCAATCAGTTTTCTGGTCAGCGCTCTTTTCATCCAGAATTTCGTTTCCACTAATGAGCCCCGTGCGATATAGAGAAAACGGACATTTTCTTTGAGGTGAAAACGTCCATATCCTTCTGCGATATTTGCTCCAATGGAGTCGGCAGATCGCACGAGCTGCCTGCCGACCGTTTCTTTGGGAAAGGCACTCCATGGAGACACCACGGCCCAAATCCGATCGGCGATGCCCTCCGCCTGCTGGTAGATTCGAAGGTTTTCGACCTCGTCAAATTTCATTTCTAGCTACCCCAGAAGGTGGCTAGGTGATCAGGTAGCTAGGTGGCTGGGGAGAATTAAAGCGATTGTTTCTCCTAGCTACCTAGCCACCTATCTACCCAACTACCTACGCTTTATAAATAATCGTCCCCGCGTTTTCGTGATTGAGCGCCCTGGTGAGGTTGCCCGGCTTGAGGCCGTTGACGATGTAAATTTCCTTCATGTGGCGCGCGTTCATCATCGTCTCCAGGACCATCCGCTCGATCAGGAGATCGGGCAGGTCGAGCTTGAGCAGCTCCTGGACGCTGATCTTCGGGATAAATTCGGCCTTGGGGTTTTTCTTCGGGTCGTCGGTGTAGAGGCCGTCTTCGTCCTTGAGGTAGATCATCGACCGCGCGCCGAGCGCTTCGGCGAAAATATAGAGGCCGAAATCCGACCCGTTCATCGGCAGCCGGCCTTTACGCGGCGGTTGCTCCCAATAGTGGTAGGGCGGCATGCCGATCATGATCGGAATCATTCCGGAGGCCAGCTTGTGCGGGATGTCCCAGATGTGATCCTTGGTGAGCTGAATGCCGCCGTGCTTGGCCAGCAACGCCTGGAGCATTTTTTCGTACTGCTCCTCCGACGCGCCGGCGACATGGGCCAGTCCGCCGGTCGGAATACCCAAATCCAATGCCACGCTGAAAATGTGGCGGGTGCGCGCCCCGCCGCTCACCCCAAGGATCATCTGGTACTGGCCCTTGTTCTTGACGATCTCATCGATCAAGGGGAAGACGGCCGACTTGCCCCGATCCAGAATGCTGTGACCGCCGATGCCGATGACGTTCAGCTTAGGAAGAATGCTGATTTCCTTGTCCGTTCCGGTGGTTTTCAGCACGCGCTTATCGACCAGTGATTCGGCCATGAGCTTGCCCTTGATATGCGTGCGGTCCATCCCCTTGCCTGTAATAATCTCAGCCATGCGAGTGCTCCCCCCTTACCATGTGGTCCTGCGTTGATAGAGACGTTGAACGTGCGTTTATTTGGTGTTGATCAACGGTTGTTTGATGTCCTGTGTCTGCCCGCTCCCGCTTCCACCGCCGCGGCCCCGTCCGCCGCCGCTGCCGCCGCCGCGCCCTCCACCGCCCTCGGGTGGTGGCGAAGCGGCCGGCGTATCGAGCGGGGCGCCCGCAAGCCCGCTTGGACCGGCCGGCGGATTATCGAAGGGTACCGCGGCCTGCTGCGCAGCCGCGAGGCCGGCGGCCGTTTTCAACCGCCCGAGTGATTTGACCAGATAGAAGGTGACGAATCCGCTGAGCGCGCCGAAGAAAATCTGCGAGACGGCTTGAAAGCCGACCATGGCGTAGAGCAGCGCGTTGCCTTCAATGAAGAAGACGACGGCCAGCATGGTGGTCGACCGCGCAAAGGCGCAGAGCGCGCCCAGCAGGATGAACGTCACGGTGGACGGTTTTTTCATCCATTGCCGGGTCAGCGGCGCGAACAGATCGACCACGAGACCCGGGGTGATGTGCTTTAAGATCTCGAAAATACCGAACCGGCCGTCGCCGAACAGAAATGAGATGACGCCGACGGTCGTCCCCGTGATCGTGGCGCCGAACCGCGTGTGGGTCAATTCAGCCGCCAGAATATAGAGCGGAACCAAAAACGTGATCTTGTAACCCGGCGCGAAGGGAATGCCGGGCAGGACTTTCAACAGCTTGGCCGTCAGCATCAACAGGCAGAGGCCGGAGATGATCGACACGTCATGCAGGACGGCCGGCTTGACCCGGTTGGCCTGGTCCGCGTGCTGCGAGCCGATATAGGCGCGGGAGCGGGCCAGCCCCTGCTCGATCATCTCAATGAAGAACCCGAAATCACCCGATTTGATCCGCTTGACGTTGAACACCGAGAAGAAGCCGGGCTCCTTGGTGCTGGTGGTATCAGGCGCGCCGGCCGATTGGGCGCCCTGGCCCCGGCCCCCCCCGCCGCCCATGCCGCGGCCGTGCTGACCGCCTTGCGGGCCGAGCAGATAGAGCGTGCTGTCGATCGTGAGCGCGACGACTTCCGGCATCATGAGCCCGCGCAAACC